>CAYNDR010000001.1:0-47018 GCA_964395295.1 uncultured Planctomycetales bacterium
GCACTTCGAGGCGCTGCCGTCCGGCGAGGCCCCCGGGGAGCCCGCGCGCCCCGGCGAGCCGCGATGGGGGTCGGTCGTGAAGGCCGAGGGCCCCGGCCGGTCGGCGGCCGCGGCCTACGCCGCGCCGGAGCCGGGGAGCGAGCTCTACGCGGCCTATCTCGTGCTCGTGATCCGGCTCTGGAAGCGGGCGGGGAACGCCTTCCCGGTGATGTTCGCGCCGTTGGACAACCCCTCGACGCTGACCGTCGGCGTCCAGCCGAAGGACGGGGAAGCGGACGACGCGGCACTGGCCCGCATCGACGCCTTCGTGGCGGAGACGGTAACGCCGGCGCTGTCGCCCGGCGAGGCCGCGGCGGCGCTGAACGCCTTCGGATTCCTCCTGGGCCTCGTGGACCTCCCGGACGCGGCACTGGCCGGGAATCCCTACGGCGTCGCCTTCTCCCTGGGACGGCGGCACCAGTTGGGACTCGATCCCGCGCGCCTGCGGGAGGCGATCAAGGCCGTGAAGGAAGAAGACCTCCGCCGGGCGCGGGAGATATTCTCTCCCTCCCGCCGCGCCGCCGGCGTCGTCTCGCCGGGATAATCCACATTTCGGGAAGTTCCGCGGTCCCCGGGGAGTTCAAATTAGCGTGACCTTCGCGCGGCCGGGGAAGGAAATCTCAGGCGGGAGGGATTGAATCGTGCCTGCCGGACCAATAAAATATGCGCGGGGTACGGCTTTGAAGATGCACCTTCGATCGGCCGCCGCGGCCGCCTTGCTGGCTTTCTTCGCGGCGCAGGCCGCCGCCCAGGTCCCCCCCGTCTCCGCCCCCTCCTGCGCCTACTGCGACCGGCGCCACCCCAACCACCGCAGCGACTGCCCCTACCCCAGCTGGCTGGATCACCAGGACTGGGAGGTGGGGTACGCCTGGGTGAGCCTTTCCTTCCTCCCCCTGGTCCCCAACGTCGACCTCTACCGGTCCGCCCAGAAGGACCTGGCCCGTTTCAGCGATCTCGCCGAAGGGATATCCCCCGTCGGGATCGTCTTCACGTGCAACATCGGCGTGGACGGGCAGAAGAAGCCCCGCTGGGCGACCCAGTTCTATATGGGGGACCTCGCGGCCGGCGTCCAGTACATCGGCCAGGCGGGGCAGGATTCGTCCCGTGTCCCCTTCAATGGCCCCGAACTGGTCCGCCGGCGCGCCCAGTCCCCTTCCCACAGGCCGTTGAAGGCCCGCGTTGGGGATCGCGAGGCCTGGGTGATCGCGGACCAGGTCGGATTCATCGACCAGGCGTTCGCGACCCTGGAGATCTACCTCCAGGACCCCTTCTCGCCGCAGGTCCTGGCCGCCGCCTCCATCGACCAGGTCGTCCGGCCCGCCGCCGTCTGGATCGTCGCCCGTTCCGCTTCGCCGGAAGGGTGGCGTCCCCGCGCCGCCGACGTCCCCTACGTCCTCCAGGACCGCGTTTACCGGCTGGCCTCCTTCAGCCGGGAGGAGAACGGGGCGCTCTCCGCGTTCGAAGCCCGGCCGTGGGAAATCCCGTTGGTCGAGGACCTCTTCGACGGCGCGGACAGCGAAGCCTACGTCGCGCCCCGGCAGGGGCCGGCCGGCCCGGCCGCCCAGCAGTTCGGCGAGCTTCGCGTGAAGATGGAGGCGGCCTTCAACGACAAGCTGATCGAGTGGAAGTCGGCCGAGATGCCCAAGCGGATCGCCGCCTCGAAGCCCGAGGACCTCGCGAAGCTCGCCGTCCGGCTGGAGAAGGCCCTGCTCAGGCTCGACCTCAGGGCCAGGCAGCTCAAGGACGCGGCCGACGAGGATGCCCGCCAGGCCAACCCGCAGGCGGGGGCCGCGAAGGCCCCGCCGAAGGCGCTCGACCGGGCGCACCTCCTGGAGCAGCGCAAGACGATCCTCGCGGTCATCCTGGGCGCGGTCAAGCGCGCCGGGACCGGGTAGGGCCGGCGCCGGGGCGTCTCGAAGAGGTTGACGGGGGCCGCGTTTGGCTTAGAATCCCATCGTGCCCGTTCCGCGGCTGCTTTTCAGGATTCGGCCATGATGACGCGATCCCTCTTCGCCCTCGCGCTCCTTTCCGCGTGCTCCTCCCCCGCGCCGTCTCCGATGGGGGCCTCCCATCCCGTCCTGCCCTTCCGCCGGGTGATCCGCCTGGACGGGATCTGGCAGGTCCAGCAGGGAGCCCTCGGCGAGGTCCCGAAGGAATTCGCCGCCACGGTCCCCGTCCCGGGCTTGGTGGACATGGCCCGCCCCGCCTTCCAGGACGTGGGGAAGAAGAGCCCGCTCCGGCAGGCCTTCTGGTACCGCCGCGCCTTCACGGTCGAAGGCAGGCCCGCGGACTTCGCGGTCCTCAAGATCCACAAGGCCCGCTACGGCACGAAGGTCTGGCTCGACGGGCAGGCCGCGGCGGAGCCCCTCCCGTGCTTCACCCCCGCCCTCCTGGGCGGCGGGAGCCTCCTCCGGTGCGGGGGACAGGAGAACGAGATCGTCGTCCGCGTGGGCGCCGACCGCGAGTCCATCCCCCAGGACATGCCCACCGGCTGGGACTTCGAGAAGTACCTCTACATCCCGGGGATCTACGACTCCGTGGACCTGATCCTCACCGGCGCGCCCCACCTCCGCAACGTCCAGGTCGTGCCCGACGTGGAGGCGAAGTCCGTGCGGCTCGTGGCCGAGGTCGAGGCGGGCGAAGGCCCGAGCCCGGGCTTCACCCTCTCGGCCAGGGTAACGCCCGCGAAGTCGCCAGGCACGGTCGCGGCGCAGAAGTCCGCCCCCCAGCCGGCGATGAAGATGGGCGAGGTCGCCAAGTGCGATATGACCCTCCCCCTCCCGGACGGCCGCCTCTGGTCGCCCGAGGATCCGTTCCTCTATGCCCTCCATCTCTCCACGGGCGGCGATTCCATGGAGGTCCGCTTCGGGATGCGCTCGTTCCGCTTCGATCCGGAGTCGAAGCGGGCGGTCCTGAACGGGAAGCCCTATTTCATGCGCGGGACGAACGTCTGCATCTACCGCTTCTTCGAGGACGCCGAGCGGGGCGACCGGCCGTGGCGCGAGGAATGGGTCCGCCGGCTCCTCGGGAAGTTCAAGGCGATGAACTGGAACTCGATGCGCTGGTGCATCGGCTTCCCCCCCGAGTTCTGGTACGACATCGCCGACGAGGAGGGGTGGCTCATCCAGGACGAGTTCCCGATCTGGCTGCTGGACAAGGCGCCCGAGAACCCGAAGGCGGAGAAGATCATCCCGGAATACACGGAGTGGATGCGCGAGCGGTGGAACCACCCGTGCGTGGTGATCTGGGACGGGCAGAACGAGAGCTTCACGCCCGAGACGGGCAAGGCCATCCAGGCGGCGCGGCCGCTCGACCTCTCCAACCGCCCGTGGGAGAACGGCTGGTCGGAGCCGCAGGCCCCCACCGATTGCGTGGAGGCGCACCCCTACCTCATGATCGGCCTCTTCAATCCCGCCTGGGCGGGGGGCCGGAAGTTCGCCGGCATGAAGGACATGAAAGGGGTCTCGGGGATCCCCGACCTGAACGCCCGCCAGAAGAAGCTCAAGGTCCCGATCATCATCAACGAGTACGCATGGCTGTGGCTCAACCGCGACGTGACCGCCACCTGCCTCACCGGATCGGTCTACGAGAAACTGCTCGGGCCCAACTCCACGGCCGACGAGCGGCGCCGGCTCTACGCCCGGTGCCTCGCCGCCAAGACCGAGTTCTGGCGGGCCCATCGCGAGTGCGCGGGGGTGCTCCACTTCTGCGGCCTGGGCTACTCGCGCTCGGGCGACAAGCCGCGGCCCGAGGGCGGCGCCACGAGCGACCACTTCATCGACCTCGAACGGCTGACGTTCGAGCCGTACTTCGAGGAGTATCTCCGCGAGGCGTTCAGCCCGGTGGGGATGATGGCGGACTTCTGGGACGAGGAGCTGCCGTGCGGTTCGATCCGGCCGTTCAAGGTCACCGTCGTCAACGACCTCGACCGGGACTGGGCGGGCCTCGTGTGGGTGACCGTCCGCAAGGACGGCCGGGCGGTCTCGGAGAAGTCCCAGGCCTGCGCCGTCCCCGCGCTCGGCCGGGGCGTCCTTTCGTTCGAGGTCGCCGCCCCCGCCGAGCCGGGGGCGTATACCCTCCAGGCGGACCTGAAGGACGCCGGGGGGCGCCTGATCCGGAGCCGCCGGGAGTTCAAGGCCGTGAAGGAGTAGGGATTACTCCCGGCGGTGCTTGAGAAGGACGTCCTCGTGCCCCGACTTCGTGCTGTGGGGGCACTTGGGAGTCTTGCCGGGGAAGATGTCGTATGTCTTGTCGGCCTCCTCGCAGAAGTACTGGCTGATCAACTTGGGCATCGCCGTGCCGGAGGCGAGGGCGGCGCTCCACTCCCGGCAGGAGTCGTGCTGGGCCCCGGTGATCTTGGAGAGCGTTCCCAGGATTTTCGGGACCAGCGCCGCCAGCGCTTTGTCCTTGTTCCGGTTCTCCGTCCGCCCGCCGCCTCCTCCGCCGAAGGCCCCGCCGCCGAAATCCTCGAAGAAATCCGGCTTCCGGGCCTCCGTCTCGGCCCTCTTGAGGAAGGCCACGAGCGCCGGCGCCGCCTCGGGGCACCCGATGGCCACGAGCGCCTTGAAGACGTCCTCGGCGAGCGATGATTTCCCCGGAAGGATCGCCGTCAGGATCGGGATCGAGGCGCACATGTCCAGCTCGCCCAGGGCCCCGATGAGGAACTTGACGAGGTCTTCGTTGCCCCCGCTCGCCTGGATGGCGTTGCCCAGGGCCTTGGCGCAGACCGGCTTGCGGTGGAGGAGGATCGCCTTCGCGGCCGCCCGGCGGACGGCCTCCGTGTCGGAGGTCATCTTCTCAATGAGGAGCGAGCGGGCGTCGCTCTCCCGGATCCCCCCCAGCTCCTGGAGCGCCCGGATCCGGGCGGCCTCGCCCCCGGAGGAGAGATCCTTGCGGAGTTCGTTGATCCTGGCCTTCCGCGCCTTGGCGGCCTCGGCGGGATCTTCGTCGTCCTGGATCCCGAGCGCCAGGACCAGGAGGACGATGGAGCCGGCTTTCAGCATGGCACTGACCCCTTCTCCTTATGGAACGCCTCCGGAGGGCGTCCGGAGCGTTGAAGTATAAAGTCCCGGGCGAGGGGGCCCGGGCGATTGGAGGAGGACCGGCCATGAGGACCCCGAAGCTGTCCCGGCGCGAGTTCCTGGCCGCGGGCGCGGTCCTCGCGGATTCCCGCGGGCTGCTCGCGGAGCCCCTCCACCTCTCCACCAACTCGTACTCCTGGCACGTCTACTACCAGCGGGAGAAGAAGAACTTCGGGGCCGACCTCGATGCCGGGCTGGCCGACGTCGCGAAGAGCGGCCTCAACGGCTACGAGCCCGGGATCGGCGGGTCCGGCGAGATCGACCGCCTCGCGCCGCTCCTCAAGAAGCACGGCCTCGAGATGCGCTCCATCTACTGCGGCAGTGTCATGCACGAGGCCGCCCAGGCCGAGAAGAGCATCGAGCGCATCGTCGCCGTGGCCGAGAAGGCGAAGACCGTGGGGACGAAGATCATCGTCACCAATCCCAACCCGATCGGGAAGGCCAAGACCGACGACCAGCTCAAGACGCAGGCGGAGGCCCTCCAGAAACTCGGGGAGAAGCTCTCCGGGATGGGGATGGTCCTCGCCTACCACAACCACGACCCGGAGATGCGCCAGGAGGGGCGCGAGTTCCACTCCGTGATGAAGGGGACCGACCCCAAGGCGGTGACGCTCTGTCTCGACGCCCACTGGGTCTGGCGCGGCTCGGGCAACTCGTCCAAGGTGCTCTCCGAGGCGGCGAAGCTCTACGGGGCGCGGGTGAGCGAGCTCCACATCCGCCAGTCGTCGGGGGGCGTCTGGTCGGAGACGCTGGGGGAGGGGGACATCGACTACCCGGCGCTGGTCGGGCAGATCGCCGAGGCGAAGGCGAAGCCGCTCCTCGTGCTGGAGATCGCGGTGGAGAAGGGGACCCCGAACACGATGGACTCGGTGGAGGCGCACAAGCGGAGCGCCGAGTACGCGCGGAAGGTCTTCGCGCCGCTGGGGTAGGCCGGCCGGCGGCGAGTAAGGCATGCTTTCCCCGGCGTTCGACGTTAGGATGAAGGTTGCCCCAGAGGGAGGACGCCCATGTTCGCGGTCATCGTCCGGATGGAGGCGCGTCCCGAGAAGGTCGACGCGCTCGTGGCCCTGGCCACGCACAACGCCGGGGAGTCCCGGAAGGAGCCCGGGAACCTCCAGTTCGACTTCCTGCGCTCGCCCGAGAACCCCCTCAAGTTCGCCCTCGTGGAGGTCTACCGGGACGAGGCGGCCTTCAAGGAGCACCAGAAGACCGCCCACTACGCCCGGTGGAAAGAGGAGATCGCCGGCCTGCTCGCCCAGCCGCGGGTGAGCGACAAGTACGAGGTCCTCACGTCGGGGAAGTAGACATGAAGTTCTCGTTCCGCACGCCGGAGATCGTCTTCGGCGCGGGCGAGGCCCGCCGCGCGCCGGAGATCGCCGCGCGGTTCGGGCGGCGCGTCTTCCTCGTCCTCGGGGCCCCCGCGCTGGGAAACCTGCCCTTCGTCCGGGCGTTCCGGGACGCCGTCCGCTTCGATGTCGCTCGGGAGCCGGACATCCGCTCGGTGGACGAGGCCGCCCGCCTCTGCATCGACGGGAAGTGCGAGGTCGTGGCGGCGGTCGGGGGAGGGAGCTCGATCGACACGGGCAAGGCGGTCGCGGCGCTCGCCACGAACGTCGGCGTGGCGCTCGACTACCTCGAAGGGGTGGGCGCCGGCCGCGCCGTCGAAAGGCCGCCGCTCCCTTTCGTGGCGATCCCCACCACGGCCGGGAGCGGCGCGGAGGCCACGTGGAACGCCGTGATCCGCGTGCCGGAGAAGGGGGTCAAGCGGAGCATGCGGAGCGAGGCGCTGATCCCGCGGGTGGCGGTCGTGGACCCGGAGCTGGCGGCGGGCGCGCCGAGGGAGGTGGCGGCCTCGGCCGGGCTGGACGCGCTCACGCACCTCGCGGAGGCCTATGTCTCGACGGGCGCGCAGCCGTTCACGGACGCGCTGGCGATCCCGGGCCTCCGGAAGGCGGCGCGGGGGCTCCGCGCGCTGGCCCGGGGGGAACAGGATCCGGAGGCGCGGGACGGGATGTCGCTGGCGGCGCTCTGGGGCGGGATCTGCCTCGCCCACGCGGGGCTCGGGGTGGTGCACGGCCTCGTGGCGCCGCTGGGGGGGAGGGGCGACATCCCCCATGGCGCCGCGTGCGCGTGCCTCCTGCCGATCGGCGCGGCGATGAACGTGGAGGCGCTCCGGGCGCGCGATCCGGGGGGGCCGGCGCTGGGGCGCTACGCCGAGATCGCCGCGGCGCTCGGGGCGGACCCCGCCACGCCCGAGGGGGCCGTGCGGCAGTTCGCGGCGCTCCGCCGGGAGCTGGGCGTGAAGCCGCTCTCCGCCTGCGGGGTGAAGGCGGAGGAGATCGGCCCGATCGTGGCGGCCTCGCGGGGGGGGAGCATGAAGTACAATCCGGTCGAGCTCACGGACGCGGACCTGGAGCGCCTTCTCCGCGCCGCGCTCGCCGAGCCCGCCAATCCCTGAGGCCGTTACTTCCCGGCCTCGGCCACCCGCACCGTCGTGGAGAGGCTGAATTTGAGGGCCCCCTCCGCGAAGTCCGCCTCGCCGAAGAGGGCCGCGCATCCCTCGGCCGGGCGGTCGATCGCGGCGACGAAGGCCGGGCCGTCCGCCGCGGCCGGGACCGGTTCCCACTTCGCCTTGCGGAAATCGCGGGTGGGCGCCCGAGCCGTCCACAGGCGCGCCGCCGCAGGGGCCTCGTCGCAGGTCATCGTGACCGCGAGCTTCCCTTCCTTCTCGCCGTGCTTCCACCGCAGGGGCGGCAGCTTCCGCCCCGCGCCGAGGCGCCGGACGAAGGCCACCCGGGCGTTGGCCGACCGGTCGTCCAGGCCGATCCCGTGCCCGCCGTTGGGGACGTAGACGACCGCCTTCTCCCCCTTGAGGCCGTCCCAGTAGAGCTTGATGGAGTCGCACGGCCAGTAGGGATCGTTCGTCCCGTTGAGGATCAGCTTGGGGACCCGCTCCAGGCGGTCGCGGAAGGCGTACGGGTCCACCCCGTCGACCAGCTTGCGGCCGGCGTCCGTCTCGATCAGCCCCTGGAGGTTGCGCCGCGTGTAGTCGGCGATCTGGTCGCTGTACCGCCCCCACGTGGCGATCTGGTTTTTCATCTGGGGCCCGAAGTTCAGGTTGTCGAAGACGAGCGGGGCGATGCCGGCCACGCGCGGATCGGCCGCCCCCGTCAGCCAGGTCGTCCACCCCCTCTTGGACGCCCCCGTCACGACGAACCGCTTCACCTCCGCGTCCCATTCCTTCCGGCTCAGCTCCTGGACCGCGTCCATCGCCTTCACCGCCGACTTGACCATGGGAAAGAGGAGGGGCCACTCTTCGTCTCCCGATTTCAGGTACTCCTGGAAGGTGTGGGCGAGGAGGTCGTCTTCGCGCAGGCCCCCGAAGAGGGGCTGGTTGGGGACGCCGTAGAGGACGGCGAAGGGGACGCCCAGGGCGCGGGCGGCGCCGATCCCGGTGGCCTTGTCCTTGTCGCCGGCGTGCCCGCCCGTGACGAGGAGGGCGGCGAAGCTGGGGACCTCCGGCTTCGCGGGGCGGAAGATGCGGACGTCATGCTTCCAGGGGATGCCGCGCCAGACCTGGGAGGTGAGGGCGAGGGTGACGACGTGGACGTCCTCGACCGTCTCCTCCGACTTCTTTTCCCACTTGGCCTCGGGTTCCGGCCGCTTCAGGTACCCGTCGAGGTCGGCCCAGGCGGGGATGGGGAGCGAGAGCAGTGCGAGGGAGATCCAGCAGGCGCGTGGAGTCGTCATGTTCGAAAGCCTGCCATGGGGGACCTCACCTTCTACAGCACCATGTTGGAGAGCGTCCCGATCGGCCCGATGGCGATGTGGATCTCGTCGCCCGGCCAGAGGGTGAACTCCTTCGGGGGGACGATGCCCGTTCCGGTGAGGAGGAAACAGCCGTTCGGGAAGCTGTTGTCGCGGAAGAGGTATTCGGCGAGGGACTTGGGGGTCCGCTTGAGCTGTTCGAGAGTGGCGGAGCCGGAGAAGACCTCGCTCCGCCAGCGGAGGACCGACATGCGGATCTCGGTGGAGGGGGGGAGGGGGGCGTCGGAGACGAGGAGGCACGGCCCGAGGGCGCAGCTCTGGTCGTAGACCTTGGCCTGGGGGAGGTAGAGCGGGTTCTCGCCCTCGATGTCCCGCGAGCTCATGTCGTTGCCGACCGTGTATCCCGCGATCTTTCCCGAGGCGTTGATGAAGACCGCGAGTTCCGGCTCCGGGACGTTCCACTTGGAGTCCCTGCGGATGCGGACCTTCTGCCGGTGGCCGGCCGTGCGGTGGGGCGTGGACTTGAAGAAGAGTTCCGGGCGTTCCGCGTCGTAGACGCGCGCGTAGAAGTCCCCGCCGCCGGCCTTCCGGGCCTCCTCCACGCGGGCGTCGCGGCTGCGGTAGTAGGTGACGCCCGCCGCCCAGACCTCCTGGGTGTCGAGGGGAGGCAGGATCTCCTCGTCGTCCGGATTGAAGCTGGAGGTGATGACCGTGTGCTTCCGGGTGCACGAGGCCAGGAACTCCGGGAGGTCGGGGCGGTTGATGAGGCGGCCCCAGTCGCTCTCGTGCATGACGTAGCAGCGGCCTTCGTCCACCAGGAAGATGCCGCGCTTGGTCCGGTAGAGCTTCATGTCCGCGCCTGCCGCCGGTGCCAGTCCTCCTTGAAGAGGTTGAAGCCTTCCGCCGTCATCGGGTGCTCGCGGATGAAATCCTCGTTGAGCGCGACGCCGAGCCCGGGGCCGCCCGGGAGCGGGAAACAGCCGTCCTTCACCTCGGGGTAGCCCGGCCCCGAGGCCGCCTCCTTCACCCAGGCGTCCACGAAGTCGTTGAAGTGCTCCTGGATCTTGAAGTTCGTGGTCGAGGCCGCCAGGTGCAGGCACGCGGCCGTGCTCACCGGGCCCCCCACGTTGTGCGGGGCGAAGGTGACGTAGGAGGCGTCCGCCATCGCCGCGATCTTCTTCCCCTCCAGCAGGCCGCAGGACTCCGTGATGTCCGTCTGGAGGACGTCCACGCAGCCCAGCTCGAGGAGACGCCGCACCTCGTGGCGCGTGTGGATGCGCTCGCCGGTGGCCACGGGGATGTTGATCTTGGCCGCGGCCTTGGCCAGCGCCTCGGGATTGTCGGGCGGGACGGGTTCCTCGACCCACGAGGGCCTGAAGCGCTCGAGGTCCCGCGCGATGTCGATCGCCGTCGCCGGGCTGAAGCGGCCGTGCATCTCGACGAGGATCTCCACGTCGGGCCCCACCGCGTCCCGGATCGCCTCCACGAGCGAGATCGACCGGGTCTTCTCCGCGCGCTCCATCTCGTAGAAGCCCGCCCCGAAGGGGTCCACCTTGAGGGCCTTGTAGCCGCGCGCCGTGACCTTGCGGGCCGCCTCCTGGAAGGCCTCGGGCGTCCGCTCCACCGTGTACCAGCCGTTCGCGTAGGCCTTCAGCCGCTCGTGCACGGCGCCCCCCAGAAGGCGGTAGACCGGCTGGCCGAGGGCCTTGCCCACGATGTCCCAGCAGGCGATCTCCACGAGCGCGATCCCCATGCCGGAGATGTCCTCGACCCGCGCGAAGTCCTCCACGAACATCCGCTGGACGAGCCGCTCGATCTCGAACGGGTCGGCTCCGAGGACGTAGCGCTTCCTCGCGTGATCGAGATATCCCAGGAGCGCCTCGGTGCGGTTGACGTTGCGGCCCTCCGAGACGCCCACGAGGCCCTCGTCCGTTTCGAGCTTGAGGAAGGTCAGGTTGCGCCAGGGCGTCCCGAGCACCATCGGGGTGAGCTTGGTGATCTTCATAGGTCTTCCTGCGTGAGCTTCCCGTCGACCTGGCGCCAGAGGCGCCGCTCGTTGCGGTTCCGGAGCGCGGCCGGCAGCGACGCCTCCGGGAAGTTCTGCCAGCAGACCGGCCGGGCGAAGCGGCAGATCGCCGCCGTCCCGACCGACGTGAAGTGCGCGTCCAGCGTGGCCGGGTAGGGGCCGCCGTGGTGCATCGAGGGGCAGACCTCGACGCCCGTGGGGAAGCCGTTGAAGACGAGCCGTCCGGCGCGCGCCTCGAGGAGCGCCGCCACGTCCTCGAACTCCCTCAGGTCCGCCTCCGTCCCGTGGACCGTGGCGGTGAGACTGCCCTCGACGTGGCCGGCCGCCCGCAGGAGTTCCTCCCGCGAGCCGCAGGAGACCACGAGCGTCGCGGGCCCGAAGACCTCCTCCCGCAGGCGCGGGCGGGCGAGGAACGTCGCGACATCCGTAACGAAGACATGGGCCGCGGCCTGAAGGCGGGCGGCCTCGGAACGTGCGGCCATGCGGACACCCGGCGTCCCCTCCAGTACACGAATCCCCTCCTGGAAGCCGTCGAGGATGCCGCGGTGGAGGAGCCAGGCGGGGGCTACCTGCTTCATCAACTCCCCGAACTTCTCGACGAACCGGTCGAAGTCGGGGCCGCGCAGGCCCAGGATGAGGCCGGGCTTCGTGCAGAACTGCCCACAGCCGAGCGTGGCCGATCCCTTGAGGCCCTCGGCGATCGCCTCCGCGCGCTCGCGGAGCGCGCCGGGGAGGAGGACCACGGGATTGAGGCTTCCCATCTCGGCGTAGACCGGGATGGGGACGGGCCGGCGCGAGGCCGTCTCGAAGAGCGCGCGCCCGGCCTTCAGCGATCCCGTGATGGCCACGGCGCGGATCGCCGGGTGGGCCGCGAGCCGCTGGCCCACCACGTTGCCCGATCCGTGGATGAGGGAGAAGACGCCGTCCGGCATCCCCGCCGCGGCCGCGGCCCGGCGGACCGCCTCGCCGACGGTCTCGGCCGTGCCCGGGTGCGCGGAATGCGATTTCACGACCACGGGACAGCCGGCCGCGAGCGCGGAGGCGGTGTCGCCCCCGGCCACGGAGAAGGCCAGCGGGAAGTTGCTCGCGCAGAAGACCGCCACGGGCCCGATCGGGACGAGCATCCGCCGGAGGTCGGGTTTTGGGACGGGCTTGCGATCGGGGATGGGGCGGTCGATCCGCGCGTCCACCCAGGATCCCTCGCGGACGAGGCCGGCGAACATGCGGAGCTGGTTCACGGTGCGGGCCCGCTCCCCGGCGAGGCGGTCCTTCCCGAGGGCGGTCTCGGCGGCGGCGCGGTCGATGAGCGCGTCGCCCGCGGCGAGGATCTCCTCGGCGATCTTCTCCAGGAAGGCGGCCGTGCCCTCGGGCGTGACGCGGCGGAAGTCGCGGGCCGCCCCTTCGGCCAGGTCCGCGGCGCGGTCCGTTTCCCCGGGGGTCGCCTCGTGGAATTCGGGGTCGAGCGCCGCGGCGGACGCGGGGCCCCAGGCGCGGAAGGCCTTCGGGCCGAGGGCGGAGAGTTCCCGGCCGAGGATGTTCTTCCCGTGCATCGCTCAGGCCTCCAGGGGGAGGAGGTTCCCCGACGCGTCGAACTCCATCTCCGCGGGCCCGCGGAGGACCGTCAGGTCCTTCCGGGCCTTGATGATATCCGAACAGCCTTCCGAGACCTCCAGTTTCAGGAGGGAGAGCGTGTCCTTGATGCGGGCCACGCGCGCCTGGCGCGAGTCCAGGGGCCGCACCGTGCGGAGGGCGGCGGTGTCGAAATGGGCGGGGGTCTGCGCGAAGGGGGGGCTGATCGCGGTGGCGGCGTTGGTGTAGGTGGTCTTGAGGTCGATCGCGCGGACGAGCCGGGTGGTGGCGAAGTCGGCCACGCCCGCGCCGATCCCGTTCCCGTGGCTCTCCGGGGTGAGGCCGCGCACGAAGAGGCGCCGGACCATCGGGCAGTCCGCGGGCGGGGTGAAGAATTCGGGAAGTCCGCGGCCGGTGACGTTCGGGTCCAGCCCGGCGCCGCTGATGTTCTTCCCGATCCAGTCCACGATGAGGAGGTCGATCTCGTCCAGGGGGATCCGCGGCATGAGGCGGCGCGACTCGGCGTGGAGCTCCTCCTCGCGGGATTCGATCTCCTCGGGCCGCAGGACCTCGATGTGCGCGGTCTCGTGGCGCTGGTTCTCCAGGATCGCCAGGCCGCAGAGGATCGGGGCCTTGGAGATCGAGACGCGCGCGACGCTCCGGATCGACCGCTCGTGGCCCAGGCGGAGGGTCGCCGCGTGGACCCCGCTCGCGCCCGCCTCCTTCCCGAGGCCGATCGCGATCATCTTCAGGATCCCGCTGGTGATCCGGCCGGCGAAGTCCGTGTGCGGCTTCACGCGGTTGACCACCAGGATCCCGTCCGCGCGGAGCGCCTCCCTGGAGAAACGGACCGGGATGCCTTCCTCCGTGGAGCCGATCAATTCGGTGTCCATGGATGCCCGGACCGGCACGCCGAGCCTCTCCTCGGTGATCCCGTACTCCGCGATGAGCGCGCGCTGTCCCTCGGCGGTCGCGCCGCCGTGGCTCCCCATGGCGGGGACGATGAAGGGCTCGGCGCCCGCGGCCTTGAGGGACTCGACGACCGCGCCGACGATGGCGCCGAGGTTCGTGATCCCCCGGCTCCCCACGGCCACGGCGACGCGCCCGCGCGGCCGGACCTTCGCCATCTCGCGGCGGACGGCCGCGGGGATGTCCAGGGGCGGCGAGGGGGGGTACTCCTGCCGCACGAGCATCATCCGGGGGAAGGGAGGGCACGGAGGAGACAGAGGATTTGCCGCAGAGCTCACAGAGGACACAGAGGAATCCCGGGATCCCATTCCCTTTTCCGCTTTCTCGGTCACCTCATTGCCTCATCATGAAGATGGTGGTCTCGACGGGGAATCCCCTCTCCGCGGACTCTGCGTTCTCTGCGGTTGATTACTCCGTCCCCTTTGTGTGCTCATGGAAAGGGTATCGCCAGTCCGGCCGCTCCAGGTTGGGACATCACGGCCTCGGGCGCGTGGCGCCGGAGGTGCTCCATCACGATCCGCGCGCGGCGGACCCGTTCGCGGCTCATCGCCAGCGCCGCGGCCTGGATCTGCTGGCCGGCGGGATAGATGTCCGGCGCGTTGCGGAGTCCCAGCTTGACGTAGACGGGGGAGGCCACGCGGACGAGATCGGGGACCTCGTACGTGCGGATGTACCCGCCGAAGCTGTCGGGGACCTCCACGTAGACGTCGAGCGGCGCGTCCACGGCCGCGCGGAGGCCCGCGAGCTGGGCGAGGCTGAGATCGGGAGAGACGTTGATCGTCCCGGCGCCGAGGTCCTCGACCACGCGGGCGGTGGCGGGATTGGGGACGCTGAGGAGGATGGAGACCTTGACGACGAGGTCGGCCGGGAGCTGGCCGGCCTTCTTCATCTCGCGGACCACCCAGAGGAGGCCGAGGTCGGCCACGAGGACGCCGCGGACCCCGGCGGCGCAGGCGCGGCGGACGTCCTCGACCGCGTAGGCGAGCTGGGAGCCGCCGCGGAGGTTTCCGCCGATGACCTTGCCGGCGGCGGTGAAGGGCTGGGGCGTGACGTCGTAGCCGGCGCGCGGGCCCACGAAGAGCGAGAGCTCGATCCGGGCCTCGCGGGCCAGGCGGGCCATCTCGGCGAGCTCGCGGTCGGTGAGGAGCATGATGCCGCTGCCCTGGCTCACGCGATGGACGGTGACCCCGTGGCGGCGGGCCTCCTCGATCGCGGCGGCGAGGCACTCGCGATTCTCGATCGAGGGGATCTCGATGCGGTACTGGGCGCCGTCCGGGAAGCGCTTGGGGGAGCCCGGGAGCGCCGTCTCGTCCGGGCGGATGCCGAGTCCCGCGAGGAAGTCGCGCGTCTCTTTCATTTCGGGGGCTTCTTCAGTCCTTCGGCGGAGGCCAGGGCCTGGATTTTATCACCGGAGGGGCGGGGGGCGTTGAAAATCTCGCGCAGGACGTTGGGGAACTTCTTGAGCGCCTCGATTGCCGCGGCCCAGTCGGCCGGGCGGGCCTTCTTCAGGCGCTCGGACTCCCCGACGCAGAGGGCCTGGTCGGGGCCGGAGAGGTCGCGCTCGATGTGGGGCGCCAGTTCCCGGCGGAGTTCCTCGAGGCGATCGAGGGGTTTGGGGAGCGGCTCGACGTTGGCGGGCGTCTCGGTCCGGATGCGGAAGGCCTTGCGGCCGTCCTTGACGGTCTCCTCGCCGCCCTGCTGGAGGATCACCTTCCGGGCGATGGCGGCGACCTTGGAGGAGAAGCCGGAGATCGTCTCGTCGGCGGGCATGCCGTCGCGGGTGGTGTTCTTGTAGGCGTCCTTGATGACCCATCCCTGTGTTTCCATCCACTGGCGGCCCCTGAGGACGCCGATGATGGCGCCGGAGGTGGCGGCGTTGTTGTCGGCGTCCCAGCCGAAGTTGAAGGCGACCTTGAGGGTCTCGACGAAGTCGCCGTTGCCGTAGAGGAGCGCGGCGATGGTGCCGGCGGTGTTGAGCTCGTAGCCGTTCTTGTCGCGCATCTCTCCGTTGTGGCGCTGGTACTTCTCCTTCGCCTTGAGGCGGGCGGCGCGCCAATCGCCGGGGTGTTCGCGGTGCCAGGCGCGGACGTCGGCGGCCACGGCGGCGGTCTCGCTGGAGGGGTCGACGGCGGCGAGGCCGGCGTCGAGGATTTTCTGGAGGTCGGTCTCGACGAAGGCGGCGGCGATCATGGAGCAGAAGATCTGGGTGGTCTGGGCGGGCTCGCCGTCGATGGCCACGCGGGTGTAGTGGAGCCCGATGCGGGACGCGGTGCGGGGCATGCCGGGGGCCATGAGGCCGAAGGACTCGCAGAGGAACTGGCCGGAGATGTTGAAGACGGCCCAGGGGTTGATGGCGATGCGGCCGGTGAGGGGCGGTTCGAGGCCGAGGTCCATGAGCTGGCGCGCGTAGAGGTTGGCGCACCAGATGGAGCGGTTGATGTGGGCCTTCCACAGTTCGCGGATGCGGGCGGGGGGGAGGAGGATCTCGCCGGAGCGGGCCATTTCGCAGACGTAGATCCATTCGAGGTCGGTGTCGTCGTCGGTGCGGGCGCCCTGGGGGAGGCCTGGGGTGTACTGCTCGACCTTGCCGGGCTCGTGGATGTACTTCATCTCGTGGGGGAGGCCGTTGAGGTTGCCGAGGATCTGGGCGAGCATGCCGCCGTGGATCTTGTCTTCGAGGACGTCGACGGGGATCTCCACGAAGCGGGGGGCGTCCTGGGGGGGCGGCTGGGCACAGCCGAGGGCGAGCGCGAGGAGGAGGGGTCTCATCGGGGCTCCTTCTTCGGGGCCACGGGGGCGCCGATGGCCTTTTCGAAGAACTTGATGATGGTGGAGAAGTCCTCCTCGGCGCGGCCGTCGGCGAGGGAGGCGAGGAAAACCTGCTTGGTGGCGGCGAGGGCGGGCATGGGGACGCGGAGGGCGTGGGCGGTCTCGAGGGCGAGTTGGAGGTCCTTGTCCATGGGCTTGAGGGGGAAGAAGGGGGTGAAGTCGCGCTTGAGGATCGGGGGGCCCTTCATCTCGGCGATGCCGGAGCGGGCGCGGGCGGACTGGAGGATGTCGAACATGAGGGCCGGGTCGATGCCGGCCTTGGTGGCGAGGGCCATGCCTTCGCAGAAAGCCTCGAGGGTGGAGGAGACGACGAGGTTGAAGACGAGCTTGGCGTAAATGCCCATCCCCTGGGGGCCGATGTGGCGGACGGCCTTTCACATGCAGGCGAAGAGGTCGCGCGCGCGTTCCAGGGTCTCCGGGTCGCCGCCGACCATGAAGCCGAGTTCGCCCTTCTCCGCTTCGTTCTTGCTGCCGAAGACGGGGGCGTCGAGCATGGCGACGCCCTTCGAGCGGAGCTTCTCCGCCACGCGGAGGGTGGCGGCGGGCGAGACGGTGCTGGAGTCGATGAGGATGGTGCCGGGGCGGATCGTGGAGAGGACGCCGTGGGGGCCCTCGATGACTTCGATGAGGGCCGGCGGATCGGCGACCATGGTGATGACGGCCTCGGCGCCTTCGGCGGCCTGGGCGGGGGAGTTGACGGGGGTGCCGCCCAGTTGGGCGACTTCTTCGGCCTTGGCGCGGGTGCGGTTGTAGAGCCGGACCCCATGCCCTGCCCGGATGAGGCACCGGGCCATGCCCCGTCCCATGAGCCCCAGCCCGATGAACCCGATCTCTCTTCCCATAGTAACTGTTAACCCTGTCGAGTCGCGACAGCGTTAACACCTCCAAAGGACTTGACTGTAAGGATTTAAGAAGTATAATTGTCGACAATAGGATAGTCAACAAAAATGAAGATGAGCGGGCCCCAACCTGTCATTCACAAGGAAATCCTCAGGGACAAGATTCACGAGGTCCTCAAGAATTGGATCCTGGATGGGACCTTGAGGCCCGGCGAAAGGATCGTGGAATCCGTTCTGGCCGCCCGGCTCAAGGTCAGCCGCGCCCCTTTCCGCGAGGCCCTCTGGCTGCTGGCGCGCCAGGGATTGGTCACCCTCCAGGCCCACCACGGGGCCTCCGTCGTCCAGCTCAACGAAAACGACTTCCGCGAAATCTTCGAAGTCCGCGAGGCCCTCGAGACGTACTGCGCCCGGAAGATCCGCGCCTCCCTCTCGCCGGAGAAATCCGCCCGCCTCCACGAAGCCATGGAACGGCTGGAAACGGCCGCCCTGAGACGCGACATGAAGGCCTTCAGCGAGGCCGACCTCCGTTTCCATGCGACCCTCGCCGAAATCGCGGGGAACCGGCGCGTCGAGGAAATCCTTCGCGAAACCTCCGCGCGCCTCTTCGGCTACGAACTCATCCTCGACCTTCCCAAGGCGGCCGACTTCCGGTTCGAGCCGGTCCTCGAGGACCATCGCCGGATGGTCAAGCTCACCCTCGAAGGGACGGACCGGGAGATCGAGGCCGGTTTCAAGCGCGCCTTCGCCGCCTTCCGCGACTACCTGCTGGAGCGGTTCCGCAGTTCCGGCTCCCATTCCCGAAAGGCCACGCCATGAAGCACGGTGTCTTCACGCTGGTCCTCGCGGCGGCCTGCGCCGCCTCGCAGGACGATCCCGCGCGGTCCCGGCCCGCCGCCCCGTGGCCGCCCCCCGCCGGCCCCCTGAAGGTCGTCGTCGACACGGACGCGGCCAACGAGATCGACGACCAGTATGCCCTGGCCCTCCTCCTGGGCTTCCCCGAACGCCTCAAGCTGGAAGGCCTCGTGGCCGCGCACTTCGGGAAGCATGGCGGACCCGGCGGCGTCGAGAAATCCTTCAAGGAGATCCTGGAAGTCCTCAAGCGGGCGGGCATGGAAGGAAAGGTCCCCGTCAAGCGCGGCCTGCCGCCCCTCGACAAGCCGGACTGGCCGGCCTCCTCCGAGGGCGTGGACTTCATCATCGAGCGCGCCCGCGCCGCCACCGCGGAGGATCCCCTGTGGCTCGTCCTCCTCGGTCCCGTCACCGATGCCGTGGCCGCGCTCCGGAAAGACCCCTCGATCGCCGGCCGCGTGGTGGTCTTCTGGCACGGCCGTTCCCAGTGGCCGAAAAAGTGCACGAACTTCAACGCCGAAAACGACCGCATGGCCTCGCGGCTGGTCTTCGAGACGCCCTGCCGCTTCATCCTCTTCGACACGGGCGCCCACCTCTGCGCGAGCCTCGATGAGACCGCCCGCCGCTTCGCCCCCGTGGGGCCGCTGGGGGCGTACCTTCATGAAATCCGCAACCGCCGGAAGGAGTACATGACGGACAGGAAGGGGATCTTCGACCTTGGCGACATCGCCGCGCTGGTCGACCCCGCCTGCGCCCCCTGGGAGCGGGTCCAGGCCCCGGCCGTCCGCGAGGACATGAGCTACGACTTCTCGCGGCGGAACGGGGAGATCGTCCGCATCTCCGGCGTCGGGCGCGACCGCGCCTTCGGCCTGCTGGAGGAGGCGCTCCGGCGGATCGCGGGCCCGGGCCGCGGCAAGCCGGCGGACAAGTAAGGCGCCCCTCAGCGGCCCGAGATGCGGACCCCCGTCTTCCCGTTCGCCATCACGCGATGGAAGGTGACGCCGGTCGCGCCGGCCTTCGGGGCCGCCGGCGGCGCGGGCAGGCGGGTCCGCAGAGGCTCCAGCATCTCCGCCACGAACGCCGCGTCCACCCGCCCCTGCTCGGGGATCGGGCCGGAGCCCGGCGACTCCTTCCGGTTCTGCCGGCACCCCACCACGCCCACCGCGCCCTTGCCCGGCTCCACCCGGAAGCCCGTGTCGGGATACGGCGTCCACCCCAGCAGGAGCATCCGGAGCGCCGCGTTCTCCCCGCGAATCCGCAGGTGCGCGTTGTTCGCGCTGATCTGGGCCAGGAAGACCTTCCCGCGGAAGTTGTCGACCTCGACCGGCGCGACCGCCCCTTCCGCCTTGCTGTGCCCCGCCGCCTTGGCCGTGGCCACGTGGCCGCCGACGTACGCGAAGTCGCCCGCGTCGGTCAGGTGGAGGAAGTGCTCGGGATTCCCCTCGTACCAGGTGTCGCGGACGAGGAGCCGGCCGCCCTTCTCGACCTGGTAGATCCGCGCGGCGGGATCGCCCTCGCCGCGGCTCGATGAGCCCTGGAGGAGGCAGACCTGCGCGGCCGTCTTCTCCCCCTTCGCCGTCCGCGGCCCGCCGGCGACCCGCATCCCGTTGTGGTCCGTGTCGTGCAGAGTCACGAGGGCCTCGTCGAGGCCGTCCACATCGATCCCGTAGCCGTAGCCGATCCCCTTGACCTGCTCGCCGTGGATCCGGGAACCCGGCTGGTCGGCCCGCTCGACGAGGATGGCGGTCGCGCCGTCGGCCCGGTGCCCGGCGACGATCTCGATGTGGCGCACGGAGGCGCGGGAAGGGCCCGCGATGCGGATCACGGGATCGGCCCCCGCCGCCTCCAGCTTCGTCGCGTTGTGGAGGCCGTCGCCGACCAGCTGCACGTCGCAGTCGGGGGGGATGACCAGGGTGCGGTCGATGCGGTAGGTCCCGCGGGGGAGGTGGACGACCGGGCGGCGGCCGGCGGCCTTCGCCGCCTCGTCGATCGCCCGCTGGATGGCCTCGGCCTTCGCGCCGGCGGGGACCTCGGTCACGGGGCGCGCGGCCCGCGGCGGCGCGGCCGCCGGGTCCGCGTCGGCCGCCCCCGGCGGCGCGGCCGCCTCCGCCTTCGTGCCGACGTTCACGAACCGGACGTCCTTGGAGAGGACCTTCACCGGCTCGCGGGAGGCGATCGCGTTGCCGACCATCACCAGCTCGCCGTTGCCGATGGCCGAGCCCATCTGGACGGGCGGCTTCGCGTCGGGGGGCAGGCCGGCGATGACGTTGTCGACGAGGAGCCACGCGCCGGGATTGCCCATGAAGATCACCATCCCCTTGTCCGGCGGCGGCTTCGGATTGAGGATGACGTTCGCCTGGAGCGTGACCTGCGAGCCCTGGGAGTGCCCCCAGCCGGTCGAGAAGAACATCCGCGATCCCACGGAGACGTTGCGGACGAAGGAGAAGTAGCCGAGGTTGCCGATCGCCACGTCCGCGTCCGTGGACCGCCGGAAGACGCTCTCGTAGACGTGGAAGTTGCCGCAGCCGGGATCGTTGGTGGCGCCGCGCCGGCAGTCCTCGAAGACGCAGTGCCAGAACCACCAGTCGAGCGAGTTCCAGTTCTGCGTCAGGAATCCCGCCTGGCTGCAGCGGAGGAAGCGGCAGCGGAGCACGGCGCACTCGGCCTGGCCCTGGGTCTTGTTGCCGCCCGCCTGGATGCCGATGCCGACGTCGCGCAGGACGCAGTCGGAGACCTCGTTGGCGGTGGAGAAGCCGTCGCCGAAGTAGAGCGCGACCTTCGCCTTGCCGGCGCCGTCGAGCGTCAGCCGGCGGAACGTCGAGTACCACGCGCCCCACTGGACCATCGCGCCGTCCGCCGGCCCGTCCCAGAGGATCTTCGTCTTCGCGGGATCCTCGCCGACCAGCCCGATGCCGGTGGACTCCGCGTGTTTCCCGCGGAGCACCATGAGGGTGCGCGTGATGCGGTAGGTGCCGGGAGGGAAGTAGAGGACCTTGGCGGCGGCGTCCTGGGGGCGGAGGGCGTCGAGGGCCTTCTGGAGGGCGTCCGAGTCGTCGGCCTTCCCGTCGCCCGCGGCCCCGAAGTCCTTCCGGAGGTCGAGCCAGCCGGCGAGGGGGCCGACGAACTCGTCGGTATCGACGGGGCCGGCGCCGGCGGCGGCCGAGAGGGCGCAGACGCCGATGACCGTCGCCGTCAGCTTCGCCAAGGGCATCAGGTTCATGGGAATATTACGTCCGGGATGGGCTGAGGGAGCGGGATTCTGGTCCCTCCATGAGATTTCCTGTATGCTCCGGGGGGGAGATGGAGGACAGGCGCATGTTCTCAGGGCGTGCCGTCATTCCGGTTCTTCTGGGCGTCCTCGCCGCCGGCTGCGGCGGCCTCCCCGCGGCCCCTCCCGCCCCCGCCGCGGGACCGCTTCGGGTCCATCCCGGGAATCCCCGCTATTTCACGGACGGATCGGGGAAGGCCGTCTACCTGGCCGGCTCGCATACCTGGAACGCGCTCTATGACGCCTTCTGGCCGCTGGATTACGCCGCCTATTTGGATTTCCTCGTGCGGCACAACCACAACTTCATGAAGTTCCGCGCGTGGGATTCCAAGCTCCTGTATTCGCCCCTGATCTACAGGCGCACCGGGCCGGGGGCCGCGTCGGACGGCCTGCCCAGGGTGGACCTGGAGCAGTTCGATCCGGCCCACTTCGAGCGGATGCGGGAGCGGGTGATCGCCGCGCGGGACCGGGGGATCTACGTCCTGATCATGCTCTTCGAGACGGAGGAGCTGAACGGCGACCCCGCCGCGAGCGATCCCTCCCGGTCCAACACCTGGGCCCAGCTCAGTTCCAGCCGGTGGGCGCACCACCCCTACAACAAGCTGAACAACATCAACGGCATCGACGGCGGGAACGCCGACAACTCCGCCCCTGCCACCACGGAGACGCTCGCCAACCTCGCGATCACCCGCCTGCGCGAGGCCTATCTCCGGAAGGTCGTCGACACGGTCAACGACCTGGACAACGTCCTCTTCGAGATCGCCAACGAGACCCACAACGTCAAGGCCGCATCCACGAGCGTCAATCCTTACGGGACGCGATCGATCCCGCACGGGCCCCTCGCCCCCTTCAATCCCGACTGGTCCTGCCACATGATCAACCTCATCCACGACTACGAGAAGACGAAGCCGAAGCAGCATCCGGTGGTCATGACCATGCCCATGGGGGCGCCGAACAAGTTCCTCTTCCAGAGTCCTGCGGAGGGGATCTCCCCCGGGGGCGCGGAACACCAGAAGAATCCCCCGGCGGCCGACGGCCGGAAGGTCGTGCTGACCGATCCGGACCACTACGGGTGGATCGACTGGCGCGGGACGCGGCCTTGGGTGTGGAAGAGTTTCACGCGGGGGCTGAATCCCATCCCGCTCGATTCGCTCCCCTCGTCCATCCGGGGGAGCAACGGGGGCGGCTGGGGCGGCGGGGACATGCCCGCGATGGTCGAGACGCGGAACGCCCTGGGGCACACGCGGGCCTACGCGACGCGGATGAACCTGGCCGCCATGGTCCCGCGGAACGACCTGTCGTCGACGGCCTGTTGCCTCGCCGATCCCGGCTCGGAGTATCTCGTCTACCAGCCGAACGACGGCGGTTTCAGCGTGACCCTCGTCGCGCGGACATATGCCTTCGAGTGGTTCGACCCGGTCAAGGGCGCCGTGGCCGGGACGGGGAGCACCAAGGCCGTCGATGGGGAGTGCTCCTTCGCCGCCCCCTTCTCGGGGGAGGCGGTGCTCTATCTGAAGGCGGCGGACGGGACCGCCCCGATGGAGAGGGTCCGGCTCGCGGCCGACGGCAGGGGATTCCGGCTCTCGCCCTCCGGGAAGCGGTTCACGCCCTGGGGATTCAACTACGACCACAACGGGGAGAGGCTCATCCTGGAGGTGAAGGCCGATCCCGACTGGGCCGCGGTCCGCGAGGACTTCCGGGAGATGAGGCAGCTCGGGGCGAACGTCGTCCGGCTCCACCTCCAGTTCGCGCGGTTCATGAAGGGGCCGGCCGAGCCCGACGCGCGCGGGCTGGCCGACCTGGACCGCCTGCTGGCGCTGGCCGAGGGCGACGGGCTCTACCTGGACCTGACCGGGCTGGGGTGCTATCGCAAGCCGGACGTCCCCCGGTGGTACGACGAGGCCTCCGAGAAGGACCGATGGGCCATGCAGGCGCGGTTCTGGGGGGCCGGCGCCCCGCGCTCCCCACGCAGCCCCCCCGTCTCCTGCTACACCCTGCTGCACGTCGCGGTGAGCCCCGGCGGGGCGGACAAGGAATGGCTGGCCGCGCCCCTCGGCGACTACCACTTCACCGAGCGCATCTCGAAGGACCGCGCGAACCGGCCGCGGGCGGAGATCTCCCGCGAATGGATGCGGACCCTGACCGCCGCGATCCGCAGGCACGATCCGCATCGCCTCGTGACGGTGGGGACGTTCTTCATCTTCGACACGCCGACGTCGCTGACGCTGGGGGAGGACGTCCGCGAGGTCGCCCGGGAGGTCGACTTCTTCAGCATCCACATGTACCCCAAGGAGGGCAAGGTCCCCGAGGCGCTGGAACTCCTCAAGGCGGTCCGGGTCGGGAAGCCCGTGGTCATCGAGGAGACGTTCCCCCTGGGCTGTTCGCCGGCCTCGCACCGCAAGTTCCTGGAGGGATCGAGGGAGCACGTCTCCGGGTGGATCGGCTTCTACTGGGGCAAGACGATCGAGGAGTGCCGCCGCTCGATCGAGATCCGGGATGCGCTGACGCGGGAATGGCTGGAGTTCTTCCTCAAGGAGGGGCCGCGGTTCCGGGATGGGGGGCCCTGAGGCCGCTGACCCCCGGGCTTCTCCAGCCGCCGGACCCTGGCCGGGACATCTCCGTTGTCCCCGATCGCCGCTCGTCCGGCCCCTCCGGTAAAAAACATCAACAGAATTGCGCGATTCCTCATGGTTTCCCCTTTCCCCGCCGGGCTATACTGCAGTCGGGGCGTTCCGCGGCGGGCGCCCCGGGCGGGAGCCGGAACATTCCAAGGAGTCCTCCATGAAACGGGCATGGCTGGTCGTGTTCGGGCTGTCGGCGACGCTTCCCGCGGGCGCGCCGGAGAGGCTCACTTACGCCGACCTCGTCCGTCGCCTGACGGACCTGGAGGGACTGTCCGTGTTGCCGCTCCCCGGGGAGCGGTGCGCGCAGTTCTCCAGCTACGACCGCGCGAGCAAGTACGACGAGGTCGCCGGGAAATATGTCCGATGGGACGCGAACGGCGACGGCACCGGGATCATCCGCAAGGAGGGCGAGCTTTCCGTCCTGGCCGAGATGGACGGCCCGGGATGCATCTGGCGAATCTGGTCGGCGACGGTGGGGAAAGGCCATGTCCGGATCTTCCTGGACGGCGCGGCCGAACCGGCGGTGGACCTGCCCTTCGAGGAATATTTCAACCGGAAGGCGGAGCCGTTCACGCCTCCCGCGCTGACGTACAAGACCGCGGCCAACGGCTACAACTGCTACGTGCCCATCCCCTACCGGAAATCCTGCCGGATCGTGGCCGACGCGGCGTGGGGGAGATACTACCACTTTACCTATTCCACCTTCCCTCCGGGGACGGAGGTGCCGACCTTCACGCGCGACCTGCCGCCGGAGGCGGCCGCCGCTCTGAAGGCGGCCGACGCCGCCTTGAGCCAGGGCCTGGGCTCCGACCCCGCCGGGCCTCGCCCGGGACAGGAGACGCTGACCGCCTCCGTCACGGCGGCCCCGGGGCAGGCGGCGCCGGTGGCGCGGCTGGCCGGGCCGCGCGCCATCACGGCGCTCCGCGTGAAACCGGCCTCCGACCTGGCGGACCCCGATACCGCCCTGCGTGCCGCGACCCTGGGCATCCGTTGGGACGGGGAGAAGACCCCCTCCGTCTGGTCGCCGCTGGGCGATTTCTTCGGCACGGCGCCGGGCATCAACCGCTACCGGTCCCTTCCGCTCGGGATGACGGAGGACGGCTTCTATTCCTGCTGGTACATGCCTTTCGCCTCGGAAGCCGTCCTCGAACTGCAGAACGACGGCGCGGCCCCCGTGAAACTGGAGGTCTCCGTCACCCACGCGCCCCTCTCCCGGCCGGTCGAGACGCTCGGCCGCTTCCACGCCAAGTGGCACCGCGACGTCCTCCTCCCCGCGGAGCCCGAGCGGGCCATCGACTGGACCCTGCTGAAGACCTCGGGCCGCGGACGGTTCTGCGGCGTGATGCTCCACGTCTGGAACCCGTGCGGCGACTGGTGGGGCGAGGGCGACGAGAAGTTCCTCGTGGACGGCGAGAAATTCCCCTCCACGTTCGGCACCGGATCGGAGGACTACTTCGGCTACGCGTGGAGCAGCGGGAAGTGCTTCTTCCAGGCGCTGCACAACCAGACCCGCAACGACGGCGACAACCGCGGGCACCTCTCCGTCAACCGCTGGCACGTGGCGGACAACGTGCCCTTCCAGACCCGCTTCGAGGGGACGATCGAGAAATACTTCGCCAACAAGCGCCCCACCCAGTACAGCGCCGTGGCCTGCTGGTACCAGGCGCCGGGAGGAGACGATCCCTACGCCCCGCTGCCGGCCGCCGACCGCATCGGATACTGCATCCAGCCGTACCGGGTCGAGGGGGCGCTGGAGGGCGAGTTCCTGAAGATCGTGAAGAAGACGGGGGCGACGCGCCGGCAGGACATGGCCTCCCATGACGGCCGGTGGGGATATTCGCAGCAGCTCTTCTGGACCGGGGCCAAGCCCGGCGACCGGCTGGTGCTGGCCGTTCCGGTGAAGGAGGCCGGGCGGTTCGAGATTCGCGCCCGGTTCACCCGGGCGCCGGACTACGGCATCGTCCAGGCGCTGTGGGACGACGAGAAGATCGGCGATCCGTTCGACGGCTACGACCCCAAGGTCGTTCCCGCCGACGAGGTGTCGCTCGGTCGCCGGGAGCTGGCCGCCGGCGAGCACCGGTTCGGCCTGGAGATCACGGGGGCCAACGAGAAGTCGCGGGGGACCCTCGTGGGGATCGATTACCTCCGGCTGGTTCCGGTCAAGTGAGGCCCGCGAACGGGCGCCGCCATGGAGGCGTTGATCCTCACGACAGGAAGACGGCGGGTATGAAATAGAGGGCGGCTCATCCGCCCTGTTCTTGCCGGAGGCGCCCTTGAATGTCCTTCCGCTCGCCCTGGCCGTCCTCCTGATCGTGCCTTCCCCGTATCCTGGCCCGCCGCTTCAGGTCCAGCCCGACTCCTCGCTGAAGCGTGAGAAGGCGCTGCCGAAGGTCTCGTTGCGGGGCTACGGGACCGTCTCCGGCAGCTTCTACGCGGCGGCGGACGGCGGATCGATCCTGGAGATCGCGTGCGAGAGCGAGCCCCACGCCAAACTGACCCTGGCCAAGTATCTCTCCGACCTTCAACTCCTCCCCGGCGTGAAGGCCGTCGAAGGACGCCTCGGGGGAACAGGCGTCACCCTCTACGAAGCCCGGGCTCAGGGGACCCTCGCCGCGTTGCGTTCCGGCGCCGGCGTTTTCGTCCTGGCCGCGACGGACAAACCCGCCCTGGAGAAGCTCTCCGGCTCGCTGAAGGGCGACTGGTCCGGCGCCGTCTCCGCCGCCGAGGTGCCGGTCCCGATGTGGCTGGACCGCTGGGACAAGCACGGCTTCCGCTTCTACTACGCGCCCTTCGAGCGCCCCCGCCCGGAAGGCGGGGCCCAGGGAAGACCGGTCGAGCCGTATGACTTCACCCGGGAATTCGAGTTCGCCCGGGATCACAAGGCCGGACTGGTGATGTGGTCGGTGCTCAGCAAGGAGGCCGCCGCCGAAGGCGTCACCAGCGAGAGCTGGTGGAGCTGGGGACAGCGCTGGGCCCGTGCCTGGAATATCCCGCTGGGCGTCAACCTTTCCGCCTACAACTACTCGCTGTCGAACTGGGTGGCGAACCGCTATCGCGGCCAGTTGGCCCAGCCGATGCCGTGCTTCCTGGGCGACAGCATGTCCATCGCCAACTGGCGCGGCACGGAAGGCAAGGTCGGCGAGCTGGCGTGGGGCGCCACGGAGGCGCGCGACGCGATGTTCGGGGCGCTCCAGCAGACGGTGCGGCGCCTGGCGAAGGACCCGAACATCACCTCCTGGCTTGAACCCCACGGCGAATTCTACCAGGGCGGAGACGCCTTCATGGGCTACGGCCCGGCCGTGGACGCCACCTTCCGGGAGTTCCTGAAGGGCCGGTACGGCAAGCCCGAGGCGCTGGCGGCCGCCTGGGGCGTCAAGGTGCCTTCGTGGGAGTCCGTGCGGGCGCCCGAGCTCGCCGAGTTCGCCGGGTGGGGGCCGGGCGCCGTGGACCTCGCCGGGACGTGGCGCGTGGGCTACCCGCAGGACAAGCAGGACGGCCTGGAGCGGTGGTTCGGCGAGGCCTTCGACGACGCCGCCTGGGAATCGGTGACGGCCCCGGGCGACGACCACGCCTTCTTCCTGCCCAAGAAGGCCGCGGTGTACCGCCGGACGTTCGACCTGCCGGCCGGCCGGTTCAAGAAGGGCGAACGCGCCTGGCTCACCCTGTGGGACCTGAACGTGGCCTGGGGAAAACGAGTCAGCGTGTGGCTCAACGGGAAGAAGATCGGGGAGAGCACCTGCGACCACCCGCACCCCCACTGGATGTCCTGCGAGGCCACCGAGGCGCTCCGCCCGTCCGGGAACCGCCTCGCCCTCGGCCTCCCGAACGGCTACATCGGCTACCGGATCTACCTCTCGACGGCCGAGCCCCGGCAATACCCCGCGTTCGAGCCTTCCCTGAACACGAAGTGGGCCGACTATGTCGACTGGCGCGAGGCCGTGCGGATGGCCTCGGCGCGGCGCGGCATCGAGATGATCCGCGAGGTGGACCCGAACCGGCAGATCGACCTGATGGCGCCGCACCAGTCCGCGGAGGGCCTGAAGAACCTGGCCGAGACGTACGGCGGCAACTTCAAGGACACCGGCTTCATGAGCGGCGTGTGGGCGGACCTTCTGCCCTCCATGATGCGCGGTTCCGGCCTCCCTTTCCCCCTCGAACCCGGCGGGCCGGCGGACAATCCGGCGACGTTCCGCCGCTTCCTGGGGCTCTGGTCCACGGAGGCCCTGCAGGGCGTGGACTACTTCAGCCACATCGGCTGTGTTGCGTGGAATCCCGATATCCTGAAAGTCTACGAGGAGACACTGCCGCTCTTCCGGCTCATCGGCAAGTACCACGGCCCTCCGGCCGACGTGGCCACGCTGTGGGCGATGCGCATCGACACGCTGACCGGGTTCCCCTGGGGCTCCGACCTGAACACCAACAATCCCGGCGGCTGGAACGCGCGCGGCCTGCCCGAGTCCCTCCTGTCGTCCTGCCCGCGCGACGCGATCACCGAAGGCGATTTCGCCCGGGGGAACGCGGCCCGGTACAAGGTCATCATCGACACCAACACCTCGATCCTCGACGACGATCTGCTGGGGCAGATCGAGAAGTACGTCTGGGACGGCGGCGTCTTCGTCACGCTGGGCCACACCGGCCGCCACACCCCGCGCCAGGCGAACGCCTGGCCCATCGAGAAGCTCACGGGCTTCAAGACCCTCACCGTAGAGAAATTCTCGAAGGAAGGCCACTCCATCGGGCGGTTCGCGCCGGACGACCCGAACCCCGGCTCGCCCGGCCAGCCGCTCGGCGGCCCGGCCCAGAACGGGCAGAAGGTCTACCCGCGCCTGGAGGACTGGATGAAATCCCCCCACCTGAACGGCCTGCGCCTGAAGAAGGCGGCGGAAGACGCGCAGGAACTGCTCCTGTGGAAGGACGGCACGACCGCCGTGGGCCTGCGCCGGCTGGGGAAAGGCTGCATCATCGAGTTCGGATGCAAGTTCGGCGGGCGCGGGCTCGGCGTCCCCACGGAGGCCTTCTTCCCGATCTTCGAGATGGCGGGCGTCCGGAAGAACGCGGGGCAGCTCCAGGCGGCGAACCGTCCCGACGCGCGGCCGTACCGGGACTTCATCCTGCGGGAGTACGTCAGCAACAACGGGCTGTACGACGTGTGGGCGCTCTGGAATCCCAAGGGCAACCAGGACCTCCAGGCGTCCCTCGTGATGGAGGGGAGGAAGCCGGCCTTCGCGTGGGACGTTCTGACGGGCGCCGAGGCGCCCGTGAAGGACGGCCGCCTGGAGGGCCTGAACCTGAAGCCCCTCGAGACGCGCGCCTTCCTGACCCCGAGGAACGAGATCGGCCGCGCGCCGCTGAAATGGTTCGAGCTGCAGCGGAGCTGGTGGCGCGGGACGGAGCCCGTGAAGAAGGGCTTCCCTTCGCCCTCCACGCGGTACACGCGCGTCCTGAACGAGGACTGGGCCTGGCGCGCCGCGGCGCCGGGCGAAGCCTCGGACCCCTGGGCCAACCCCTCTTTCGACGACAAAGCCTGGGAGCGCCTGCCGCTGGGCCTCTGGTCGTCCCCGGAGCGGACGGGGATCAGGCAGGCGATGTTCCGCAAGACATTCACCGTGCCGGCCGAGTGGAACAACGGCGTCACCCGGCTCTGGATCCGCGGATCGGGCTACCCGGACTTCGCCAAAGAGGGTCGCGTCTTCCTGGACGGCAAGTTGATCATGAACTGGGGCGGCGAAGGCCCGCCGGCGTTCGGCGCCGACGTCCTCAAGGCCGGCACCCGGCACACCCTGGCGGTCGAGGCGCGCTCGCCGGGGGTCATCAACGGCCTGGCCGGCGACTGCTGGCTCTCGCACGTCCCGGAGCCGGGGCGGAAGATCGATCTCGGCGGCGAATGGGCCGCCGCGCCGGACCATTTCCACCCGAAGGACAAGGTGACCCTGCCGGGCGGCTACGCGGCCAAGACCCTGCGCCGGCAGGTCGTGGTTCCCCGGGACTGCGAAGGCCGGACGCTGGTGGTGGTGATCCGCTCCGAGCGGATGTTCGGCCTCTACGTGAACGGGACGTATATCCCCTTCAACGGAGGCCCGAACAAGGGCGGCAACGAGATCAACATCACGCCGTTCGTCCGCTATGGCGAAAAGAACGATATCGAGCTGGTCAGCTGGTACGACAAGGGGAACATCTCGTACCTGAGCCTGCACGTGTACGAGAAGGGCGTGAATTATCCGTAGACGTCCCGCGCGGCCCCGCGGTGGACCCTCAGGCCCCGAACTTTTCCAGCTTCCCCGCGTGCGCCATCGCCAGCGGCAGAAGCTCCTTGGACAGGATCGTCCCGATCTGGCCGCCCCGGCAGGCGACCTCGTCGAAGCGGGCCGCGTCGCCGCCGCGGAGGTGCGGGGCGGACATGAGGACCGGCACGGGGTGCCAGCTGTGCGCCTTGAGGGGCGCCGGCGTCGAGTGGTCGCCCGTGACGATGAGCACGTCCGGCTTCGCCGCCAGGAGCGCCGGGATCGCCGCGTCCATCTCCTCGATCCGCCGGACCTTGGCCGCGATGTCCCCGTCCTCGCCCGTCTTGTCCGTGTATTTGAAGTGCGCGAAGACGAAGGTGTGGTCCTTCATCGCCTTGCCCGCCTCGGCGCAGACGTCCGCCGCGGTCGTGGGCCTGGAGACGACGGGCATCCCCAGGAGCCGCGCCACGCCGCGGTACATCGGGTAACCCGCCACGGCGGCCGGCTTCAGCCTGTACCGGTCGGCGAACTTCGGCCAGTCGGGGTGCTTGGCGAACCCGCGCGCCAGGATCATGTTGGCCTTGGGCTCGTCCGCGAGGATCGACTTCACCTGCGCGATGAGGCCGGCCGCCATCCCGGCCGTCCGGGACTTGTCGAAGGGCGGCCGATCGGCCGCGAGCGGCTCCACCCCCACGGCCTGCGGATCGGTGTCGCCGATGCGGTCGTCGAGCCCGTCGCCGCGGAGCACGAGCACCGCGCGGTGCTCGGCCTCGGTCTCGAAGAAGACCTGCACGCCGGCGGGGATCTTCAGCTTCGCCTTGACCTTGGCCAGGACGCGGCGGTTCTCGTCGTCGGGGATGCGTCCGGCGCGGCGGTCCGCGACCTTGCCGGCCTTGTCGATCGTGCAGAAGTTGAGGCGCGCCGCCACGTCGCGGTCCTCGAGGGGGAACTCGATCCCGAGGGCGCTCAGGACTCCGCGGCCGACCTCGTAGACGAGCGGGTCGTACCCGAAGAGGCCCAGGTGGCCCGGGCCGCTGCCCGGCGTGACGCCCACGGCCACGGGGACGAGGAGCCCGAGCGCGCTCCGGGAGGCCAGGGCGTCCAGGTTGGGCTTCCTCGCCTGCTGGAGCGCCGTGCCCTGGCCGGCGTTGTCCACGTCCCCCAGCCCGTCCATCACCAGGAGCACGATCCTCCTGTCGTTGGCGAGGGCCAGAGAGCTGATCAGCTTCCCGTAGGCGTCTTCCATGTCGGTCGCTCCTCGATTGCCGGGGCCCGAGTTTAGAGGAAGGGCCGCCGGGGGGCAAACGATTTCCGAAAGGGCCGCGGGAGGCGTAATAATCCGTGGAGGGTTGCGGATGACGGGCACGCTCGCGGTCCTGGCGCTCCTGGCCGCCCAGGATTGGACCACGCTCCACAAGGACTACCAGCGCTCCGGGTTCTCCGAGGACGTCCTCAAGGGACCCTACGAGCGCAAGTGGTACCGCGACTTCCACGACGAGATGATCGCCAGCCGCGTGGAGGCGATCGTGGCCGGGGGCCAGTGCTTCGTGGGGACGTTCGCGGGCCACCTGCACGCCCTCAAGACGGCCGACGGCTCCACCGCCTGGACCTTCAAGGCCGCCGGGCCCGTCGGGTGTTCGCCCTGCTACGAGGGCGGCCGGCTCTATTTCGGCGCCGACGACGGCCGCCTCTACTGCGTCAAGGCCTCCGACGGCGGGCTCGTCTGGAAGGTCGAGGCGGGCGCCGGCGTCTGGGTCTCCCCCGCCTGCGACGGCGCGAAGGTCTACTTCGGCGACCGCGCGGGCGTCTTCCACGCCGTGGACGCCAGGACCGGGGCGCGCGCCTGGACCTTCCCGACCGGCGGGATGATCCTCAAGTCCGCCTCCTTCTCCCCGGACCGGAAGAGGATCGTCTTCGGCTCCGAGGACATGCATGTCTACTGCCTGGATCCCGCGGGCAAGCTCCTGTGGAAGTCGAAGAAGCTCCAGGGCGTCTCGATGCGCGACCAGGCCCCCACGATCTGGCAGGGCCTGGCGATCGTCCGCACCGCCCCCGCCGACGGCTTCCACGAGGTCATGAACCGGAACCAGGACCTCATGGCGCGCGTCCAGAAGGCGATCCCCGTGGGTCCCCAGGACAAGCTCATCAACGACAAGTTCGCCGCCTACATCATGCGCCCCACGCCCGAGCGGGAGAAGGCCGAGCGAGAGGCGGTGCTCAAGTACCTTCGCGAAAATCCGCACGACCAGACTTTCTACGCGCTCCGCCTGGAGGACGGACAGGAACCGTGGCTGGAGCCGGTCTTCTACACGTGCGGGCTGCACAACCCGCCCACGCCGCCAACGTTCGACCCGAAGACCGGCGAGTGCTACACCTTCTATCGCACGTGCCTCACGAACTACAGCCGCGGCGTCCGGCCGTTCACGGGCCTGGGGCGGCTGGACCCGAAGACCGGAGCCGTGGAAAACCTCTGGCACGCGCAGGGCGACGAGCCCGGCTGGTCGGATTTCGCCACGATCGGGGACGAGACGCAGTCGCTGAGCCTGATGGGCGAGATCCTCCTCAGCACCCACCAGGGGACGATCGGCGGCCTGGCCGTCAAGACGCGGAAGTGGCACCCGATTTACAACGGGCGGGACACCTACGGCGGCATCTTCGGGCCGGGCGCGCTCCCGGGCGGGTGGGAGGGGGAGAAGAAGATGCAGCGCGAGGGGTACCTGGTCAACATGTGCAACGAGTGGCACGGGCCGGACCGGTCGATCCTCGCGATCGCGGAGAAGCGCTTCTTCTGGGTTGTGGGATCGCACGTCGTCTGCTGGGGCGGCCCCGACGTCCCGAAGGCCGAGACCGGCGGGACGAAATCCCCTCCGCCCATCAAGAAGAAGTTCGAGCGCGTCTACACCGGCGGCGGCAACCTGACCGCCGACCGGGTGGGCGGTTTCGACGAATCGGTCGCGAAGGCGCCCGTGGCGCCCGAGGATCTGAAGAAATACCTGGAAGAGCCGCGCCCCGCCAGGCCGTCGGATGCCGCGGCCGCGAAGGCGCTCCGCGCGAAGCTCGACGCCGCGGCGACGGAACTCGTGGAAGGCGGCCCGTGGGCGCCCTTCGTCGTGGAGCTGGGGATCAGCAAGGAGGAGCGCCACTTCTGGCGGACGGCCGAGACGATGCAGGTCCTCTCGCTCGCGCTCCCGCACCTCTCGGCCGGCGTCCGCGAGAAGGCGAAGAAGCACCTCGATGGGCTCTTCGAGTCCGGCGCCCCGCTCCAGAAGCCCGTCCATCCCCCGGACGGCAAGCGGCGCGAGGCCTACGACCTCGGGCCCGGGATGGCCGGTTTCGCGCGGCAGTCGCCGGCCGCCCGGGCCGGCGTCCAGGACCTCTACGCCCTATGGGCCTACGCGCACCACGCGGGGGCCTGGGAGAAGGTGCTCTCCCGGGCGGACGAGATCCAGAAGGCCTTCGAGGCGGCCGCGAAGATCGATCCGAAGGGGAAGGGGGCGGCGCGGGAGCTCAACGGCCAGATCGCGGGCGTCCTCGCCTATGCCCGCCTCATGAAGAAGGCGGGCCGGGAGGCCGAAGTCGACCGGGCGCTGGCGCGGCTGGCGGGTCTCGTCGCCGATCGGATCCACCACGAGCGGGCGGACACGAACTTCATCCGCGAGGTCTCCGGCGCCCACTCGGCCTCGATCCCCCGCTACGTGGACCTCGTCCCGGAGGTCTCGCTGATCCTGCGCGAGCGGGCGAAGGAGGAGTTCCCGCGGAACGTCCGGGGGCTCGCGGCCCAGCTCCCCCTCTGGTACCAGGCCTTCGCGGAGCGGATGGTGGGGGGCGAGAACTACACGCACACTCCGCACGTGGCGCGCGGACTCTTCGCGGCGCTGGCGGACGGCGTCCAGGCGCCGCCGGAGGAGCTGGCGGCGAGGCTCGACCAGCCCTGGTGCCGCGCCGACCTTTATTTCATCGAGAAGCTCGCGGCGGTCCTGCGGGCCCTGGAGGGCGCACGGTGAGAGGAGTCGTTCTCGCGCTGATCGCCCTCGGGCCGGCCGTCCCGCAGGCCCGCGGGCCGAAGATGGTCTACATCGAGAACGGCGCGGTGAGGATCGGCATGGACCTCGACCTCGGCGGCGCCGTGACCCACATCAGCGCCAAGGAAAACGGCCGTCCCGCCAACCTCATCAACAGCGCCGACCTCGGCCGCCAGATCCAGATGTCCCACTACTCCGGTCCCTGGCCGTTCGAGGTCGGCGACAAGAAGCCCCACAAGGCGTGGGCCGGCCTGGGGTGGAATCCCATCCAGACCGGCGACTGCTACCACAATCCGTCGAAGGTGCTGGAGCACCGGAACGACGGGAAGGAGCTCTACATCAGGTGCATCCCCATGCAGTGGCCGCTCAACAACGTCCCGGGAGACTGCGTCTTCGAGACCTGGACCACCCTGGAGGGCCCCGTCATCCACATGCGGTACCGCCTGACCAACCGGCGGGCGGACAAGACCGCCTACCGCCCCTGTCCCCAGGAACTGCCGGCGGTCTACACCATCTCGAAGCTGTGGAGGCTGATGTCCTACACCGGCGAGAAGCCGTTTACCGGAGACGCCCTCGATCACGTGAAGAACGACTGGAAGGCCCCCTGGCCCTGGACGCGCTTCACCGCCACCGAGCGCTGGGCGGCGCTGGTGGGCGACGACGACTGGGGCCTCGGCGTCTTCAAGGACGACGGGGGCGAGTTCCACGGCGGCATCCACGGCGACGGCCGGTCGGAGGACCCCCGGCACGGCTCGACCGCCTACGTTGCCCCGATCCACATGGAGAACCTCGACCACGACATCGTCTACGAGCACCGGACCGTCTTCATGGTCGGGACGCTCGCGGAGATCCGGAAGCGGTTCAACGGGATGGCCACGAAGGGGCTGCCCTCCTGGCGGTTCGAGAAGGACCGGCAGCACTGGACCTACAGGGACGCGACCGACGGCGGATTCCCCCCGAAAGGGGAGTGGCGTGTGGCGTTCGGGGAAAAGAAGCCCCGGCTGGCCGGGCCCACGTTCGCGTGGCGGGCGGAGGACGCCCCGCGGCTCGTGATGGAAGCGGCGGTCCGGGGCGGGCCGGTCGCCTGGCGCCTCCGCTGGACGCGCCGCGACGATCCCAAGTTCGACGACGCGAAGAGCGTGGCCCTCGAGCTGAAGCCCGACGGGGCGTTCCGCGAGGTCGAGGCGGACCTCTCCGCGTCGCCCGGGTGGTGTGGGCTGATCACGCAGCTGGCGATCGAGCCCGCGGAGAAGCGGCGCCCCGGCGGGGAGGTCGCGATCCGCTCGATCGCCCTGAGGAAACCGCGATAGGGAAGGAGGTCCCGACGTGACAATGCTGATGGGGCTCTGGGTCGTCCTCTCCCTCGCCGGGCCCGACGAGTACAGCTGGCAGAAGCCCCACGCCCAGGTGGACCCGAAGGGGGACCTGTCGTGGAAGCCGGAGCCGTTCGCCTTCGAGAAGGGCGCGTCGGTCCGCTACATCGACTTCGAGGGCGGGAACGACGGCAATCCCGGCGACTCCCGGGAGAAGCCCTGGAAGCATCACCCCTGGGACCCGAAGGCGGAGGGCCAGTCCGCGGCCGGCTCGGGGATCCACACGTACGTCTTCAAACGGGGGTCGGTCTACCGCGGCGCCCTCGTCGTCAAGGAGTCGGGGAAGCCCGGCGACCCGATCCGCCTCACGAGCGACCCGTCCTGGGGGAAGGGCGAGGCCGTCCTTTGCGGTTCGGAGAGGGTCTCGGGTTGGAAGAAGGGCGCCGAGCACAAGGACATCCCCGAGCCCGAAAAGGTGTGGTGGGCGGACCTGGACTTCGCGCCGCGCAGCGTCTGGCTCGTCCGCAAGGAAGGGGACTATTTCCGCGTCCCCCTCGCCCGCACGCCGAACTGGAAGCGCTCCAATCCCGACGACGTGAAGAGCGAGTGGTGGACCTGGGACAATCCGCGCAAGCCCTTCGGCAACACCATCCGCGGCCCGGGCGGCGAGATCCACCTCGGCATCGACACCCAGCACGTCAAGGACAAGCCGGAGGACTACTTCAAGGGCGCGGTGATCTGGCCCGAGTTCGGCTGGGTCATGAGCACGCCGTACCCCACCGAGGTCGAGGTCGTCGACCTGAAGCAAAACGGCCTCGGCTTCGGCGGCTGGACCGGCGGCGGCACCGGCGGCGTCATCATGCGCGGCATGCGCTACTACCTTGAGGACAAGCCGCACTACCTGGACGACCCCGACGGCGAGTTCTGGGTCGAGAAGAAGGGCGGCGGCGGGCGCCTGTACCTCCGCCTCCCGGGCGGCGCCGACCCCAACGTCGCGCGCGTCGAGGCGGGCCGCCGCGCCTGCCTCGTCGACGGCACGAAGGTCGAGCACCTCCGGGTCACGGGCCTCGCGTTCCGCTTCACCGTCCCCGGGGGCCCCATCACGATGGCGCCCTGGGACTTCAGCACCAGGCCCTGGGGCGTCCGCCCGGAGCCGAACGCCGCCTGCGTGCGCGTCTGGGGCGAGGGCCGGGACATCCGGATCGCGAACTGTCTTTTCGAGCACGTCTTCTTCCCCGTCCGCATCCGGTCGCTCGTCGCCGGGCAGCGGGTCGATGACGTGCGGATCGAGGACAACGAGTTCCGCCATACCGACAACGGCATCCTCTCCGTCGCGGACGGCTCCGGCTGGGGCTACGCGGCGCCCCGCGGCCGGCTCGGCGCCGTGCGCGTCCTCCGGAATCGCTCGCTCGAGACCGGCACGCGGCCTTGCCGCTACAGCAACGGCACGGGCATCCAGGTCAACTGCGCGCGCACCGTCGAGATCGCCGGCAACGTGATCGAGCGCTCCTACGGGCAGGGCATCGACGTCCACGGCGCCAAGACCAACGGCATGTGGGGGGACGTCCCCTTCGTCCGCCACCTGATCCACCACAACAAGGTCTGGGAGTCGATGCTCAACGGCAACGACTACGGCGGCATCGAGACGTGGCAGGGCGGCCCGTTCTACGTCTACGACAACCTCTCCTACAACGCCCAGGGCTACCAGAACTGGCAGCGGTACACCGGCCATGCCCCCGGCTTCGGCCACGCCTACTACCTCGACGGCGCCTTCAAGAACTACCACTTCAACAACATCGCCTGGGGCAAGTCGAAGGACGATACCCAGCCCACCGTGAACTGCGCCGCCTTCCAGGAGATCATCAGCTACCAGAACGCCTTCTTCCACAACACGGTCTTCAACTATTACGCGGGCTCCCGGCGGCAGGCGCCGCAGGCCGGGCGCGACAAGTTCCTCGCCAACGTCTGGGATGGCATGGGCAAGCACGTCTTCCGCCACGCCGATCCGGCGAAGACGGCCGCCGAGGGGAACGCCAAGGACGCCGGGCCGCAGAAGAGCCGTTTCGCCCTCGAGACCAACGCCTACGCCCGGAACGTCTTCCACGACGTCGCCGAGATGGGCGTGCTCGAGCCCTCCGGGCGCTGGCTCCTCGCCTTCGACGACTTCAAGGGGGCGCTCGAGAAGGGCAGGGCCATGGTCGCCGAGCTGGGCGCCGTCAGCAAGGCCCCGCCGCTCCGCGATCCCGCCAAGGGGGACTTCCGCCCCGCCGCCGGCTCCGCCGCCGCGGACCAGGGCGTCAAGGTCTTCGTCCCGTGGGCGCTCTCCGGCGTCGTGGGGGAGTGGAACTTCTACCCCGCCGGCGACGACCCGGCGAACCTGATCGACGAGCACTGGTACATGACCGACTACTTCGTCTCCCGCGACGACTACTATCAGCGCCCGATGTACCCGCTCAAGGGCGTGAATGTCGGGAAGGAGGATTACGCGGCGGGTGTCCTGGAGGACTGGATCCCCGGCGCCTTGCGCTTCTCCGCCGCGAAGAAGCAGTACGCCGTCCTGGCCAACGCCGATCTGATGAAGCCCTTCTCGTTCCAGGACCTGAAGAAGAGCCGCCACGAGGGCGCCAGGCCGGAGCCGTGCACCGTCGAGGGCGAGGCGCTGAAGAACCCGCAGGTCTATGCGTCCAGCATGCTCATCGAGGTCTGCTTCAGGACCGAGCCGGGCCACACGGGCGGCGTGCTGATGGAGAAGATGAAGGGCGGCGGCTACAGCCTGGCCGTCGGCGCGGGCGGCAAGCTGTCGTTCGGCGTGAAGGGCGGCGCCGCGTCGGCGGCCGTGGAAAGCGCGGCCAGGGTCAACGACGGGAAATGGCACCACGCGGTCGCCGAGGCGGACCGGCAGGCGAAGACGCTGACCGTGTACGTGGACGGCAGGAAGGACGCCTCGGCCGCCGGCGTGGACGGGACCGCGTCGCTTGCCAATGAGGGCGACGTGGTCGTGGGCGGCACGCCCGAGGGGAGGTACCTCGACGGCACGCTCGACTTCCTGCGCCTCGCGCTCGGCACGCTCGCGGACGCCGACACCACGATCGAGGAACTGTACGCGTGGGAATTCGCCGGTCCCTTCCTGCGTGATTTCGCGGGGCGTGCGCCCGCCGGCGCCCGGCGCGACGCGGGGGCCGTCGAGAAGGTCGACTGAGGTGCCGCGCGCGGCGCTCAAGGGGGGCCGGCGATGGGCGTTCGTCGTGAGGGGATGCGATTGACCCTGGGTAAACGAGGGGGGGAGGGTGATTTCCAGGGCGCCGTGGGAGGACGGGGCGGGGTTGATTCGGGCCTCAGGCTCCGGGAGGTCCGATGGATTCCATCCGCTTCTTGGCGCTTTGACGCCAAGGGAGGAGTCGATTGTTCCGGCTGATAAGCGCGGATTCATGCATTTCCAGCGTCTGCCGATCCCGAGAAAGGATGTGGACCTGGGAATTCAGGGCCGCGGCGCGGCCTTCCTAGTCAAGGGATTGGGTGACGTATTCAGTATGGATCTTGTGAAGTTCGGTATAATCTCTCTTTGCCTCGTCGGGTTCGTCAGCCAGACGACGAATTTCAGCCTCCAGTTCCTCCACCGTTCTCCTTGGGGTTGCCGTTCCTTCCCGAAGAATACATCCTACCTCCGTCTCTTGCCTTCGATTGGTTCACCAGGTCCTCCCTCTCCGTCATGTATTTCTCCTGGCCGGCGATGGACAAGAGCGTCTCCCTTGCCTCCTCGATGCGCTTCTCCCGGTAAAGGCAGAAGGCCGGATGCGGCTTGAAGGCCGGTTCATAAGGATTGAGGCAGATCGCTCGGCGGAGTTCCCCCTCCATGATGGCATTGGCTTCCCGTTCGGCGAGGTGGAGGGCGATCCGGGCACGGTCATACCCCAGGTTCGGGCTCGGCCTGAGCAATTCCCCGCGACGGACCTCGTCTTCGGAGGTTGACCGCCGTCCCTTCGTCTTCCCGACAATCCCTCGGCGTTCTTTCTTGGAGAGTCCCTTTTCCCGCACGGCTCTATACCTCCCGTGCCCTGGTGGGATCATGCCCCCCCTGATCAACGGCTTCTTCGCACGATTCTCTTCCGAACTATCTGTTCATCATGGGCACCGGCAGGCGCAAGGCGCCGGATCCTCCGAGGGAGGTGTAGAGAGGCTGGCCCGCCGCTTCGGACGCCGCCCGCGCCACGGCCATCAAAACGATCTGCCCGATTAGCCGGCGGATTCCACCTTCGGGGTGTCCGCGTCGGCATCCTCCAGTTGCGGCAATTCCTCGTCCGCCGCCGGCGCCCGCGGGAGGAGGTGGCGGGGCAGGAACGCATAGTTGGCGATCGCCGTCGGGATCACGGCGCTGGCGATTACCGAGGCGACGAGGAACGAGTATTGCTCCCGGCTGACGATCCCGTGGGTCAGGCCGTAGAGGGCGGAAATGGTTCCAAACGTGAGGCCGGTGGACATGAGAAGCGTGTAGTACCACCGCTCCTTGCCGTTCTGGCGGAACATGCCGATGACGGGGCGGAGGCCGAATATCTTGGATATCACTTTGCCCAGGAAGAGGGCAAGGAACGCCAGGGGGGTGACCGCCAGCGCCGGCACCGACACGAGAGATCCGGCCCGGATGAAATAGAAGGGAGTCAGGAACCCGACGGTCAGCGTCCGGAGGCGGCGGACCCAATGGTGGTCTCGGGCCGCGTTCCCGGCGAGCACCATCCCGGCGATGTAGGCCGGGAGCACCGCCTCGCTACCGGCCCACAGGGCCAGGGCCCCCAGCCCGCACAGGAGGAAGAGCACCCATTTCGTCCGGACGGCGGCCGTGCGGTTGCCGTACCAGGCGGTCAGGCGGTCGGTGAAGAACGGCAGGAAGAGGAAGACGAGGACGCAAATCCCGATGAACACGGCCGTCCGGAGGCCGAACGGGGCGAAAATCAGACCCAGGACGATGACGGTGCCCAGGTCATTGACGAAACAGGCCCCCAGGATGCCCTTGCCGAATTCGGTCCTGTTGAATCCCGATTCCAGCATGACCGCGTAGACGACCGCCATGGAGGTCGTGGAAAGCGCGATGCCCGCGAGCCAGCTGGCCGGCCCGTTCCATCCGAGGATGAAACGGGCGAGGGCGGCGCACCCGAGGAAGGGGGCCAGGAAGCCGATCAGGCCGACGACCGAGATTTCCTTCCACTTGGTCTTGAGCGATTGGGGGTCGAGCTCGGCCCCGGCGAGGAAGGTGAGCAAGACCGAACCGGTGGAGGCGATGAATTTGAGCCACTCCTGGTTCGCCCCCAGGGCATCCGGACCGAAGAAGTGGGCGGCGACGGCCGCGGCAGCGACGCCGACGCAGATTTCCACCAGAGCCATGGACAGGCGCAGATGGGTTGCAATGACGGCAGAAAAGAGGGCCAAGGCAAGCCAGACGGCGGCCTTCTGGAACGCATCTTCCATCCGGAGCCCTCCTCGTCGGCGGACCGCGCCGCACCGGCCTGCTCATGGTGCAACTCTAGCTTGGCATGGGGTTTTCCCGACCGGGCCCCCGTCGCCAAGGTGCTGCGGCGGCAGGAGTCATCAGCCCGGCCTAGGGCGGTTATGAGGGGGACTCCATCCCCTTAATGGGGGTAATTATATCAGGGGTTAATCTGGTTTCAAGGGATGAAGAAGACCGTCGGCACCATTTTAATGATGGCACGCCGAATGAGATGGGACCGGATCCGCCCGGGAGGGCGTTGTTAGGGCATTGCGGTAACAATGCCGCCGCCCGGCGACCATACGGTGATGGTAACGGCGGAGCACGTGTGATGAAGACCCTCGGCCTCGTCCTGGCGTGGGCGCCCGTCCTGCTTCCGGGCGGGCCCATCCTCTCCGAAGCGGCCCAGGCCGCGACCCCCTTCGCCAACCCGCTGGCGGCGGAGGACCTCGATCCCGCGGCCTTCGCGCAATGGGTCGACGGCGCCGAGAAGCCGTTCGGTCTCAAGGACGGCCCGCGCCACGTGATGTGGACGCGCAACTCGCGGCCCGAATGGGACGGCGTGCGCTTCAGCGACAGCAAACAGCTCGGCGTGCGCCACATGCGCATCGGCTGGAAGAATCCCGTCCCGGTCGGCGCCGTGCTGGCGCGCGGCGGGGGCCAGGTGAGCGTGCTCAAGGGAGGCGCCGCGTACCCGGGCGACCTGAAGGACGACGCCCAGTGGGTCCCCGCCCAGCGCCTGAAGAACGCCAAGGTCGGGCGCGACGAGGCGGCCCCCGAAGACATCGTCCTCTGGGTGCTGCCGCCGAAGACCAGCACCCGGGCGGTCCGATTCAGCCACGCGCCGGAGCCCACGGACAAGCTCTACTCGGGCTGGCTCGGCGGGGCGCACCTCCTCGGCGACCGCTTCGCCACCGTGGGCTCGCAGGCGGTCGCGGTGACCGCCAATTGCCCCGACAAGGCCGGCCGGATCAACGACGACTCCAACAACGGCACGTGGGGGGCCTGGGAGAACGGCCCGGCCGGCGCCGAGCTGGCCGTCTCGCCTGAGCATCCCGAGGTGGCCACGCTGATCTGGGCGCAGCCGGTCACGCTGCGCGGGCTCTGCGCGCTCTTCGCGGGCTTCGGCGCCGGGCAGGTCCTGGCCTTCGCCGGGCCGCCGGATCGCCACCCGCGGGAGGCCGCCCCGGCCGACTGGCAGGCCGTGGCGGCGCCGGACGGCCTCGAGAACGGCTACCCGGTCCAGCTCTGGCCGAACTGGATCGATTTCGGGAAGACGGTGACGACGCGGGCCCTCCAGCTCCGCATGATCCGGGTGTCGAAGGAAGGCCACCCGCACATGCGGGGGAACACGAAGGGCGGGAAACGCGTCTGGCTCGGCGAACTGCTGGCGCTCATGCCCCTCGGCGAGGCGGAGCTGTCCGCGGCGGCGCTGCCGGTCCCGGCCGCGCCCGATCTGGGCCACCCGCCCATCGCCGTCCGTTTCAAACTCGGCGAGCCCGGCTTCGTGACGCTGGTCATCGACGATGCCGCCGGGAAGCGCGTGCGCAACCTGATCGGGGAAACGCCCTTTCCCGCGGGCGAGAACACCGTCTGGTGGGACGGCCTGGACGACCTGGGCCGCGACGTCCAGGCGGCGGCGCACGGCCTCTACAGCATCCCCGCCCAGTTCGTGAAGCCCGGCGCCTACACCGTGCGGGGGCTCGCGCGGAAGCAGATCGACCTGCGCTTCGAGTTCTCCGTCTACAACGCCGGCAGCCCCGCGTGGACGACCGAAGACGGCACGGGCGGCTGGACCACCAACCACACCCCGCCGCGCTGCGTCCAGTACGTGCCCGCCGAACAGGCCCCGGGCGGCAAGCCGCTGGTCTTCATCGGCAGCCACGTCTCCGAGGGCGGCCACGGCCTGGCCTGGGTGGACCTCGACGGCCGGAAACAGGGCGGACGCGGGACCGTCGGCGGCGCCTGGACCGGCGCGCAGCACCTCGCCCGAGACCTCGGCCCGAAGGCCGATCCCAAGACGCACGTCTACGCCGGATCGGGGTGGGAGAAGGAGCTCCGCCTCTTCGCGCTCACGCGCGAGGGCGACCGGCAGGTCGTGAAGTACGGCGTCGCGAGGAAGGAGGATTCCGCCCTCGCGGGCATGGCCGTCCACGACGGCCTGATGGTGTGCAGCCTGCCCGCGCTGAAGCAGCTGCTCTTCATCGACGTCCCGGGCCGGAAGGTGCTGGGCGCCGCCGAGCTGGCGGAGGCGTGCGGGCTGGCCTTCGACCGGGACGGCCGCCTGCTGGCGCTCGCGGGCAAACAGCTCCGGCGCTACGCGATCGCGCCGCCGCTGGGCGAAAAGACCACATTGCCCGGGCCGCAGGTGCTGGTTGACCGGCTGGAGGACCCGCAGCAGATCGCCTTCGACAAGGCCGGGAACATCTACGTCTCCGACCGCGGGAACAGCCACCAGGTGAAGGTCTTCACGAAGGAAGGGAAACCGGTCCGCGCCATCGGCGTCGCCGGGGCGCCCAAGGCCGGCCCCTACGATCCCAACCACATGAACAATCCCGCCGGCCTGACGATCGACGGCAACGACCGGCTCTGGGTGGCGGAAGAGGACTACCAGCCCAAGCGTGTCAGCGTCTGGACGCCGGACGGGAGGCTGGTGAAGGCCTTCTACGGCCCCTCGATGTACGGCGGCGGCGGGACGCTGGATCCCCAGGACAAGACGCGCTTCTACTTCAACGGCATGGAATTCAAGCTCGACTGGGAGAAGGGCGCGGACCGGCTGACGAGGGTCTTCTTCCGGCCGGCGCCGAACGACCCGTTCCCTCCCGACGGCTTCGGCTGCAACGGGATGCCCGAGATGCCCCACGCCGCGAACGGCAAGCGGTACTTCAGCAACTGGCACAACAGCAACCCCACCAACGGGGCGAACATCGTCTGCATCTGGGCCGACCGCGGCGGCGTGGCGGTCCCGGCGGCCGCCGTGGGCGCCGCGAAAGACTGGAAGCCGCTGGTCGAAGACCCGGCCTTCAAGCCGCGCTGGCCCTCCGGCATGGATCCCAAGGGCGACCGCTGGAAGAACCAGGCCCTCTTCTCGTGGTCGGACAGGAACGGCGACGGCCGCGCACAGCCCGACGAGGTGAACATGGTCAAGGCCTCCACGGGCGGCGTGACGGTCGCCCCGGACCTGAGCGTGGTCGTCTCGCGCGTGGACGAGAAGACGACGCGGTACGCGCCGAAGTTCTCCGGCGACGCGCCGGGCTACGACCTGACGGCGGGCGAGGTGCTGGCCTCCGGGGTGCAGGGCCCGGCCAGCAGCGGCGGCGACCAGGCCCTGTCCGCCGGCGACGGATGGACGGTGATGTCGCTGGGGGCGAAGCCGTTCGCGCCGCAGTCGCTGTGCGGGGTCTTCAAGGGCGAGCCGCGCTGGTCCTACCCGGATCCGTGGCCGGGGCTGCACGCCTCGCACGAGGCGCCGGTGCCCGATTTCCCGGGGCAGGTCATCGGCACCACCCGGCTGCTGGGCCCGCTGGTGGCGCCGAAGGCCGGCGACGCCGGCCCGCTGTGGGCCAGCAACGGCAACATGGGCTGCCTGTACGTCTTCACCGTCGACGGCCTCTTCGTCGCGACGCTCTTCCGGGACGTCCGGGTGGGGCATTCCTGGTCGATGCCGGTGGCGCAGCGCGGCATGCTGCTCAACGGCGTCTCGCCGCACGACGAGAACTTCTGGCCCTCCTGGACCCAGACGGCGGACGGCCACGTGTACATCGTCGACGGCGGGCGGACCAGCCTGGTCCGCGTGGACAACCTGGACTCCATCAAGCGCCTGCCCGACACCGCGGTCAGACTGTCCGAGGAGGACCTGGCCCGGGCGCGCGAGTGGCAGGTGCAGCGCGAGGTCGCCCGCCAGAAGGCGCTCGGTTCCGGCACGCTGAAGGTGGCGATCCGCAAGGAGGCCCCCGTCCTCGACGGGAAGCTCGACGACTGGAAGGGCGCCGACTGGGCCACGGTCGACCGGCGGGGCACCGCCGCGAACTTCGACAGCAGCAGCAGGCCGTACGACGTGGCGGCCGCGGTCGGCGTCTTCGGCGACAGGCTGTACGCCGCCTGGCGCACGACCGAGAAGGACCTGCTGAGGAACAGCGGCGAGATGCCCACGGCGCCGTTCAAGACCGGGGGGTGCCTCGACGTCATGATCGGCACGGATGCCGGGGCCAATGAGAAGCGGGGCGAACCCGTCCCCGGGGATGTGCGCCTCCTGGTCACGAAGGTGAAAGACAGGATCTTCGCGTTGCTGTACCGCGCCAGGGTGCCGGGCGCCAAAGACCCGGTCCCGTTCTCCTCCCCCTGGCGCACGACCACCATCGATCAGGTCGAGAATGTCAGCGGCCAGGTCGATCTGGCTTCATCGGAAGGCAACTACGAGATCGCCGTTCCCCTGGCCGTTCTGGGACTGAAACCGACGGCCGGCATGGCCATCAAGGCGGACGTCGGGGTTCTGCGCGGCGACGGGATGCAGACGACTCAGCGGGTCTACTGGAGCAACAAGGGCACGGGAATCACCAGCGACGTGCCTTCGGAGGCCATGCTGACCCCGAACCTGTGGGGCAAATGGGTTTTTGCGGCGCAGGATTAGCCCCCCCTTGCCCGTCCGGGGGACTGGATTTCAGCCCGGAACCGCCAGGGATTGGAATACCGTTCACAACGATCCCCCGCGCGCGGAAGGCCGTCCGGGACGTCAAAAAGGGGAAAGCGCCGACGGAATAGATCATCGGCGGGAAGGAGGCGAGCCAACACAGAAATAATAATACAGGTAGCCGTCCTTGAACTCGTCGATATGCCGCGGATCCCGGTCATGCTGGAATTGGATGAGCGCCCCCTTGAACCTTTCAGCTCTTGGGAGCAATTCCGTGCTGAATTCAAACGGCGCCGGTTCCAGCGGGGCTTGATAGGCTAATGCACGGGCCAGGACGGCTTCCTCATACAGGCGCGGCATTTTGGAATATCCGAGTTGCTTCAAACGGCCAAGATGCCGGCCAATGTTGTCCAGCCGCTTGTCCAGCATGTATAAGGCCATCAGGTATTCATAGGCCATGCGGTTCGTGGAGTTCTTCTCCAGCAGTTCCAGGAGCATTCGCTCCATTTCGGGGAATCCGTGCTTCTCGTCATATCGGGCAGGAAGATAGGCCCTATCCTTTTCTATCATCAGCCCGCGCAGGTGTTGGATCCTCTGGTCTGTCGATAAGGCGGGGTCGGACTTCAGCAGTTCGAGATAATGGCGTGCCCAGTCCGCGTCATATAGGGTTTTGGCAATGGCGCTGAGATATACCCGCGCCGTGGGGATATCGCCTTTAGCCATATGAAGGAAGGCCAGGCGCTTGAGAAATATCGGGCGTGGGCCATAGTGTTCCGTGCACTCGTTCAGATGATACTCCGAGTAGTTGATCTGGCCGAGGTCCAAAAGCGTGTCATATATGTACCAGCCCACGTATATTCCTGGAAAGGAATCGTCGGCAAGCAGAAGGAAGCTGGGATGCTGGGGATAACGGAACATGTCGCGGCCAAGACGATCCGTGTGATACAAGGCGCGATTGATCGTGTGGAATACGCATGGATTAGGATATCTATTGGCGCCCTTGAGGTCGTCCGCCACCTCCAGGACTTCAGGCCACATGCGGTGATAGGCGTAGTAGCCGAGGGCCAGCTCGGCTTTAGTCTCGGCGTTGCGAAACAGCAATATCACGGCGGCGCCAATCACAAAGGGCGCCGCATATGCGGAATAACGCAGGACGGCAACGGCGGAAGCCGCGGCTATGGCGCGCGTCTTTTCCCGGATCAGCCACAAAGCGAGCGCGGTCAGGGGCAGAAACAGATAAAGCAGGGACAGCTTTGCCAGTGTTGCCGCGAACTGCCAATACACCTGGGGTTCCAGGGGCGCAAACAAGGAGTAGCCAATGGCCGTGGCAGGGGCCACGCCGAACATGTGGCAGCCCACGATGCAGGGAATGACGGCGGCTGACGCCAGATAGGACAGCGCCAAACGCCATCGGCGCCGGGAAAGAAGTTCGTAGGCCACGCAGAGCGCCACGTAGAGGAGATGCGCGCCGGCGGCAATTGCATAGGCGATT
>CAYNDR010000001.1:47047-51289 GCA_964395295.1 uncultured Planctomycetales bacterium
GTGCAGGGCAAGAAACGCGGGAACAGCCGCCCTGTTGGAGCCAGGCCTTATTGCTGAGTACGCATATGCGCAGAGCAACGCCCACAGGACCATCATCGTAATGTTGAAGTGATAGCTGTATCCGGCATAGAGGATAAGCATAAGAATCGGGCCGATAAAGCGGCTGGCGGGAAGGCTGAAAGCGCCCATGGCCCTGAGGAACGCGGCGGTGCCCATTGAAATCAGCCACGCCTGCAAGGTTACAATAAGGGCGCCTGCCCAGGAGAAACAGAACAACTGGGAGAGGAAAGCCGACAGGTATTCGAGAAGGCCTGCGGGATACAACAGGTATTGGCGGAAATAAGCCCAGCCCTTGAAGAAGGCAGGGAAATTCACGATCGAAGGGCCGCCGTGGTACACAAGGCGCAGGTCGACGTCGATCCAGAGGTACAGATAGAACAGCACAAAGAATGCCAGGCTTTGGATCCGTCCGCGTTTACACATTCCCTGCGGGGATGCTGAACGCATCTCCCTCGAATTCGAGGGGCGGCCTGCCGCGGCAGATTTCAAATTCAACCGCGATCACGGGCGGCACGGGAAGGTCCTTCCTGCGGTACCGTTCCCGAGGGGGGTGCGCCGGACCCGTGTATGAAGCAGGAAAAAGCGCGTGCCGCGCCGAAACGATCGGCGGCGGGACAAAGCATGCGTCCATGGGCTATTCCCACTTCATGGGGGCCTGCGTGGGCCCCCCGGCCTTGGGCGTGGGCATGGTTGTCGCATCGACCGGGATTCTATCCGAACCGCGGATAACACCATCGATGCCTCCTCGGCTGGAAGGGATGGGCCCGGTGATGAATTCCGCCGTATTGTAGGCGTACAAACAGGAATCATAGAATGCCGGATCTTCTTGAGGCAATATGAAGGGTTTATGGGCCTTGCCCGTGTCGTCCACATAGCCGATGTAAAGCCGCGTAAAGATGCCGTAATCCCGCTTACTGCTGAATACTATCCAGCGGCTGTTGAGCGACCAGCTATGCCACGATTCGCTCTGATCGCTGTTGATTTCCAGCTTGCGGTATCCATACTCCCCGCTCTTTTCCGCGGCCTTCAGGTCGATGACGTACAAATCGCTTTCTTCCCGCCAGGTCGGGAAGAATCCGTGATCGAACATGCAAAACGACAGCCAGCGTCCATCGGGGCTGATTCTCGGCATGCCGACGCTTTTGCCCGTATCGCGGGAGGAAAGGACGGTTTCCGCCTGGCCCCATCGATCGCCGTCCAAGTCGTAGCGTATCCTCTCGAGATCATATTTAACCTCACGGTAGCGTTCCGGCGGGCTTTCGGCGGTGTCCGGCCATAGCTTCGGCGCGGAGCAGAAATACAGGTGCCGGCCATCGGGCGACCACGTCGGCCAGTTCTCCAGGCGATGCTTCTGCGAAAGCGGAGGACAGGTCTTTGCCGTATTCCTGCCTACCAGGTAATAGGCGATGTAGGAATCCCTGTCGGTGGTGTCATGGATCTCCTTCCTGGCGGTATGAAAGAATATGGGCAAATCATTGACGGAATAAGCCGCCAATTGCCCGCTGGGATGCCAGGAGGAGTATCCGAACTGCGCTCCGATCTTCTTCGCGGCGCCCTTTTCAATCAACAGCGTGGACGCGCCGGATCGTTTGCTCCGGATCCCGATCAGCATCTTGTCCGGGTTGTTCAATAGGGGCGTGTGGCAATTCATACAGACGGCTTCGAAACCGGAGTCGTATCGCAGAACCTCGGATTCATCAAAGTTGCTTAAATTGCGGCAGTTCACGCTCATGGTCCACGAACCGCGTGTCGGATGCATATTCCTGTATGCGACAAAACCGTCGACGCTTTCCTGCGCGATCCTGTTGGTTATGGTGTTGAAACGGTTCCACCGGCCCGCGCGGTCCATCACATGCACGTCAAGATGAAGCTCCTGTCCTCGGTTCCTGTCGAGAAGCTGGCTCCAGGGGTTCCGGGCGATTGTGATCTTGCCTGTACGGCTGAAGACATCAATGGCCCGGCCCTGCCTGGAATGTATTCTCACAAAGAAGCGTGAACCATCCTCTTCTATCAGAAAATTCAAGGGCGCTATATTCGGAGGCACGGTTATGCCGCTGAAGTCGGGACGAACTGCGGGCGCCCTCTCGATCCGGTTGAATTCGTCGCCCGGCGCCTTCCCGCCGCGCATGACGAAGAAGAACACGCCACCCGTCGCCAAAAGGGCGGCAGGAACACCAAGCCGAAACATGGATCGGCGGACCACGCAATCATCCTATCTCCGCGGCGGGAGACCCGCAAGAACTGCGCTCCCGGGGACGTTTCCGCCCGGGAGGGCGAGGGGGGCAGCGACATCCCTTGGGGCTGGTCGGCGGAGAAGGATGGGCGGGGCGTGGCCGCCGGCGCAGAGGTGGACCGGGACGCGGAAGGGGCCCTTGTCTCCCGCCGCTTCCCGGCTATAATCCCCTCTTCCGGCGAACGTCCATGGCGATCCCCGCGAGCCCCGGCGTCCCTCCCGCGCCCCTCGACGAAGCCGCCCGGCGGCGCGGGATCGTCTTCCTCGCCCTCGCCGCGGCCGGCGTCGGGTTCGCCATGGCCGTCCAGAGCGGCGTCAACTCCAACTTCACGGCCCAGGAGATGCGCCTGACGCCGATGCAGCAGGGCCTCCTGGAGGGGATCCGCGAGACCTGCGGCATCACGGCCCTGGGCGTCCTGGCCCTCCTCGGGGCGATGGCCGAGCCGCTCCTCGGGGCCGCCATGCTCGCGCTCCTCGGCCTCGGATTCATCGGGTACCTCCTGGTGCCCGACTTCGGGTGGCTCGTCGCCGCCAGCCTGGTCTGGAGCCAGGGGCTCCACGTCTGGATGCCTCTGCCGCAGTCCATGGCCCTGGCGCTGTCGGAGCCGGGGAAGGCGGGTAAGAGGCTGGGGCAGATCTCCGCGGCGGGCGCGGCGGGGGCGGCCGCGGGGCTGGGCGTGGCCTGGCTGATGGGATTCCTCGCGGTCCCGATCCGCCCGATGTTCGCCGCGGCCGGGGGCGTGGCCCTGCTCGCCGGGGCTTCCTGCCTGGGCATCCCGCGGAAGATCAAGGCCCCCGGCCTCCGGCTGGTCTTCCGCCGGAAATACCTGCTTTACTACCTCCTCAGCTTCCTCGAAGGCTGGCGCAAGCAGATCTTCATCGCCTTCGCCGGATTCCTTCTGGTGCGGAAGTACGGGACGCCGGTGACGACGATGCTCGTCCTGTGGCTCTCCATCCAGGGGCTGACGTGGCTGGCCTCGCCCCTCGTGGGGAGGCTGATCGACCGCGTGGGGGAGCGCCCGGTGATGGCCGCCATGTTCGGCGGCCTGGCCGTGTTCTTCACGGGTTACGCCCTGATCGAGCGGCCCGTCGTCCTCTACGCCATCTACGTCCTCGACAGCGTTTTCTTCGTGGGCGTCATGGCGCTGACGACCTACGTCAACCGCCTGGCGCCTCCCGAGGAGCACACGGCGACCCTGAGCGCCGGGGTGGCCTGCAACCACGTGGCCGCCTGCCTGATGCCGCTGGCGGGGGGATTCCTCTGGAACCGGTGGGGGCACCAGGCGGTCTTCCTGGTGGGCGCGGGAGTGGCCGCCCTCAGCCTTGTGCCCGCGTTCCTTCTGCCCGCGGGCGCGTCCCGCGGGGCCGCCCCCGCTCTTCCCTCCGGGGAGGACCTGTGACGGGACGGAGCGGGAGCGCGGAATGAGATCCTGAAGCTGGCGTCCTGCTCCGAGGTTATGCCCGTCCGGGCTACTTGCCCTTCTTCTTCGCCGCCTTCTTGGCCTTCTTCGGGGCCGCCTTCTTCTTCTTCGCCGGAGTGCAGCCGCAGCAATTGCACATGATGGGTCTCCTTAATCATCGCCGGGACAAAGGGGATTCTACAGCGTTTCGGCCCCGTCTGCAACCGGCATATCTCTTCACGGCGCGAATCCGTTCCGGCCCCTCCCTCCGGCCTTTTTTCGGGCCCGGGGCTGTCCGGGCGGACTGTAAGATAGCCGGCGGGGCCTTGTGATCAGGAATGCCCCGCCGGTCTCGTCGATGATCAGGCAAGGAGCGGCCATGGCACCTCCGATCGATCGAAGGCATTTTTTGAAGGCGGCGGCGGCCGGGGTCGTCTGCGGCCAGGCCGCCTGCGCCGGGCGCGGCGGGGGCGCGGCTCCGCAGGGAGGCGTCTATCGGCAGGCGGCGATGGACGTGCCCGTGGCGGAGGAAGCGGACGTCGTGGTCTG
>CAYNDR010000001.1:51299-54464 GCA_964395295.1 uncultured Planctomycetales bacterium
CGCCGCGGCCCGCGCCGGGGCGAAGACGCGCCTGCTCGAGGCGAACGGCTGTCTGGGAGGGATCTGGACGGCGGGCCTGCTCTGCTGGATCCTCGACAGCCGCCTCAAGGGCGGCGTGATGAAGGAGATCGCCGGCGAGCTCGTGCGGCGCGGCGAGGGATTCCGGCCGGGGGGCGGAGGCGAGGACGCCCTGGGCTACGACGTCGAGACCATGAAGCTCCTCCTGGAGGACCTCTGCGGCCGGGCGGGCGTGCGGGTCCAGCTCCACACGCGCGTGGCGGCCGCCGCCCGCGACGGGAAGAACCGCGTGGCCTTCGCGGTGACCGAGTCGAAGTCGGGACGGCAGGCGTGGGCGGGAAAGGTCTTCGTGGATGCCACGGGGGACGGGGACCTCGCGGCGCAGGCGGGGTGCGGGTTCGACGTCGGGAGGGAAGGGTCCGGGCAAACCCAGCCGCTGAGCCTGATCGCGATCCTGGCGGGTGCGAAGGCCGAGGAGATCGCGCCGTTCGTCCGGAGCCTCGCCGAGCCGCGCGGGGAGCCGAACCCCAAGCGGCGCCTCCTGGAGGAGTTCAAGAAGGCCGGCGTCGAGCCGTCCTACCACTCGCCCACGGTCTTCCCCCTCCCGGGCGGGCTCTTCTGCATGATGGCCAACCACGAGTACGGCGTGCCCGCCGACGACGCCGCGAAGATCACGGAGGCGACGATCCGCGCCCGGGCGGAGGTCCACCGCCTCGCGGGCGCCCTCCGGGGGCTCGGCGGGATCTGGAAGGACCTGCGCGTGGTGGCCACGGCCGAGCACATCGGCGTGCGCGAGGGGCGGCGGATCCGCGGCCGCTACGCCGTGACGAAGGAGGACCTCGTCGCGGGCGCGCGGCACGAGGACGCCGTCTGCCGGGTCCATTTCCCGGTGGACGTCCACAGCACCGACCCCAGGGCGTCCAAGGGGATCACAGGGGAAAGGGTGCGGGCGAAGCCCTACGACGTCCCCTACCGTGCGCTGATCGCGAAGGACGCGGACAACCTGCTGATGGCGGGGCGGTGCATCAGCGGGGACTTCATCGCCCATTCGAGCTAGCGGGTGACCGCGTCCACGGCGCGGGCGGGGGCGGCGGCGGGCGCGGCGGCGGCGCTGGCGGCGGCCCGCGGGAAGGGCCCCCACGAGGTGCCCTGGGCCGACGTGCGGGAGGCGCTGGAAAAGGGCGGGACGAGATAAGGGCCTGGATCCTTTATGGCGAGCGCGAAGGTCCCCTGCTACGGGTCCCGCCGCAACGTCGGCGCCTACGAGCGGCCCTTCTCGGGCGTGGGCGAGGAGTTCGAGCCGCTCGGCATCGCCCCCGGCGAGACGGGGATCGTCCTCCACGAGACCGGCTACTGGGCCCACAACCGGCACTGGAACTTCCCGAACGTCTACAGCCCCTTCTGGCGGGTCTACTACGAATACGGACGGGGACATGCCGTCCGCTTCGGCGGGAAGGCCACGCCGATGGGGCCGCACCAGGTCATGGTGATCCCCAACCACCAGCGGTTCGACTGCATCGGGGACCCTCCCATCCCCGCCCTCTGGTTCTCCCTGTCCTGCGCCCGCAACGCCGATCCCCGCCAGCCGATGCCGATCCTCGTCCCGATGAACGATACCCTGCGGGCGTTCGTGAGGGAATTCCCCCCGCTCTTCCGCCTGCGGGGGCCCGACCGGAGGGAGCGGATCCGGCGGCTCAGCCTCTCGTTCCTCCTCTACGTGCTCGGCCGCCCGGAGATCCGCTGGCAGGAGCCCGTCCCCGAACCCATCGGGCGCGTCGTGGAACTCATCAACCGGGAGCCGGGCGACCCGTGGCGCAACCCCGACCTCGCCCGCCAGGCCTGCATGAGCACGGACGGCTTCATCCGGACCTTCCGGAAGTGGATGAACAGGACCCCCGCGCGGTACGTGGCCGAGGTCCGCGTCCGCGAGGCCTGCCGGCTCATGACGCGGACGGACCAGTCGATCGACCGGATCGCCGACGACCTCGGATTCGCCGACCGGTTCTGCTTCACCCGCGCCTTCAAGCGCCTGACCGGCGCCACCCCCGCCCGCTACCGCAAATCCCACCGGCGGAAACCGACATAAAACATCCGCGCCCGGTCATACGCCGCGGGCCCCCGGGATTCTACTTTAAGCGGCGGCCATGGGGATGTTCGAGACGACGGGGAAGGACCCGCGGGCCGGGGGCCGGAAGGAGAACACCCTCCGGAAGCTGGAGCGCCTGGGCCGGGCGCTGCGCCACGAGGAGCCCGACCGCGTCCCCGTGAGCGACTTCTTCTGGGGGAGCTTCACCCGCCGCTGGCGCCGCGAGCTTGGCCTGCCCCCCGACGCCAACCCGTACTTCCACTACGACCTCGACTGGATCGTCACCGTCCCCAACATGGACCCCTGGATCCGCCCCTTCGAGACGATCCGGGAGACGCCGCAGGAGGTCGTGGTCCGCACCGGCTTCGGCGCCGTGATGCGGAAGATCTTCGACTGCCCCATGCCGGAGATGGCCGCGTGGGACGTGGACGCGTTCGAGAAGCTGGAGCGGGCGGAGTTCGACGACCCCCGCGACCGCCGCCGCTTCCTCGATGGGGGCGACAACCAGATCGCCGGCGTGGGCGACGGCTTCGAGCGCAACTCCCCGCCCTGGATTGAAACCGTCCAGTCGCTCCGCCCCGACTTCCCCGTCTTCGGGAGCATGATCGAGGTCGCCGAGTGCCTCACCCGCCTCATCGGGCAGGAGCACGCGATGCTCTGGATGGGGCTCCATCCGGAGGAGATGGGCCGCGTGATCAACCGCATCGGGACCTTCTGCCTGGAGTGCGCCAGGGCCGAGATGGACGCGGGCGCCGGGCTCCTCGACGGCTTCGTGATCTGGGGCGATGTGGCCTACAAGTCGGGGATGTTCTTCTCGCCCGCCTACTGGCGGGAGCACTTCAAGCCGTGGGTGAAGGCGATCGCCGCCGAGGCCCGCGCCCGCAACCTCCCCGTCATCTACCACGGCTGCGGCAACGTGAAGGCGATCCTGCCGGACTTCATCGAGATGGGGGTGGAGGCGTACAACCCGCTCGAGGCCAAGGCGGGCCTCGACGTGGTGGCGCTCCGGCGCCAGCACGGCCACCGGATCGGGTTCTGCGGCAACAGCGACATCCAGGTCT
>CAYNDR010000001.1:54474-62492 GCA_964395295.1 uncultured Planctomycetales bacterium
AACGCGGCGACCGGGAGCAGATCCGCCGCGAGGTCCTCCGGAAGCTCAACGCCGCCAAGGGCGGGGGGTACCTCTTCCAGTCCGACCACTCGGTCTCGGGCAGCGTCTCGGGGGCCACGTACGACTTCATCGTGAGGCTCGTCCGCGAGCGCGGACGGTACCCGCTGGACCTCGGGGAGTTCGACGAGGCGGTCTGATCGGGAGGGACCATGAACGGGGTGGCCGCGAATCCCCTCCTGGGGATCGGCCTCCACGCGGTGGGCGGCTTCTTCGCCGCCACCTGCTACACGCCGCAGAAGAAGGTGCGGGGGTGGTCCTGGCAGACCTACTGGCTGACGCAGGCCGCCTTCTGCTGGTTCCTCCTGCCCGTCGCGGGCGCGGCGCTCACCATCCCGCACCTGGGGGAGGTGCTCTCCGAGGCCCCGCGCTCCGCGATGCTGAAATCGTTCCTCCTGGGCGCGGCCTACGGCGTGGGCGGCACCGCCTTCGGCATCGCGATCCGCCACATCGGTTTCTCCCTGACCTACGCGATCGCGGTGGGGCTTTCGAGCGTGGTGGGGACGCTCGTCCCGCCGCTCAGGCATGGGACCTTCGGGGAGATCATGAGCCGGCTGGGGGCGGAATGGGTAGCCGCGGGCGTGGTCGTGGGGACGATCGGGATCGCCGCGTGCGGGTGGGCGGGCCGGCTCAAGGAGATCGACCTCAAGGACAGCGAGGGCGGGCCGAGGCAGTTCTCGCTCGGGAAAGGGTTGGCGCTTTCGATCCTGGCCGGGTTCCTGTCGGCCGTCTACGGCCTCGCCCTCGATGAGGGCCAGCCCATCGCCGACGTGGCGCGGGCCCACGGGGCGGGGGTCTTCGAGGGGAACGTCATCTACATCTTCTCCAATTCGGGGGCCTTCCTCACCACGGCGGCCTACTGCCTGTTCCTGGGGGTGAAGAACCGGTCCCTGGGAGAGTTCTTCGGGAAGGGGGCCGAACGGGCGCCCCTGGCGGCGAACTTCATCCTTTCCATCCTCACGGGCCTCTTCTGGTACGGGCAGTTCTTCTTCTACAATCTCGGGCACGTGCGGATGGGGGCGTACAAGTTCTCGAGCTGGGCGATCCACATGATCATGCTGGTCCTGATCAGCAACCTCGTGGGGGTCGTCTTCCGGGAGTGGCGGGGCTGCCGAGGACGGACCCGCGCGGCCATCAGCCTGGCGCTCCTGGTGCTCGTGGGGGCGGTGATCCTCATCACGGTCGGCAACTATCTTGGCCGGGGGGGCGCGTCATGAAGCGGTTCGGCTCGGTCGTGGCGGTGAAGCCGAAGAAGGTGGGGGAGTACAGGCGCCTCCACGCGGCGGTGTGGCCGGGCGTCCTCCGCATGATCAAGGCCTGCCGCATCCGGAACTACTCGATCTATCTGCGGAAGCTCCCGGACGGGAAGCTCTATCTTTTCAGCTATTTCGAGTACACGGGCAAGGACTTCGCGGCCGACATGGCGAAGATGGCCGCGGACCCGGCGACGCGGAAGTGGTGGGCCGTCTGCAAGCCGTGCCACGAGCCTCTGCCCGATCGCGCCGAGGGGGAGTGGTGGGCCTCGATGGAGGAGGTCTTCCACTGCGACTGAGGCCTTTACTTCAGCGCTTCCACGCGTCCAAGCCTGCCTCGGAAACCGTGAGGGCGCCCTCGGCGCCGGCCGCGCGGTAGGCCTCCTGGACCCACGAGGCATCGAACTTGCCCTGCGTGTTATGAAGGACGAGCTTGCGCGGGGCGCAGAGGATCGCCGCCGTCCGCAGGCCCCCCACGCGGAGCATGGAAGGGTGCTGGCGCGGGCCGGCCCACGCGTCCTCGGCGCCGTCGTCCAGGCCGCCCATGTCGATGAACACGGTTTTCAACTTCTTGCAGGAGGTGACAGCGGCGGCGAGGAGCGCGGGAATTCCCCCTTCGCCTTTCCCCGTGAGGTGGAACTCGGTGGTGTCCGTGCTGGCCTCGTACCGCTCCAGCGCATCGACCACGTCCTGGACCTGCCGCGCCAGTTCCGTGCGGAAGAAGGTCGTGGGGTAGTTCTTGAGCTGCTCCTTGTTCCCTCCCGAGGGCGGTTCATGATCGTGTTTCGTGAGGGGAAGGCCGATCATCTCAAATTCCGGCGTCAGGGTATGCCCCAGCAGGCCCACCCGTCCCTCGGTATTCACCTCAAGGACGGCGATGCGCTTGCCCGGCGGGGCCGGAGGGAGGCGAAGCTCGGGGGGGCGGCGGACCGTCAGGATCGTGTCCAGGGCCGGCGCCATGGCCTCGCGGAAACGCGCGAGCGACGCGGCATCCTTTGGACGGAGCGACTCCAACTGCGCCTTCACCTTCTCCCTCAGGAGCTTCTTGAGCCCCTCTGCGTCCACGGCGCCCTCGGGCCGGGGGTGGTCGGGGCCGAAGACGGCGAGGTCCTCCTTCTTCTCCACGGTGAAGGCGGGCTCGGCGATCTTCTGGGCGTCCGGCTTGCCCTGGAGCCACCGCGCGAGCCACGCGTAGACCGCCTCGCGCGAGTCCTGATTGTAGTTGTGGCCGTAGTTGAACTGGACCACGCGGAAGCGCTCCTCCACGCCGAGCGCCTTGTAGGCGCGCTGGATCGCCGGCCCCTCGAACGCGGGGACGTTCTTGGTCCAGTCGCCGGTGCAGGAGACGAGGAGGAGCGGGCGCGGCGCGGCGGCCGCGGCGATCTCCACGTTGTTGAGGTCGATGCGGAGGAACGGCGCGTTCTCGCACGAACAGCCGCCCTGGAACTCGCCGGCGACCATGTTGACGGGCGCGGCGCAGGCGATGCGGTCGTCCACGGCGGTGAGGAGGAACGTCTGCGTCCCGCCGCCCGAGGCGCCCGTGGCGCCCAGGCGCTTCGGGTCCACGTCCGGGAGGGACTCCACGAAGTCCACCGCGCGCAGGCTGTTCCAGAGCTGGAGCCCGAGGAGCCCCATGCCCCAGGCGGGGTCGCTGAACTTGTGGGGGAGCTGGTTGAAGTCGGCGTAGCCGACCATGTCGTAGCTGAAGACGACGAATCCCAGGCGCGCCAGCGTGATCGCGCGGCCGGGGACCGAGCCCTCCTTCGTGTCGTTGAACCGGCCTTTTCCCCAGTGGCCGTGGGGGGAGACCACGCCGGGGAAGGGCCCCTTCGGACCGAGGGGGCGGTAGAGGTTGCCGGTGAGGTGGAGGCCGGGGAGGGTCTCGATGTGGGCCTTCTCCACGGTGTAGCCGTCGCGCTCCAGCTTTCCGAACACGACGGGCTTGAGCGGCGGACGCTCGAACTCGGGCCAGAGGCCGGCGGAGATCAGGATCTGCCGGCGGATATCGGCCCTGCGGGCCTTCCAGGCGTCGGGGGATTTCGCGGCCGCCTCAATCCGCCGTTCCCAGACGGTCGGTTCGTGCTGGGGGGCAGCCGCGAGGAGGAGGGCGAGGGCGGCGCCGATCGGAAGTGTTCTTATCATCAAGAACAATACAACGGCATGGGGGGGCGAGTTGGCCACGACAAAACGCACCGTCCATTTTGTCGTGCGGCGCAATCCGCCCCCCCCCAATAAAGGGGGCGAGACGGCCGATTCGCGAGGCCTGTCACGATGGCAGTCCGAGTACGCAAGAACGTCAATTAGCCCCAAGGCGTGCGGTCTGGACGTGGCACGGTGCTTGCTCCAATTAACTGGGGAATATCATGCTTGAGGGGCCGTTATCAAGATGAAGCTCGACCGCATCACCGAGAAGGCGCGCGAGGCGCTGGAGGGCGCGCACTCGATGGCCGAGGGGCGCGGCCACCCGGAGATCGAGCCCGAGCACGTCGGCCTCGCCCTCCTGGACCAGGCCGAGGGGACGGCCGTACCGCTCCTGCAGGCGGCCGGGGCCGATCCCGCCCGAGCGCGGGAGGAGTGGTCGCGCGCGATCGACCGGCTTCCCCGCGTGGAGGGCGACCGGGAGCTGGGCCTCTCCCGGCGCGCTCAGAAGCTCCTCCAGGCCGCCCAGCGCGAGGCGGAAGCCCTCAAGGACGAGTACCTGTCCACCGAGCACCTGCTCCTGGCGCTGGCCGCGGACGGGGGCCTCGCGGGCCTCCCTCGCGAGCGGCTCCTGGGGGCGCTCCAGAAGGTGCGGGGGAATCACCGCGTGACCGACCCCAATCCCGAGGCCAAGTACCGCGCGCTCGAAAAATACAGCCGCGACCTCACGGACCTCGCCCGCAAGGGCAAGCTCGATCCCGTCGTGGGGCGGGACGAGGAGATCCGCCGCGTCATGCAGGTGCTGTCGCGCCGGACCAAGAACAACCCGGTCCTCATCGGCGAGCCGGGCGTGGGGAAGACCGCGATCGTCGAGGGGCTCGCCCGGCGGATCGTGGCGGGCGACGTCCCCGACGCCCTGAAGGACCGGCGCGTCATGGCCCTCGACATGGGCCTGCTGGTGGCGGGCGCCAAGTTCCGCGGGGAGTTCGAGGAGCGCCTCAAGGCCCTCCTCAAGGACGTCTCCGACGCGGCCGGCGCGGTGATTCTCTTCATCGACGAACTGCACACCGTCGTGGGGGCCGGGGCGGCCGGCGAGGGGGCCCAGGACGCGGCGAACATGCTCAAGCCCGCGCTCGCCCGCGGCGAGCTGCGCTGTATCGGCGCCACCACGCTCGACGAGTACCGCAAGCACGTGGAGAAGGACGCGGCCCTGGAGCGGCGCTTCCAGACCGTCTTCGTGGGCGAGCCGACCGTGGAGGACACCATCACGATCCTCCGCGGGCTCAAGGAGCGGTACGAGGTCCACCACGGCGTGCGGATCTCCGACGACGCGATCGTGGCGGCGGCCACGCTCTCGCACCGCTACATCTCCGGCCGGTTCCTGCCGGACAAGGCGATCGACCTCGTGGACGAGGCGGCCTCGAAGCTCCGCCTCGAGACCGACTCCATGCCGCACGAGCTGGACCGCGTGGAGCGGCGGATCATGCAGTTGGACATCGAGCTGGCGGCGCTCAAGCGGGAGACCGATCCCTCCGCCGTGGACCGCCGGAAGCGGATCGAGAAGGAGCGCGCGGAGCTCGCGGAGGAGTCGTCCCGCCTCAAGGCGCGCTGGGAGGGCGAGAAGGGGATCGTCCGCCGCCTGCGCGAGATCAAGGAGAAGGTCGAGGCCGAGCGCACCCGCGCGGAGCTCCTCCAGCGCCAGGGCGACCTCGAGAAGGTGGCGGAGATCCGCTACGGGATCATCCCGGGGCTCGAGAAGGAGCAGGAACAGCTCCAGAAGAAGCTCGCGCAGGTCCAGAACGGGCGGCCGCTCCTCAAGCAGTTCGTGGACGAGGAGGACATCGCCGGCGTGGTCTCCCGCTGGACGGGCATCCCCGTGGCGAAGATGATCGAGACCGAGAAGGAGAAGCTCCTCAAGATGGAGGAGCGGCTCGCGGGCCGCGTGGTGGGGCAGGAGGAGGCGGTGCGGGCCGTCTCCGACGCCGTGCGGCGCTCCCGCGCGGCGCTCTCCGACCCGCAGAGGCCGATCGGGTCGTTCCTGTTCCTGGGCCCCACCGGGGTGGGGAAGACCGAACTCGCGCGGGCCCTCGCGGAGTTCCTCTTCGACACGGACGAGGCGGTGATCCGGCTGGACATGTCGGAGTACATGGAGAAGCACACCGTCTCGCGGCTCCTCGGGGCGCCGCCGGGCTACGTGGGCTACGAGGAGGGCGGGACGCTCTCCGAGGCGGTGCGGCGGCGGCCTTACGCGGTGATCCTCTTCGACGAGATCGAGAAGGCCCACCCCGACGTCTTCAACGTGCTCCTCCAGGTCCTCGACGCGGGGCGGCTCACGGACGGGCAGGGCCACGTGGTGAACTTCAAGAACACGGTGGTGGTCCTGACCTCGAACGTGGGCACCGAGATCCTTCAGGAGGAGGGCGGCTCGGAAGAGGGCCGGCGCGAGCAGGTCCTGGCCGCCCTCAAGCGCCGGTTCCGGCCGGAGTTCCTCAACCGCATCGACGAGACGGTCGTCTTCCATCCGCTCACGAAGGAGCACCTGAGGAAGATCGTGGACCTCCAGGTGGAGCAGTTGAGGAAGCGGCTCGTCGATCGGAAGATGACTCTCGAAGTGACGCGCGAGGCGAAGGACCTCCTGGCGGAGGAAGGGTACGATCCTCAGTACGGGGCGCGGCCGCTCAAGCGGCTCCTCCAGAAGAAGGTGCAGAATCCGCTGGCGGTGATGCTGTTGGAGGGGAAGTTCCGCGACGGCGACACGGTCGTGGTGAAGGCGGGCCGGGGGGGCGCCCTGGAGCTGGCGCGGAAATAAGGGAGGCGAGCCATGACGTCACGAGGCCTGCACCGGCGTCCGCCGCCGCTCGAATTCGATTGAACGCCCCTCGGAAGCGTATCTATAATTGGGGGAAAGGGGAGGCGCCGTTCAAGCCTTCGGGGGAGGAGTATGGCCAAGCTCATCAAGTGCCCACGTTGCCAGTCGCTCATCGACGTGACCAACATGTCGCCCGGGAACACCGTGCGGTGCCCGGACTGCGGGGGGATGGCGCGCATCCCCACGGGGCAGACCGGCGTCCAGCCGCGCGTCCCCACGCCCGCGCCTCAGCCAGTCGTGGCGGCGGCCGCGCCGGCGCGCGAAGGGACGCGGGTCCACGCCCGCCGGGCCGCCGGCGGCCGGGAGGGGCGCGAGAGGACGATGGTCCGGCGCCGCGGCGGGAACGCGGGCCTGGTAATCGGCATCTCGATCGCGGCGGTGGCCGTGATCGCGGTCCTGGTCGCGCTCACGCTCAACCGTCCGCAGGACGCGCCCGCCGTCAAGAAGAAGGGCACCCCGGCGGTGGAGGCCCCGGCCCCCGAGGTGAAGCCCCAGCCGGGGGCGCCGACGCCCGCGCCCCCGACGCCCGCGCCCCCGCCGGAGCCGGCGGCCAAGCCTTCGGAGGACGACGTCAAGAAGGTCCAGGCGGACGACGCCAAGCTCGCCGACTGGGACAACATCATGAGCTACCTCCGCTCGGGAGGGGCGTACGACGACCCCGAGCGCGCGGAGGGCGTCATGTTCGCCAAGGTCAAGAGGATGGGGAAGGCGGCCTATCCCCATGTCCTGAAATACATCGATCACGAAGAACTCACCATGGCCAAGGCCGCGGTGTCCCTCCTGAACGCGCTCACCGGCCAGAGCAAGCCCCTCCCCACGCCCGCCAACCGGGCCCAGGTCAAGGCGGAGTGGGACGCCTGGATCAAGGCGAACCCATAAGGTCCTTGCCCGCGGCATCGGTTCCGGATTCGGTCGCGGCAGGCCCGCCCGGATCGCCGGCGTTCCCGTGGCCTCCGGGGTCCGGAGCTCCGCGGCCTCCCGGCGGAAGCCCCGGGGGGCGGTCCACGGGGGGGCCGGAGGGGTTCCGGATATTCTGTAGTTCCGTTCAGTTCGGGAACGCCGATGGCCTCCATCGGCCCGGGCCCCTGCGGGCGGGTGCGGAAGGCGCGGGAAACTTCTCCCGGGCCCGGTTGTTAAATTGGTGGGAAGATTCATGGCCTATGGGTAAACCGCCGGCGGCGGAGCGGCGCCGGCGGCCATCCGCGGAGGACGATCGTGGCTGAAATCCCCAACGGCGGGACCTTCCCGCGTCCCTTCGGCAAGTACACCCTCCTGCGCGAGGCCGGGCGCGGCGGCAAGGGCGTGGTCTACGAGGCCATGGACACGGTCCTCCAGAGGCGGGTGGCCCTCAAGGTGTCGCTCAAGGGCCAGAAGACCGGCCCGGAGGAGGTGAAGTCGGAGGAGGAGCGGTTCCTCCTCGAGGCCCGCATCGGGGCGTTCCTCCCCAAGCACAACAACATCGTCAGCGTCTACGAGGCGGGGGTCATCGACGAGCAGCGCTACCTCGCGACGGAGTACATCGACGGGGAGCCGATGGCCCGGTGGCGGAAGAATCCAGGCGTTTCGATCGGGCACCAGGTGCGGCTCCTGAGGGACGTGGCGCTGGCGATGGAGCACGCGCACGGGCACGGGGTGATCCACCGGGACCTGGAGCCGAGCAACATCCTGGTGGACCGGCACGGCCCGCGGCACGCGACGGA
>CAYNDR010000002.1:0-9221 GCA_964395295.1 uncultured Planctomycetales bacterium
ACCTCATGGTGCCCCGGCGGCCCCGTCGCCGCCCCTTTACTGTCTACCAAGGTGCGGCGTTGCCGCCGGGCTTTACGGTGCCGGTCCGATGGTGTAGGCTTATCAGGACTGGCCGTGGGAAAAGAAGTCGTCTACTGCTTCAACTGCGGGGTCCGCCTCGTCGTCGCGGACTTCGAGAAGGGGAAGGCCTTCCGGGCGGGGGCCGAAGTCGCCTGCGCCGACTGCCTGCCGTCGCTCCTCAATCTCCTGCCCCCCGGGGAACGGGAGGCGTTCAGGAAAGAACAGAGAGATCGACAGGCAGGCCTTTCGCCCCGCGCCACCGGCCGGGTCCCCGGTTCCGGCGCGCCGCCCCATAAATCATCGAGCACCCGGATCAGGCCGAATCCGGAGCTGGCCGAGGAGGAGCCGCCCTCGCCCCCCCGGAGGAGGCTCCTCTTCCTCCTGGCCGGCGCGGCCGGCCTCCTCGTCGTCATCGTGATCATCCTCATGGCCACCCGGAAGGGACCCGCGGCCAGGTTCGAGGAGGAACCGGCGCCGGCCTCGAAAACCAGGCCGGCCAAGCCCCCGCCGCCCGCGCCGCCGGCGACCTCCGGGGACGTCGCGCGGCAGCGGCTCGAGAAGTCCCGGAAGTACCGGGCGGAGCATCCGGAAGACCTCCAGGGACAGGTCGCCGAATTCGAGCGGGTGGCGTGGGAGCACGACAAGACGGCCGCCGCGGAGGAGGCCCGCAAGGAAGCGGCCGAGATCCGGAAGAAGCTGGGCGAGGGGATGAACCCGGCGATGGAGAAGCTGCTGGGGGAGATCAGGGCCCCCCTGGAGCGGGAGGAGTATGGGCCGGCGCTGGAGATCCTGTCCCGGGCGAAGGACCGGGACGCCGCGCCCGCGTGGATCCTCCAGGTGGACCGGCGGATCGAGGAGGTGCGCTCGGAGGCGGAAAGAAAGTTCTCCGAGGTGAAGCGGAAGGCGGAGGAGGCGCGGGGGAAAGGGGAGACGGAGGAGGTCCGGAAGCTGCGCGAGCGGGTGGCGCGGTGGGGGATCGGGAAGCACGCGGAGGAATTCGACCGGACGTTCGGGGCGCCGGCCGAAGAGGCGATGAAGGAGCCGGCGAAACCGGCGGCCCGGACGGACGAGGGCAAGGCGTACCTGGAGAAATGGAAGGAGGCGGTGAGGCCGGCGACGAACCGGGACTACGCGGCGGCGATCGCGAACGTCGAGCGGGCGGCCCAGGGGGCCGGCGAGGAGGCCGCGAAGAGGGAGGCGGAGGAGGACCTGCAGGATCTGCGGGCGGCGGAGGCCTTCCTCAAGGCGGCGCTGAAGGCGGTGGAGGCGTGGGGGGTGGGGCAGGCGGTGTCGGCGGAGGTGGTCACGCCGTCGGGCGCGAGGGAGGCCGTCGAAGGGACGGTGGTGGGGAGGGAGGAAGACCACCTGGAGGTGAAGAAGGAGGGGCAGAGGGACGTCACGTTCCTGGACCCCGCGGAGCTCTCGGCGCCGTCGCTGGTGAAGGCGGCGCGGGAGGCCGGGAGCACCATGCCCTCCGACCTGAGGGCGGCGGCGGTCTTCCTGCTGCTGGAGGGAGAGGCGGAGGCGGCGAAGACGGTGGAAGCGGGGGAGGTCCCGGAGAAATACCGGGAGTACGCGAAGGAGGCGCGGGAGAAGGCGCCGCGGGCGGAGGGCGGCGAGGCCCGGAAGGAACGGGAGTCGAAGCGCCTGTACTGGGCGGCGGAGAAGGAATTCGGGAGGATGGAGGCGCTGGGAGAGGCGATCGAGAAATACAGGACGCTGGCGAAGGACTACGTGGGGACCTCGATCGTCCGGAAGCACATCGAGCGGATCACCCTGAGAAGCGAGGCGGGGAAGGACTATTTCCTGCCGGCGGCGGACCTGAAGGGGAGCGGGGCGGTGAAGCTCGCGCCGCACCCGGAGCTGAAGGCCTGCTGGACGTGCGTGGAGGACGTGGGGGCGGACGCGGCGCGGGCGCGGGAGACGTACGCGGAGATCGAGTTCCACGCCCTGCCCGGGACGGCCTACCAGTGCTGGGTGTACGCGGGGGCGTGCTGCGAGGAGACGTTCGCGGTCTACCTGCAGGCCACGGACATGACGGGGCCGAATCCCAAGAAGCCGTCGGAGAAGGTCTCGTACGACGTGGGGGCGGCCGTGGCGTCCCTGCTGGCGCCGAAGCCGAAGGGGCTGAAGAAGACCCACGCCCAGCACGGGGCGGAGAAGCCGGCGCCCCGGTGGGAGTGGATCGCGGTCCCTCTGCCCAAGTACCCCTCCGGCGGCCTGAAGAAGATCCGCCTGATGACGGAGCACAAGGGATTCTCGGTGGGGATCGCGCTGGTGAGCTCGGTGAGGAAGGGGCCGCCGAAGGACGACGAGTTCCGGCAGGACTTCAGGAAGGCGATGGCGGAGGCGGACGCCCGGCCGCGGCGCGGCGGGGCCGAAGCGGGGCTCGTGGGGCACTGGAGGCTGGACGAGGGCGGGTCCGTGGCGCGCGATTCCTCGGGGCAGAACAACAACGGGACGGTCAAGGGGAATCCCCGGCCCGTGCCGGGGAAGATCGGCAACGGCCTGGCCTTCGACGGCGGCAACGATTACATCGAGATCCCGGGCAACCCGGCGCTGAAGAGGCTCCAGGAAGGCACCTGCACGATCTCCGCCTGGTTCAAGCCCGCGGACACGCCGCCGGGCAAGGATTCGGACAACAAGTCCAGCTACGGGATCGTCCTCAAGCCGGGCCACCACATGGGCCTGCACTACACCGGCGCGAACCGCTTCCAGTTCGAGTATTTCGTGCAGACCACGGACCCCCAGCGCCCCCAGTGGTCGGGGTGCGGCACCTGGGACGCCACGTCCGAGCCCGGCCCGTGGTATCACGTCGTCGGCGTGGCGGACGTCGCGTCGCGCACCCTGCGGCTCTACGTCGACGGCAAGCTCAGGGCCACGAGCAAGCCCTGGGACGCCGGCGCGAAGCCCCGCGAATACGGCGACGCCCCCTGGAGGATCGGCTGCGCCAACCCGGGCGGCGTCGCGTGGGGCTGGCCCGCCAAGGGCGTCATCGACGACGTCCGCCTCTACAGCCGGGCCCTCGGCGCCGAGGAGGTCCAGGCCCTGTACGGCGCCGGCGTGGCGGGGGTGGATCAGTAGGGCCCCGCGCCGCTATAATCGTCCCGCCATGCGCGTCCTGCACCTCTTCGGCGACTGGAAGTGGACGGGGCCCTCGGAGCCCACGCTGGACCTCTGCCTGGAGCTCCGGGCGCTCGGGGTCGAGGCCGACCTCGCCTGCCCCCCCGCCCCCGCCGGCGTCGAGGCGCCCCTCCCCGCCCGCGCCCGCGAGCGGGGCCTCACGCCCGTCCACGACTTCGGCCTGGAGCGCTCCCTCGCGCCGCTCAAGAACCTCGCCGAGATCGGCCGGATCGCCGAGGCCTGCCGCGGCTACGACCTCCTGCACGTCCACTTCTCCCACGACCACTTCGTGGGCGGCCTGGGGGCGCGGAAGTCGCGGCACGCCCGGATCGTCCGCACGAACCACAAGGCGATCCCCACCCCCTGGAATCCCGGCGCGAGCCTCCTCTACCGGCGGCTCACCGACGGCTACGTCACTTGCTCGCAGGCGGCCCTCGAGGCAGACGTCCGGCGGTACGGCGTGCGCGGCTGGCGGGTCGATCCGGCGATGCGCCTGGATCGGTTCGCCCCGCGCGAGGCGCCCCACGAGGGATTCGTGGTCGGCGTCGTCGCCCGGATGCAGCGCCACCGGCGGTTCGACGTCCTCCTCCAGGGCGTGAAGCTCGCCCGGGTCCCGGACCTCCGCGTCCTCGTCGTGGGCCGCGGGACGAACATGAACGAGGTCGCGGTCGAGCCCGCGAAACGCCTGGGGCTATCCAACGTCACGTTCAGCGGCTACCTGGGCGGGAAGTACCTCGACACCCTGGCCGGCTTCGACGCGCTCCTCTTCCTGGTGCCGGGCTCGGACGGGACGTGCCGCGCGATCCGCGAGGCGATGGCCATGGAGAAGGCGGTGATCGGCGCCCGGCGGGGGATGATCCCGGAGATCGTGGAGGACGGCGAGACCGGCCTCGTGATCGACGACACGGCGGAGAACATCGCCCGCGCGATCGAGCGCCTGGCCGCCGACCGGGCGCGGTGCCGCGAGATGGGCCGCGCGGGCCGCGAGAAGGCCCTCCGCCTCTACGACGTCCGCCGCCAGGCCGCCGCCATCCGCGACATCTACGCGAAGGTATTATAAATCAAACACTTTGATTTATAATCACTTCAGCTCGACCGCGTAGAGCGACGTCCGCGCCGTGATGTAGAGAATACTCTTGTCGAAGCAGACGTTCGACGGCCCCTCGGGGACCTTGATGATCCCGAGCGGCTTCCCTTCCGGGTCGAAGACCTCCACGCCCTTGCGGGTCGTGGTGTAGAGGTTCCCCTTCCCGTCGAGCTTCATCCCGTCGCACGCCACGGGGGCGTGCTCCTTCTTGTCCTTGAGCGTCCCGTCCGGGTTGACCGCGTAGCTGTAGATCTTCCCGCCCCCGTTGTCGGCGATGTAGAGGCGCTCCTTGCCCATCTCGATGCCGTTGGGGCGGACCATGTCGTCCACCACGCGGACGACCTTGCCCCCCTCGGGCGGGATGTAGTAGACCGCCTCCTTGTCCTGCTCCATGCCGTCGCGCTTGCCGTAGCGGGGGTCGGTGAAGTAGATCCCGCCCTTGCCGTCGAGGCACAGGTCGTTGGGGGAGTTGAGCTTCTTCCCCTCGTAGCTGTCCGCGAGCACGGTGACCTTCTGGTCCATCGTGATCCGGGTGACGCGGCGGCTGCCGCCCTCGCAGACGACGAGACTGCCGTCCTTGTCGAAGCGCAGGCCGTTGGCGCCGCCCGAGTCCTCGCGCCAGACGGAGAGCTCCTTGCCGTCCCACTTCATGATCCGGTTGTTGGGGATGTCGCTGAAGAAGACGGCGCCGCGGCCGTCCGCGATCGGCCCCTCGGTGAATTTCATCCCGCCGCCGAGCTTGCGGACCTCGCCCGCCGCGAGGTCGCCCTGAAGACAGGCCAGGACGAGGATCGCTTCGATCATAGGCGCCTCCCGAATTCCTCGAAGGATACGAAGGTCATGGGGATATACGACCGCAGAGCGCGGAAGTCCGACGCGTTATGGGTGACCAGGAGGGCGCCGATCCTCAACGAATCCGCCGCCTGGAGGGCGTCGAACATCGCCCCCGCCGGATTCCGAAGCGTGACGCCGCCGCCGCGCAGCCTGGAGAGGGCCTCGGCGGCCCGGACGTAGTCCTTGTGGTTGGGGGTCACGATCCGTCCCGCCCTTTCAAAGGGCGCCAGAAGCCCCGCGATCCGGCGCCGGTCGGCCCTCGTCCGGGCGCCGGAGAGGAGCTCCCCGGCCGCGACCGAATCCATCCAGAGGACGAAGCGGTCGCGGACACGCGGCAGGACGGCTCCGAGCGTCCCCCGGCGCAGGTCGTCGATCCAGAGGCACGTGTCGAAGAGCAGGTTCAACGGAAGGGCGACCGGAATCCGGGGATCTTTCCGGAGGTGGCCCGCATGGCCCGATCGACCTCGTCCATGAAGGCGACCTGGCGAAGCGCCAGGATGACGGCCTCCGTCTCCGTCCTGGCCTTGAAATGCCGCTTGGCCAGGAGGATCAGGTCCTCCGGGAGGTTATAGGTCTTCTTCACCGTGCTGCCGTTCCGGGGCATACGTATATCCTACCTGCGGCATACGTATCATTCAAGGATCGCGTACGCCTGGTTCCGCCGCCGCGGCCGCAGCCCCAGGTCCTCGATGGCGCGGCGGATCCCCGCCTCCGTCATCCGGAAGTCCGCCCCGGCCTGGCGCACCACGTTCTCCTCCATCATCGTCGAGCCCATGTCGTTGGCCCCGAAGCGGAGCGCCAGCTGGGCCACCTTCTCGCCCTGCGTCACCCACGAGGCCTGGACGTTCGGGAAGTTGTCCAGGGCCAGCCGCGCCACCGCCAGCGTCCGGAGGTACTCGTGCCCCCCCGCCGGGGGTATCCCCGCCAGCGCCGTGTTCTCCGTCTGCATGCTCCAGCAGATGAAGGCCGTGTAGCCCCCGCCGTTCCGGCGCGCGAGCGACCGGTCCTGCTGGTCGCGCAGGCGCAGGAGGTGCTCCACCCGGTCGGCCCGCGTCTCCACGTGGCCGAAGACCATCGTCGCCGTGGTCTTCAGGCCCATCCCGTGGGCCTCCTCCATGACATCGAGCCACTGGTCCGCCGTGGCCTTGCGCGGGCTGATCCTCCTCCGCACGCGGTCCACCAGGATCTCCGCCCCGCCGCCCGGGATCGAGTCGAGCCCCGCCGCCCGGAGGCGCGCCAGGACCTCGCGCACGGGGAGGCCGTTGAGATCCGCGAAGTGCCGGATCTCCGGGGGCGAGAAGCCGTGGACGTGGATGCCGAACGGCTTCATGAAGCGCAGGAGGTCCTCGTACCACTCCAGCCTGAGCGTCGGGTGGTTCCCGCCCTGGAGGAGGATCTGGATCCCGCCCGCCGCCTTCGTCTCGCGGATCTTCGCCGCCATCTCCTCTTTGGTGATGACGTACTCCTCCGGGTGCCCGGGAGGGCGGTGGAAGGCGCAGAAGCCGCAGGCGGTGACGCAGGCGTTGGCGTAGTTGATGTTCCGGTCGACGATGTAGGTGACGACCGGCTCGGGGTGGAGGCGCCGGCGGACGGCGTCCGCCGCCTCCCCCAGATCGAGAAGCGTCCCCTCCTCGAAGAGCGCCATCGCCTCCCCTTCGGACAGGCGCCCGCCGGACTTCGCCCTGGCCAGGAGGCTAGATATACGGTCGGACATGCTTCCAGAAGAGCCGCAGGCCCGCGCGCTCGGCCGGGCCGAGGTCGTAGGTGATGCACTCCGCCAGGTAGGACAGGCAGAAGCGGGTCGTGAGCCCCAGCCGCGCCGCCTCGCGCCGCGCGATGTCCGCGATGTGGAACAGGCCGCGGCCCTTGGCCTCCCGGAGCGTCCGGGCGATCTCCCGCGCCCGCGGATGGCGGGGATGGTGGGCCCAGAGGGCGTAGACCATCGGGCGCCCCGTGAACGCCTTCCACTCCGTCCCGAGATCCATGAAGGGGGCCTTGGGGGGGCGGAACGACGCGTCGCCGATCGTCACCGCCGCGTCGAAGCCCCGGAAGTCGAGGCTCCGCGAGGAATCCCGCGCGACGTAACGGGGCTGCAGGCCGTAGCGCTGCTCCAGGATCACGCGCGCCAGGAGGTTCGAGGTGCGCGAATGGGGATCCAGCGCTACCCGCCGGATGTCCGGGACCTCGACCTTGTGGTGGAGCCGGACGCTGTCGGTCTTCCCGGGGGAGGCGATCGCGATCCCCGGCACGTGGGCCCAGCGCCCGCGGAGGACCTCCACGGAAGGGATGATGGCCGCGTCCACCTCTCCCGCCTCCAGGAGCCCCACCAGCTCGGCGGGCGGGCGGAAGACAACCCCCTGGAGGCCCTCGACCAGGGGCCGGCCGTTCAGGTACGGCACGCAGCCGAAACGCAGCACGTTCAGACCGCCTCGTTGACGAGCTTGAGGCCCTGGAACCGGCAGAAACGCTCCAGGTCGCGGACGAGGTCCCCGTAGCAGGTCACGCGGTGCAGGCCGTGCGACCAGTTCCGCCACAGCTTCACGGGATCGCCGTCGATGCGGACGTTGATCTTCGTGCGGCAGCCGCGGTTGAAGAAGGGGGCGTCGACGATCCGGCCGGTGAAGTACTGCATCTGGTCGGTCCCCACGAGGATCGCCTGGGTCACCCGCTGGCCCACCCGCATCCGCACCTGGGGGACGCAGCCCTCCTGGCGCTCCATGATCGAGCGCAGGCGGTAGGGGGCCGCGGGGCCGTCCGGGCCGTCCATCCGGCGGCTCCCCAGGCAGTGGGCCAGGTAGAGGCTCCGGGTGGACTCGTCCATCGTCGGGTCGCTGATGAAGCCGGGCCTCCCGGACAGCCCCTGCAGGATGAGGTGGGTCAGGGCGCAGGCGAGGTCGGACTCGCAGATGCCCCCGAGCCCCGCGTCGTTCAGGCGCACGAAGCCCACGCAGGGGAAGGCAGGGAGCTTGCGGTACATGGAGCCGTAGCAGTCCACGGTGAGCGCGGTGGCCTTCTCCTCGGCCACGACGCGCTCGAAGGCCAGCGCCAGCCGGCACGACCGGACGATCTCGTCGCGGTCCGGCTCCAGGACCTCCATGGCCCCCTTGATCCACGCGTCGGCTTCCTTCCCGGCGGCGTCGGGGTCCACGGCCTGGTACGCGGCCATCATCCGCGGGAGGTCGATCACCTGGATCTTCGTGCCGAACCTCTCGTCGACCGCCTTGAGGTAGTCCGGCGAGAGGGCGCGGGTCGTGAGGTTGAGGATTTTCCCCTCTCGAAGGTGATGGATGGCGCGGAACGGCCGCACGGCCACGGCCAGCTCGTCGAGATCGCTGGTGAGGACGCACTCCAGGAGTTCTCCCCCCTTGTCGCCCCGGATGGCCCCGAAGCGGGTCCACTCGTGGCCCGAGAAGGGGACCGCGAAGAGCATCGTGGGCTTCCGGAAGGCGAGGAGTTCCTTGAGGATCTCCGTGATGCCCATGGAGAGGTGGATGGCGAGTACCCCGTCGGCGCCCTGGATCGCCTCCTTGAGGCCCTCGATCTGCCCTTTCCTGGTCACCAGCGTGTTGACGGTGAAGTCCACGTCCGCGAAGACCTTGCCCATCCGGGCGAACTCGGCCTCGTACCGCCGGACTTCCTCGTCGAGGTCCAGGAGGGGGGTGGGCCAGGCCCCCTTGGGGATGCCGAGGTAGACCTTGGCGACCTTCACTTTGGAGGACCAGCACCCGGGGCTTGCCAGGACCGGCCCCGGCGTCTCCCGCGGGCCCGAGCGGGCGCACCCGGCGCAGAGGGCGCAGACCCCGCCCGCCGCCGCCCGGAGGAACTCCCTCCGCCCCAGCCCCTTGTCCATTCGCTTCTCCCTTTGTCCCAAGGACATGCCCGGGGGCCCATCCTATCCCCGATCCCCCGCCCCTTCAACAGGGAATCCGCCGCAACTGTTAACGCAGTGGCGACTCGACGGGGTTAACAGACTGTTAACGCAGTGGCGACTCGACAGAGTTAACACTTGGGGGCGATCCCCTGTAGAATCAAGCCTGTCATGAAACCATGGCTGGCGCTCCTGGCCCTGGCCACCCTGGGGGACCCCCCCCTCTCCGGAGAACGGGTAGCCCTGGAG
>CAYNDR010000002.1:9231-37199 GCA_964395295.1 uncultured Planctomycetales bacterium
CCCCCCGCGGCGTTCGCGGCCGGCGAGATCCGCGACGCCCTCCGCACGGCGGGCTGTGAGGTGGTGGAAGGGCCCGCCGCCTCCGGTCCGCGCATCGCGCTCAAGCTCGACCCTGCCGCCGGGCTCAAGCCCCAGGCCTACGTCGTGGAGGTCGCCGACGGCCCCGCCTGCCGCGTCACCGCCTCCGACCCGGCGGGCCTGCTCTACGGGGGCCTCGAGGTCGCCGAGATGATCCGGCTGGGCGGCTGGCCCGCCGGCCCGCGCCCCGCCCGGGGCGAGCCCGCCATCGCCCGGCGGGGCATCAAGTTCAACATCCCCCTCGACGCCCGCACCCCCAGCTACTCCGACGCCGGCGACTCCGCCCAGCGGAACATCCCCGAGATGTGGAGCCTCGACTTCTGGCGCCCCTTCCTCGACGAGATGGCCCGCCACCGCTACAACGTCCTCACCCTCTGGAACCTCCACCCCTTCCCGTCGCTCGTCAAGGTCCCCGAGTACCCCGACGTCGCCCTCGACGACGTCCAGCGCACCACGGCCCCCCTGGACGACACCTTCAGCCTCACCGGCACCGACATGGTCCGCCCGGCGATGCTCGCCCGACTCGAGACCGTGAAGCGGATGACCATCGATGAGAAGATCCGCTTCTGGCGCTCGGTGATGGAACACGCCCGCGACCGCGGCATCGAGGTCTACTGGTTCACCTGGAACGTCTTCACGTGGGGCGCGGCGGGCAAGCACGGCATCACCGCCGACCCGGCCAATCCCGCCACGATCGACTACTTCCGAAAAAGCGTGCGCGAGCTCGTCCTCACCTACCCCCTCCTGGCCGGGATCGGGATCACGGCCGGCGAGAACATGCCCAACCGCGCGGGCCCCCACACCAAGGAGCAGTGGCTCCGCCAGGCCTACGGGGCGGGGATCCTCGACGCGCTCGAAAAACAGCCCGGCCGCGCGGTCCGCGTCATCCACCGCTGCCACCAGACGTCCCTCAAGTCGATCCTCGATCCGTGGAAGGACTACCCCGGCCCGTTCGACCTGAGCTTCAAGTTCGCCCAGGCCCACATGTACGCCTCCCCCACCCCGGCCTTCGCGCGCAAGTCGGTCGCCGATCTCCCCGCGGACCGGCGGATGTGGATGACGATCCGCAACGACGACTTCTACAACATGCGATGGGGGGACCCCGAGTTCGCCCGCGCGCTCGTCCGCGGCCTCCCGGGACCGGACAAGCTCGCGGGTTTTTATATGGGCCCGGACGGCCTCGTCTGGGGCCGCGAGTTCCACCTCGCGGAGCCCGGCTCGCCGCCCCCCCTCTCCATCCAGCGGCACTGGTACAGCTTCATGCTCTGGGGCCGCCTCTCCTACGATCCTTCCCTGCCGGACGCCCTCTTCGAACGCGCGCTCGGCCGGCGCTTCCCCGGGGCGCCCCCCGACAGGCTCTTCCAGGCCTGGGCGCGCGCCTCGCGGATCGTGCCCCTCGTCACCCGCTTCCACTGGGAGGACTTCGACTTCCAGTGGTACCCCGAGGCCTGCACGAGCCATCCCAAGTACAAGGGCTTCCACACCGTGAGGCATTTCATGCAGGGGCGCACGATGCCCGGGAGCGGGCTGGCGAACACGCCGGAGGACGCCGCCCGGGTGGCGGAGGAGCTCCAGGGGCACGCGCGGGCCGCGCGGGAGGCCGCGGCGACGATCCGTCCCAAGGACCCGGAGCTCGCACGGACGCTGGAAGACATCGAAGCCATGGCCCGCCTGGGCGACTACTACGCGGCGAAGATCCTCGGCGCGGCGGAGCTCGGGGCCTTCGACCGCGGCGGGGACGAGGCCCGGCGGGAGGCCGCCGTCCGCCACCTCGAGGCCGCGGCGGGACACTGGTCGCGCTACGCGGACCTCTCGGGCCGCCAGTACAAGCCCCAGCTCTTCACGCGCCTGGGCCGCGTGGACCTCCGGGCGCTCGAGGCCAAGGTCCGGGAGGACGTGTCGATTGCGAGGGAGTGGAAGCGGCGCTGATCAGGCCGGGGGAGGCGGCTCGGCCTGCTTCTCGGGCGGCTTCTCCTCGAGCTTGGTCTGGGCGCTCTCCTCGGGGGCCGCCTCCTCCTCGATGGGCGCCCTGCGGACCTCGGACTTGTGCTGGTCGGCGGAGGCGGACTGCTTGACCAGGGCCCGGTGCTGTTCGGCCAGGCGCCGGAGCATCGAGACCCGCGCCTTGGTCTCGGCGGCCCGCGCGTGGTCCGGATTGGCCTGGAGGAACATGGCAAGCGTCTCGGCCGCGGTCTCGTACTTCCGGAGCGTGAACAGGACCTGCGCCAGCTCGGTGGCGTAGTCGAAGTCGCGGGGGTCCAGGGAGTAGGCGCGGGAAAGGGCCTCCTCGGCCTGCGCGTGCATCCCGATCTCGAAGTACGTGATGCCCAGGTTGTAGAAGTAGTGCGAGTGGGAGGGGTCGATCTCGCTGGCCATCTTGAAGACCATCGCCGCGTAGTCCAGCAGGCCCTTCCGGCGGTAGAGCTCGCCGATGTTGTTGAACGCCTTGTGGTAGGTGGGCTCGACGTCGATGCACTTCCGGTAGGCCTCGATGGCCGGGTCCAGGTCCCCCTGCTGGGCGTAGGCCATCCCGAGGTAGGCCCAGGCGCGGTAGAACTTGGGATCGGCCTCCGCGGCGCGCTTGAAGAACTTGATCGCCTCGTCGAGGCTGCCTTTCTTGAAGAGCTCGGCCCCCTGGGTGTAGAGGCGCAGGGAAGGCGAGTTGCTCGTCTCCGCCATCAGGGTCCTCCGGAGAGGCGCCGCAGGACCTCCCCCGCCGTGACGGCCCCCACGAGCCTCCGGCCGCGCAGGACGTACGCCCCGCGGGCCCCGGCGGTGGAGAGCTTGACCGCCATCTCCACCAGCGGCTCGTCCTCCTGGACGGTGCGGTAGCCGTTGGTGGCGATCACGCCCAGGCTCTCCACGGGCGTGGACGCGTGGGCGCGGAGGACGGCCTCGGGGGGCGAGGACGGGCCGGACGTCCCCCCCATGCCGAGCTGGAGGAGCGCCAGGGTCGCCAGCTCGCCCACCAGGTTCCCCTCGGCGTCCACCACGGGGACGGCCTCCAGGTTGTTGGAGGACATGACCTCGAGGGCCTTGGACAGGGGCGTCCGGCCGGTGACGCTCGGGACGGCGAGGGCATGGGACGCCGCCGGCGGCCGGGCCGAGGCCGCCTCGATCGCCGCCACGAGGTCCTCGGGCGTCCGGGCCTGGACGATCCGCTGGGCGGCCTCCCCCACGCTGAAGAGGTTGAGGAACTGGGCCAGCGTCTGCAGGTAGAGGTTCGAATGCCTCTTGGGGATGGCGAAGAGGACGACCACGCGGACGGGATTCCCGTCCGGGGCCTTGAAGTCGATGCCGGCGGGCGCGGTGCCCACGGCGATGCGGAAGTCGGAAACCTTCTCCGTCCGGGCGTGGGGGAAGGCGCCCCCCTTGGCCATGGAGAAGGGCCCCAGTTTCTCCCGGTCCGCCAGGGCCGCCCGGAGCTCCTGGGAGGTGAGGCCGGGGGTGGCCTCCGCCAGGACCCGAACGACCTCGTCCAGGGCCTCCTCCTTGGTGCGGGCGGAGAGGCCGCACCGAATGAGCTTCGGGTCAAGGAGGGAAGAAAGTTTCATGAATGGATGACGCGATTATAGGGGGGCCGGAGGGGCCCTTCAAGGCAAATCGGGCCGGGCCCGAGGACACGGAGGCAACGGAGAAGAATTCAACACAGAGTGCACGGAGGGCACGGAGATACGGAGGAGATCCTGAATACTCCGCAACCTCCGCGCCCCGGCCGAGCGGCGTTTCTTGACCTGCACCGCCCTCCGGAGGGAGGATAGCCGCCATGAAGAATCCGCCGAGGCCCTTCCGGGGACTATGCCTGCTGGCCTGCCTCCTGGCCGCCGCCGGCCCCCAGGACCCCAAGCCGCCCCCGCTCTTCGCCTTCTGCATGGACACGCACGACGGCAGGAAGCGGACCCTCCCCCAGCAGGCGGAGATGCTCAAGGAGCTGGGCTACGCGGGCGCCGGCCACCTGTGGCTCGACAAGGTCGAGGAGCGCCTCAAGACGCTCGACGAGGCCGGGCTCCGGCTCTTCCAGGTCTACGTCCGCGCGGACGTCTCGGCCAAGGCGAAGCAGGGCTACGACCCGCGGCTCAAGGACGTCCTCCCGCTCCTCAAGGGGCGCGACGTCCAGCTGGCCCTGCTCCTGCAGGGACGGAAGCCCGCGGACCCGGAGGGCGAGCCGCGCGCGGTGGAGCTCGTCCGCGAGATCGCCGACCTCGCGAAGGAATCATCGTCCTCGCCGAGCACACGCGCGGCCTCTGCGAGATCGCCGACCTCGCGAAGGAATCGGGCGCCCGCGTGGCGCTCTACCCCCACACGGGCGACTGGATGGAGCGCGTGCAGGACGCCCTCCGCGTGGCCGAGAAGGCGGACCGCCCGAACGCGGGGATCATGTTCAACCTCTGCCATTGGATGAAGACGGGCGAGGAGCCGGAGCTCCGGCCGCTCCTGGAGAAGGCCCTGCCGCGGCTCGCGGCCGTGAGCCTCAGCGGGTCCGACGCCGTGGCGGAGGTGAAGTCCGGGAAGGGGAAGTGGATCCAGCCGCTCGACAGCGGGACGTACGACCTCTACGGCTTCCTGAAGCTCCTGAAGGACCTGGGCTACAAGGGGCCGGTCGGCCTGCAGTGCTACGGGATCGGCGGCGACGCCCGCGACCACCTGGCCCGGTCCATGGCCGCGTGGCGGAAGCTGAACGAACGCCTGGCGGCGCCGCCGTGACGGCTCAGGCGTGGATGTCGCGCGAGCGGAAGATCCCGTAGGCCGCCGGGATGAAGACCGCCATGTACAGCAGGGGGACCTTGAGGTAGAGCAGGCCCTCCTCGATCCTCTTGTCCCAGTATTCGGTCCCGCCCCCGGCGTAGAGCTGGAGCTTGTCGAGGGCGTAGGCCCCGTAATAGAAGAAGGTCTTCTGCTGGGCCGCCTGGGAGAACATGCCCGCGGTCCACTCCCCGAAGAGGTAGAGCACCAGCGCGATCGCCACGGCGTAGCCGGAGGACTCCGTCCAGTTCGAGACCAGGAGCCCCAGGAAGCCGGCCGCCAGCAGGGGCAGGAAGCTCATCAGGACCGCCTTCCGGGCGAAGGCGGCGATGACCTCGTACTCGCGCTGGATGAGGTAGTGGTCGCTGTCCCACACGGGCCCCAGGTCCCCGCGCCCGAGCGCGTAGGCCAGGTTCACGTACAGGACGAAGACGAAGAGGAAGGTTCCCAGCACCGTGACGGTCGCGACCTTGGCCAGGAAGAAGTCCGTCCGCGTGACGGGGCGCGTCAGGAGGTTCTTGATCGTCCCCCGGTCGAACTCCCCGGAAAAGGCCATGCCCGAGAAGACCAGGAGCACCAGGGTCGCGATCTTGATCCCGAACCGGAACCCGTAGGAGAAGAGCTGGATCGAGTTGAAGGACCTCCACACCGTCTCCTTCTGGCCGAAGAAGGCGGGCAGGAAGTCCTGGGCCAGCACGGCCGCCAGCGCGAGGGCGGCGAGCGACAAGTAGAAGAAGGGGTGGGCGAAGAGCTTGATGAACTCCGCCCGCACCAGCCGTGTCACGCGCGCAATCATTGGGAGAGGAAGAACTCCTCGAGCGTCTGGCGCACCGGGGTCAGCTCGCTCACCGCCGCCCCCGCCTGCTGGAGGACGGCGTTCACCTGAGCGAAGTGCGAGGGGTCGCACCTCACCAGGATCCCGCCCTGCCCGTCCTCCTTCGCCTCCTGGATCCAGGGCTGGGCGCCCAGGACCTCGATCGCCCGCGGGACCGGGTCGCACCGCACCGAGAGCCCGCTCACGGTGCGGGCCAGGATCCCGGCCATGGTGTCCTGCAGGATCAGCCTCCCCTCCTTGATGATCCCCACCCGGTTGCAGGTGATCTCGACCTCGTGGAGGAGGTGGCTGGAGATGAGGAAGGTGACGCCCTCCTCGCGGTTGAGCGACTGGATGACGCCGCGGATGTGGTTGATCCCGTGCGGGTCCAGGCCGTTGGTGGGCTCGTCGAGGATCACGAGCCGGGGCCGCGGCAGGAGCGCCATCGCGATCCCGAGCCGCTGGCGCATGCCCTGGGAGTAGGTCCCCACCCGGTCGTGCATGCGATCGAGGAGCCCCACGGTCTGGAGGACCTCCTCGATGCGGAACCGGGGGACGCCGCCGGTCGCGAGGCGCAGGATCTCCAGGTTCTTCCAGGCCGAGAGGTACGGGTAGTAGGCGGGGAGCTCCACCAGCGAGCCCACCTGCTTCATGATCTCGATGAAGTCCGTCCGGTTGTCGCGGCCGAAGACGGCGACCCGGCCGCGCGTGGGCCGCATCAGGCGCAGGATCAGGCGGATCGTCGTGGACTTCCCGGCGCCGTTGAGGCCCAGGAACCCGTAGATGTCCCCCTCCTGGACATCGAGGTCCACGTCCTCCACGGCCTGGAGCCGCCCGAAGTGCTTGGTGAGGCCCTCGGTCTTGAGGATGGCGACCATGCGAGGGGGAGTGTATCAAAATCCCGGGGAGAGGGGCGAGGATTCGGGGAGGGGTATGCGTTCAGTCCCTGGGTATGGCAAGAATCAGGAATCAAGAATCGAGAATGGATTTCCCCCCTTGCCCCCCCGGGGGGAAAGGGGGGACTACCTCGTGATTCTCGATTCTCCATTCTTGGTTCTCAGATGCCCCTGAACGGGTACGGGGAGGGAACTACTGGTCCTGGCCGGAGGCGATCATCTGCACGTACTTCTCGGCCTTCTTGTCCCAGATGTAGAGGAGCTGGAAGATGCGCCAGTCGCGCCAGTTCCCCGCGTGGGCCCGGCACCAGCTCGTGGCGATCTGGTCGCGGAGGTCGGAGGGGACGGGGCACTGGCGGCGCTCGCCCTCGTACCAGACCTCCTTCTCGATCTCCCCCCGCTGCTCCTCGATGTCCTTCCGGGGATTGCAGGAGCCCCTGCGGCGGAGGAAGGAGCGGACGCAGAAGTCCGCGAGGTGGCGGTCGCTGATCTCCCCCTTGCTGTAGCGGCGGCGGACGATGTCCAGTCCGCCCCCCCGCCCTTCCCGGAGGGTCTTGCGGATCTCGCTCAAATTGGACCGGATGAACCGATCCAGGTCGTCCTCAAGGTCCCTGAGATGGCCATTCTTCCAGAGATCCTCAAGGACGCCCACAACATCACTCATGGAGCACCATCATACCATGCACTAGATTAATACGACCAACGCGGGCGAAATATTTAGCGATTTAAAGGCATGGGTTCCAAATGTTTGTGAACGGGGCTACTTCTGGAAGATGGGCAGGTACTCGCAGGGCATCTGGAGGATGATGCAGGCCATGGCCGTGGCGTAGCTCGCCCCTACGTGGTCGATCCAACTGCCGTTCCCCTTCTGCTCGCCGAGGATCTCGGACTTCAAGCCCTTGAAATAGAGGGTCCAGTCCTCCCCCCCGGACATGTACATCGCCTGGGCGGCATAGTAATGGCCATAGAAATAATGCAGTTTCTCCAGGTTCCTCATATTGCTCTCGCCCCTCAACCTCCGCAGGCCGTCCCGGAGCTCCCTGGAATCGTAAAGCCCTGCGCTGTAAAGGGATACGACTCCACAAGCCGTCAGCGCATACGAGTCCCGGATGTCGTTGCGCATCCCGTAATCGTTCAGGTCGTTCTGGTAGCGGAAACCCCGGGGCGTGGCGCACCGGAGCACGTATCGCGTGGCGTCCTCGATGGTCTTCGAGGGGATCACGATCCCCACGTTCCGGGCCGCCCGGAGGGCCTGGAGGGTTGAAACCGTGACCGACAGGTCCGCGTCCACCGGGATCGGCTGGTAGCGCCAGCCCCCCTCCTTGTTCTGGGAGTCCACGATGAGCCTGACCGCGCGCTTGAGGGCGGGCTTGATGTCCGCCTGCCGGGTCATCCCGTAGACCTCGGCCAGGAAGAGCGTGGCGAAGGCGTGGCTGTACATGCGCGAACCGCCGTGGGTGATGTACCCGTCCTCCTCCCGGGCCTTGGAGAGGAGCCACTGCACCCCCCGGGCCACGTTCCGCCCGTACTTCCCCCGCCCCGGCACGTTCCCCCCCGCCACGAACGCCATGCAGGCCAGGGCCGTCACGTCGACCGACTCGTGCTCCTCCCCGTAGTAGTCCTCGTAGAGCTTGTAACCCACCCGGTTGATCCAGGAGCCGTTGGATGTCTGGCGCGAAGCCAGGTAGGCCAGCCCGCGGTCCACGGCGGAGCGGACCGGGGCATCGAAGCCGATCTCGGGCCGCACGGGCATGGCCCGATCCTGCTCGCCCCGAGCGAAGCCGAGGGGCCCGCCCCGGGCGCAGGGGGCGCCCGCGAGCGCCGCCAGGAACGTCGCGAAAAAGACGGCCTTTCTCACCGGTACACTTCCACCCTGTTGTCCGCGCTGACGACCACGCGGTCGCTGGCCACCGCCGCGTGGGGGGGCCGCTCGTACACCGGCCCACTGCGGATATTCTGCACCAAGCGGCCCGCCCGATCAAGCAGGGCCCCGCTGAAAGAGAACTTCCCGGATTCCCCCATCTCGTAGGACATCACCGCCACGTGATCCTTCGCCAGGACCGGCGGGAAGAGCGTGGCCTCCCGGGCCTCCAGGACGGTCTTCCACCGGATCGAGAGGTCGCCCAGATCGACCGCGCGCGCGGCGATCGCGCGGTCCGGCTCCTTGGACAGGACGTAGGCGGTCTCCCCGTCCACCCGCATGAACCGGGCATCCCCCAGGTCGATCCGGTTCCTCATCTTCAGGATCTTCCCGTTCTCCAGGTCGTTCACCCAGAGGGTCATCTCCGGCCCGCCCCGAGCGGCGCCGAGGGGCCCGCCACGGCCCGGGAGGTCCAGCGCGCCCAGGACCACGACCCGGCCGGAAGTCACCTTCACCTCCCGGACGGAGACGCCGGCCATGCCCGACCTCCACTTGAGCGTGCCAGCCGGAAGGGCGTACGCCTCCAGGAAACGGCCCCTGGAGGAGACCAGCGCCACGGAATCCGAGGCGTGCTCCAGTTCCGCCCTGAGATCCTCCGTGAAGGAGGCCTTCGCGAGCCTCTTGCCGGTCTCCCGCTCGTAGAGATGGACCTGGTAGGGCTCGATGGTGACGAAGGCCACGGCCTCCCCCGCCGCGCGGAGGATCGAGCCGTCCGAGCCGATCCTGCGCGTCCCCTGGAAGGGCTGAGCCCAGGCCAGGGTGCCCCGCTGGGTCTCCAGGGCCGAGACCGCCGCCGCGATCCCGCCGCGCGGGTCCGCCGCCAGGAAGCACAGGAATCCCCCCGTCAGGAGGAATCCCCGCATCGGGGCCGGCGAGGCGTACTGCCACTCCACCCGGCCGTCCCGCGGGTCCACGCGGTACGCGCATCGTTCCCCGGCGAGGATGAGCGCATCCTCCTGGAAGGCCGCGAACTCGATGACCGAGGGGGCCTTGAGCGGCGGCCACGCCTCGGTCCCGCGCCGCAGGTCGAAGGCCCGGACCGCGGCCCCGTAATTCAGGAAGAGGAGGTCCGAGACCGCCGCGGGGGGCGTCCCGGCCGCATCGAGCGCCACGCCCTGGCGGCCGTCCCGGTCCGCGTGCTCGAAGACCTTCTTGAGGGGCGGCGAGAGGGCCGGGCGCGGGACCGCGGCGGCCGCGCCCCCGTAGGCCTCGCTCCGGAGCCTCCGCTCCGCGAAGGCGCGCGCGGTCACCCGGGCCCCGCCCTCGTCCGCGACCTCGGCCTCGGGGAAGTCCTTGATCATCCGCCGCAGGAGCGCCGCGGCGCTTTCCTTGTGGCCCTTGCGCTCCAGGGCCCGCGCCAGGCGCGCGTACGCCTCCGGGACCCGGGACGAGGACGCGTACTCCCGCAGGAACTGCCGCAGGACGCCGACCTCGTCGTCCGCCCGGTCGAGCTTCGCGTGGGCCGCGGCCGCCTCGAAGAGCGCCTCCTCGGCCGCCAGGCTGTTCGGATAGGACCGGTGAACCCCGAGGAAGCCCTCGGCGGTCCCCCCGCGGCGCGCCGCCTCCAGGAGCCGCCGCGCCTCCTCCTCGAGCGGGGCGTAGGCCCCCCGCCCTCCGGCCTTCAGGGCCAGGTCGATCTCCTGCCGGGCCAGGTCGAAAACCCGGGCGCCGCCCACGAATCCGTCCCCGTCCTCGGAAAGGAGGCGGTGGAACTCCTCGATCCCCCGGCGGGTGTCTCCCCGCGCCGCGAGGATCCGGCCCAGCTGGAGGGACGCCTCCACGCGCGAGGCGAGGTCGGGCGCGGCCGCCCGGGCCCGCTCGAAAAAGCCCGCCGCGCCGTCGAGGTCGCGGGCCTCCATCGCCGCCCGGCCCGCCGCCAGGCGGACCGCATACAGGCGCTTCCGCGCCGCCCAGACGACCTGTTCGTCCTCGGGGCGCGCCAGGCCGGCCCGCGGCCCTTCCACCACGCGCGCCAGGAGCCTCTCCGCCTCCCGGTTGTCCCCGGATTGCATCAGCCGCAGGGCCCCCCGATAGAGGACCGCCGGGTTGTCGGGGTCCTTCTCCAGTTCCGCGAGGATCCCCTTCCCCTGGCCGGGCCGGTCGGAGTAGACGTCGATCGCATGGGGGGCCGCCAGGACCATCGCCCCGTCGACCACGATCAGGTTGCCGCCCGTCAGCCGGCCGCCGCCCCATCCTCCGCCGGGCTGGGCTTCCCAGGTGCCGTCCCAGTTCACGCGGCGGAGCCCGTCGATCGCGGGGACGTAGACGCCGTCCTCCGCCACCACGCCGCGCCCGGTCCCGCGGAGCTCGGGGCCCGTCATCGCCGCGAGCTTCCCCGTGCGGACGTCCAGGAACTCGAGGCCCTCCCCGCCGAGGACCAGGGTGACGTCGCGGAGGCCGACCATCGTGCGGATCCCCGACTCGCGCGGGTGCGCCCACCGCAGTTCGCCGGTCCGGGCGTCCAGGCCGTAGGCCGCGGGCGCGTCCATGGGCGTCACCGCGACCACCCCGTGGGCCGCGACCGGCGGGGAATTCACCCACCCCAACCGGCTCCGGGAGGGGAAGGGCGAGCGCGTGGGGCGCGGGGGGATCTGCGCGTAGAGATGGGCCCAGCGGAGCCTCCCGACCTTCTTCTCGATCGCGGCCACGGCGCCATGGTTGGTGCAGTAATAGACGGAGTCCTCGGTCACCGCCGCGGGCGTGCCCAGGGACTCGCGGGTGGAGTTCCCGAACAGGTTGATCTCCGTGCCGCCCGAGGCCACGAAGGTGGACCAGAGGATCTTCCCCGTGGCGGCGTCGAGGCAGAGCACGTAGTGGTCGAAGGGTTCGGTGGGCAGTTTCTGCCGGACGGCGCCCACGTAGAGGCGGCCGCCCTCGGGGGTGGGCGGGGTCGAAAAGGTGGCGTTCTCCTCCAGGACGCCGCTGCGGAGCACGCCCCCCAGCTTCCAGAGGGGCTTGCCGGTGTGGGCGTCCAGGGCGAAGAGGGCCCGGCGCGGGAAGGGGAACTTGACCCGCACGTGGGTCAGCTGGTCGTCGGCGCGGTCCACGGACGTCATCAGGTTCGCGTAGACGCGCCCCCCGTGGACGGTCGTGGCGAAGACGACCCGGTCCTCGAACATGACCTCGCCGGCGGGCTCGGGGACGGCGTGCTGCCAGAGGGTCTCGGGGCCCCGGGCAAAGAAGTTGTAGGCGGACAGGGTCGTCTCGTTGTGGACGTAGAGGATGCCGTCGGAGACGGCGGGGAAGAAGGGCCGGAAGTCGCCCGAGGGGAAGGGGGCGGCGAAGCCGCGGGCAAAGCCGGGGGCGAACTCGGCCTGGTACTGCATGGGCCGGATCGGCACGCTCCAGGCGAGGCGGGGCAATTCCACGCGGGGCTCGGCGAGCCGGGAGCCCGAGGGGTGCCCACCCATCATCTCCCAGCCCGGGATCGCCAGGGGCGCGGGCGGCGGGCCGCCCTCGCGGGCCCCGCCCGCCAGCTCGCGCAGGTAACCGGCCAGGTCCCTGGCCCGGCCGGCGATCGTCACGGCCGCCCCGGCGTGCCCCCCCCGGGCCGCCCGGTCCGCCAGGTCCTCCAGCCGGCCCTTCCGTCCCGCGCGGGCCCAGGCCAGGCCCAGCCGGGCCATCGTCACGGGGCGGGGGGCGTCGCCTTCCAGGGCGAGGAGCCGCTCCAGGGCGTCGGCCGCCCGGGCGGGCGCCCCCGCGTCGAGCCGGAGGTTGGCCGCGAGGGAAAGCGCGTCGCCCACGAGCGAGGAGTAGGGGTACAGCTCGACCAGCTGTTCGAGCGCCTCGACGTCGCCGGCGATCTTGGCGGCCTGGAAGAGGCGCCGGGCCTCGAGGTCCACCTTGCGCCGGTAGACCTCCTTGCCTTCCTCCGGCCAGGCGCCGATCTGTCCCACGACGTGCTCCCAGACGCCGCAGGCGCGCGAGGGGACGACGGGGACCACCGAGTTGGGCTCGGCCCGGACGGCCCTGTCGTAGATCGCCAGCGCCTCCGCGTAGTTCCCGGCCTTGGCCAGGGCGGGCGCCTTGACCGCAAGCTGGTCGAGGTCCGAGTAGACGCGGAGGCGGACGGTGTTCTTCGGCTCGTCCTGCCGGGGTCCGTCCTCCTGCGCCCGCCGGGGGCCCAGGAGGTCCTCCAGGAGCCGCCGCCTCGTCTCGTCCCCGCGGGGATCGTCCTGGGACAAGGCCCCAAGGATCCCGAGGACGGCCGCCGCGGCGAGGAGACGCATCACGGCTTCACCTTCTCAAGCCGGATGCCTTCCACCCGGGTGTAAAGGTTCCCTTCCCTGACGAAGTCCGGAGGATTCAGCCGGATCACGCGCGTTTCGTATCCTTCCTTCTCGAACCTGATCGTTAGCCAGTCGTTGCCGGCCCAGGCGGTGAGTTCCACGATCCGGGGGCAGCAGAACCTCAAGCGGCAACGGCCCGCGTCGTCGGTCGCCCCGCGTCCCCGCAGCTGGTGCCCATACCTCACGGCCGTCACCTGCACGCCCGGCACCGGCGCGTCCATGACGTCCCGGACTTGAGCCCCGTAGTCCACCTCGGTCCGTTCACTCAGGTCGATGTCGATCCGGCAACACGAGGAAATCCCCAGGACGGCCAGGACCGCCGCGAGCCCGGCAACGGCACGACTGCGGATTTCCACGGCTACAGCATCCGGAAGATCTTTCGGAGGATCCACTCCAGGGTGATCAGGAGCGCGAAGAGGAGGTAGGCCAGCGGGGAGTCCCAGAGGTCGTCCTCCTTCGTCTCGGTGAGCTGGAGCTCGCTCTTCTGGACCGCCTTGGGGAGCTTGCCGGCCTCGTCGACGGGGAAGTAGATCCCGCCGTTGGACCCCGCGGCCAGCTCCTTGAGCGTGGCGTCGTCGAGGATGGGGTCGTCGTCCTCCCGGTCGGGGATGTAGACGGAGAACTTGGCGGTGGCGCGCGTGGACTCGTCCTCCTCGCCGGCCCAGGCCTTGTAGGGGCCGGTGTCGCCCGGCGTGTATTCCCCCTCGTAGTAGCCGGGGCGCGTCTTGTCGCGCACCAGGGAGACGCGGAGGCGCTCGCCCGCGGGGGGGTCGATGCTCGCCTCGATCCGCTCGTCCTGCTTGGGCTCGAACTTCTCGTCGTAGGCGTTGGCGAAGATCTGGACCTTCTCGCCGCGCGTGTAGCGCTCCTTGTCCACGTTCAGGCGGTAGCGCCGCGCCCCGAGGAGCTTGCCCTCGCGGGCCCAGTACATGGCCTGCTGCCAGAAGGGGTAGAACCACGGGTAGTCGCCCGTGAGGTACCGCCAGCGCCAGGTCTCGTCGGTGGCGCTCCAGAAGACGCGGCCGCGGCCCACGTGCTGGGACACGAAGAGCGGGGGCCGGGCGCCGTCGCCCGGGAGGCCCGCGAGCTCCACCAGGGGGGAGGCCCCGGCCTTGAGCTTCCGGACGCGCTGGAACCAGTAGAGGCCCATCATCCCGTCGCCCTTCCGGTCCCGGTCCTCCCAGTGCTCGAGGTTGCGGTCCCGGTCGCCCCGGAACTCCTTGAACTGGGTGACGGGGTGGTTCTTGCCGTCGGGGGTGAGGACGTATCCGAAGACCTGGGAGTAGACCTGCTCCTGGGCGAGGAGGTCGCGGGGCTCCTCGGGCACCACGGGCAGGAGGTTCGCCAGGGGGGTCCCCGCCAGCGACCGCGGGTTGTAGAGGGAGCCCGAGACGAAGAGGATGCCCCCGCCGAACTCGCTCACGAAGGACTCGATGTGCCGGGCCGCGTCCGGGCCGAGCGCCCGGGGCTCCGCGTCGCCGAGGATCAGCACGTCGAATTCGAGGAGGGACTTGAGGTCCCGGGGGAACTCCTTGAGCGGCTCGCGGAAGAGCGGGTCGTCGGAGCGGGTGTGGTCCTGGGGGAAGCCCTCGTCGGCGGAGGTCAGCAGGGTGTGGCAGAGGATCTTCGGGTCGCGGATGAGGGCGTTGCGGAGGTAGCGGAACTCGTAGCGCGGGGGGTGGTCCACGAAGAGCACCTTGATCTTGTCGTCCGCCACGCGCAGGCGGTGCGTGAGGTAGTTGTTGGAGTCCGTGCTTTCGTCGGCCCGCGGGCTGATCCGGAGGACGAGGAGGTACTCGCCGGGGGTTTTGGGATTGTAGTCGAAGGCCTCCGCCTGCTTCTGGTTGTTCCCCAGGAGCGCCACGCGGTGGTCCAGGACCTTCTGGGACTTCTCGATCAGGCGGTCCAGGTCGCGGGGCAGGAGCGCCAGGTCCTTGTCCTCCTCCTTGATCGCGTAGGCCCACATCCCCACGTCCGCCGCCTCGCCCTCGTAGCCCTGGCTGCGGACCTTGAAGGCGATCTTCATGACGTCGTTGGCGAGGATGGCGTCGCGCGCCTCGATCTCCCCGAGCGCGATGTCCCTCGGGGCGTGGGGGACGCCGGCGGCGACCGTGTAGATGGGGAGGTAGCGCTGTTTGCACTGGGCGGCGATCTCCTTGGGGGCCATGCCGGCGTTGTTGCGGCCGTCCGAGAAGACCACCACCCCCGAGATGATCTGGCCGCGGAGCGAGTTGAGGGCGGCCCGGATGGCGTCGCCGATGGCGGTCTCGGCGCCCAGGCAGTTCTCGGGGCGGTAGTCCTCCAGGAGCTTCGCGCGGTTCTCCCGGGCGCTGGCGCCGCTGGAGAAGGTGAAGTAGGCCACGTTCAGCTTCTCTTCCAGCTTGTCCAGGATGCCCAGCTCGGGGTTCTCCAGGACCCTCCGCACGAGCTGGGCGCGGCTGAGGCCCTTGAGCGCGGCCTCCTCCGAGGGGGAGACCTCGTCGTCGCCGTCCACGAGCCGCGCGACCCGGCCGACCTTGAGCTTCTCCTCCTTCGTCCGCAGGGGATCCGCCTTGGCCATCGAGCGCGACTCGTCCACCAGCACGACCACGTAGGCCTTGCGGAGCTTGATCGTCTCGACGGTGAGCACGGGCCCCATGAGCATGAGGAGGACCAGGACCACGAGCGCGGCCCGCAGGGCCGTGAGCGCCAGCTTGGGCCCCGCGCCCGCGTCCCGCCGCTCGTTCCGGTAGACGAGCCAGACCAGCAGGAGCACGGCCGGGATGATGACGAGGAAGAGGACCCACGCCTCCGGCATGTGCCTCCAGGCGACGGAGACCTCGCCGTCGCGGTTCACCCGGTCGATGCCCAGGAGCCGCGACCAGAAGTCGCTCGCCCTTGGCGCCTGCTGAGCCAGCCAGGTCCCGAGGCTCGTCATTGCTTGGCCCGCCCGAAGAGCCACGCGAGGACGGACTCCAGGAGCATGAATCCCAGGAGGAGGTACAGCAGGTGCCTCCAGAGGCTGCTCCCCGGGGGCGCGTCCAGGCTCATCTCCCGCTCGCCCTCCTTGCGGTCCCCGCGGAACTCCACCTTGAAGTCGGGATGGCGCTGGCGGATCTCCTCCCGGGTGATGCGGTCCAGGTTGCCCTCGGCCGCGTGGATCTCCTCGGGGGTGGGCGTCCGGGGGGGCATGTTGGCCGCGAAGTAGGCCACCGCCTTCTCGCCCTCGTTGGGGACCTGCCGGGTGAGGCGGTAGGGGCCCGCCCACTCGACCCCCTCGTTGCGCAGGACCTTCGGGTCGTTCGTCCGGGCGCGCAGGGGGTAGGAGAGCCGGAAGACCTTCTGGTCCCGCTCCGGAGGCGAGGCGGTGAGGTGCACGGACCCGCGCTCGCCGGGGGTGTGCAGGAGGAAGGGGGGCTGGTACTGCTCCACCGGCAGTTCCGCCTGGATCAGGTCCCCCACGAAGAGGTTCCGCCGGGCGGTCGGCCGCATCGCCAGGTACTCGCAGAGGTTCCACATCAGCGGGAGGTACGGGGGGTGCCCCGCGATGCCCGCGTTCCACTCGTGGTCGAGGGTGGAGGTGAAGAGGACGACCTTGCCCTCCCCGAAGGGCTTCTCGAGAAGGGCGGGCGAGGAATGGTTGTCGTCGAAGGAGGCCAGGACCCCGTCGGGATCGAACTCCCGGGCGCGGAAGTATTTGTAGAAGACCAGCTCGTAGACGGCCGCCCGCAGTTTGTCGCGGAAGGTCCGGAAGACCGGGTGCTGGGCCGCGAAGCGGCCGATGCGGCGCTCCACCCCGAGCTCGATCCCGCCGCCCGGGGCGGTGCCGGCGACCTCCTCGAGCAGGGCGGGGGAGAGCCCCTGGCCCCCCTTCCAGAAGGCGTCGTTGAAGGAGATCCGGTCCACGCGGGGGCCCAGGGTGATGAGGAGGCCGCCTCCGTGGCGGACGTACTGCTCGAGCTTCTCGACCTTGTCCGCGGTGAGGCTCTGGACGTTCGCCAGCACCGCGAAGTCGTACGGGTCGAGCCCCTCGGCGCCGAAGAGTTCGACCACCTTGGGCTCCACGGAGAAGTAGAGCCCCTCGCGGGTGGGGTCGAGGGCCAGGTTGAAGGCGTAGGTCTCGCTCTCCTTGAGGGACTCCTTCGGCTCGCCGTCCACGACGAGCCCGCGGAGGGCGGTCTTGACGTCGAGCGCGAGGTACCGGCGGTCGTCCACGTCGAGGTTGTCCGGCTCCAGCGAGACGCGCACGGCGTGGGGCCCGCTCTCGGCGAACTCGTAGTCGAAGGTCACCGGGACGGTGGCGTGGGGGGGCAGGACGACCGTGCGGGCGGGCTGGGCGGCCTCGTCCACGTGGAGGGTCACGCCCAGGGCGGGGAAGGGCATGGCGGAGTAGTTGTGGACGAGGGCGGTGAAGCGGGTCCGGCGCCGGGTGGTCACCGCCCGGCTCTCCACCCGCAGGTCGACCGCGGCGCGGTTGAAGGGATCGCGGCGCTCGCCGGCGTCGAAGAGGTAGAACTTCGTGTTCTCGCGGCCGGAGATCTGCTTGAGGAGCTCGGAGAACCTGCGGGCCTCCTGCTCGTCGCGGAACTCCCAGCCCGCGCGCTGGAGGTCGGTGAAGAGGTAGACGCGGCGGTCGCGGTTGCGGACCTCGGGGTCGTCCAGGAGGGTGCGGACCTCGAGCATCGTGGCGTGGACGCTGGTGCCGTAGTCGGCGGGCTTGAGCTCCCCGATCGCGCCGCGGACCTGGTCCTTGCGGTTGCGCCCCTTCATGAGCGTCTCGGGGAAGGAGGAGAGCGCCACGAGGGAGAAGCGGTCCTGGTCGCCCGCGCGGATTTCGGAGAGGACCTGCTCGGCGGCGCGGCGGGCCACGTCGAGCGGCGTGTCCTTGGCCGACTTGTAGCCCATGCTGGCGGAGACGTCCACGACGAAGATGTGGTGGGTGTCGCTGTCGCCCAGGGCCTCCAGGGGGGCCTCGCGGAAGAAGGGGCGCGCCACGGCCATGGCCAGCAGGAGCATGATGAGGGTGCGCACCAGCAGGAGCAGGAGGTTCTCGAGGCGCAGGCGCTTCTGGGTCTTCTTGAGCGCGGCCAGGAGGAACTCCATGGCCGCCCAGCGGACGCGGCGGAACTTCTGGCGGTGCAGGAGGTGGATGATGACCGGGATCGCGCCCCCGAGCGCGAACCAGAGGAATCCCGGGTTGAAGAAGCCCATCTCTCAGCCGCTCAGGGGTGTCAGAGAATCGAGAATAGGGAATCGAGAATCAAGGGGCCCTTCCCCCCCTGCCCCCCCGGGGGGCCAAGGGGGGACCCCGCCCTTGATTCTTGATTCTTGATTCTTGATTCTGATCCTCATCCTGTCATTTCTTCCGGATCGAGAGCCGTCCGGCCAGGTACCGCGCCAGGACGATGTCCAGCGGCTGTTCGGTGGAGATCCGCACGTAGTCGATCGACTGCTTCACGCACCCCTTCCGGATCGTCTCGCAGAACTTCCCGACCTCCTCGATGTAGGCCTTGCGGAGCGCCCGGGGGTCCACCAGGAGCTTCGGGTACTCCTCCAGCCCCTCGAAGAGGGTCATCCGCTGGAAGGGGAAGGTCAGCTCGTACTCGTCCAGCACGTGGAAGACGATGACGTCGTGGCGCTTGTGGCGGAAGTGCTGGAGCGCCTTGAGGATGGAGTCCGGCCGGTCGAAGAGGTCGGAGACCACGATGACGAGGCTCCGGTTGCGGAACCGCTCGGCCAGGGCGTTGAAGACGGCGCCGATGTCGGTCTTGTTTCGGGCGGAGGCCTGGGCGAGCGTCCCCAGGACGGATCTCATGTGGCCCATGGAGCTGGAGGCGGGGACGAACTGCCGGACCTCCTTGTCGAAGCAGACCACGCCCGCCGAGTCCTGCTGGCGGAGGATCAGGTAGGCCATGGAGGCGGCGACGAAGCAGGCCAGTTCGAGCTTGGAGGTCTCGCCGCTGCGGTAGTCCATCGACTCGGAGGTGTCCAGCAGGATGTGGGACCGCAGGTTGGTCTCCAGCTCGTACTCCTTGACGTAGAGGCGGTCGGTCCGGCCGAAGACCTTCCAGTCGAGGTGCTTGAGGTCGTCCCCGGGGGCGTACTCGCGGTGCTCGGCGAACTCCACGGAGAACCCGTGGTAGGGGCTCTTGTGCATCCCGGCCACGAAGCCCTCGACGATGTGGCGCGCCTTGAGGTCCAGGCGCGTGATCTTGTTGAGGACCTTCGGGTCGAGATATTTTCGGGCGTCTTCCGCCATGGCGGGACCGGATCCCGGCTCCTAGGATCCCGTGACCTTGGGGAGCGAGGCGTCCCTCTCGATGTCCGCCTCCTTGGCGGGGACCGCCTCGAGGAGCTTGTCCACGATCTTGTCGGCGGTCACCCCTTCCGCCTCCGCGGTGAAGTTCGTGACGATCCGGTGGCGCAGAACGGGGTGCGCGATGGACCGGACGTCCTGGACGGTCACGTAGTAGCGGCCCTGGAGGATCGCGCGGGCCTTGGCCCCGATCACCAGGTACTGGCTGGCGCGCGGGCCGGCGCCCCACTGGACCCATTCCTTGATGAAATCGGGCACGCCGCCCTCCGAGACCCGCGTGGCCCGCGCCAGCGCCATCGCGTACCGGATCGCGTGGTCCGCCACCGGCACGCGGCGGACGATGTCCTGGAGGAGGATCACCTCGTCCCCGGACAGGATGGGCTGGAGGCGGGTGTCGAAGCCCGACGTCGTCAGCTTCATGATTTCCAGCTCTTCCTGCTCGGTGGGGTATCCCACCTGGATCATGAACATGAAGCGGTCGAGCTGGGCCTCCGGGAGCGGGTAGGTGCCCTCCTGCTCGATGGGATTCTGGGTGGCCAGGACGAAGAACGGCTGGTGGAGGGGGTGGCGCTTCCCGCCCACGGTGACCTGCAGTTCCTGCATGCCCTCCAGCAGGGCCGCCTGCGTCTTGGGGGGCGTCCGGTTGATCTCGTCCGCCAGGATCATGTTGGCGAAGACCGGCCCGCGGATGAAGCGCAGGGCCCGGTCCCCCGTGGACCGGTCCACGTCCATGACTTCCGTGCCGGTGATGTCGCTGGGCATCAGGTCGGGCGTGAACTGGATGCGGTTGAAGGAGAGCGAGAGTGTCTGCGCCAGCGTGCGGATCATGAGGGTCTTGGCGAGGCCCGGCACGCCGACCAGGAGGGCGTGGCCCCGCGAGAAGATGCACGTGAGCAGTTCGTCGAGGACCCGCTCCTGGCCGATGATCACCCGGTGCATCTCGGCCTTGAGCGTGTCGTAGGCCTCCTTGAGCTTCCGCACGGCCTCGAGGTCGGACGGCGAGGCGGCGGGGGGATTCGGCTGGGGCGCAGGGTCCATGCAGGCCTCCGCTTGAACGAGGGTCCCCGAAACTACCAGAAGATACTACGGCCCACAACCGAAAATGATGAACTCCGCCGGTCCCCGCGGCCCGGTGATACAATTATGGCGGCGGCCCCGATCGGGAGGATCCGCCGCCCGGAGACGGCCAACCATGGGCAAGGTCCTGCCGAGGCTGGCCCTCGCGGCCCTCGCGGCCTCGATGGCCCTGGCCTGCGCGCCCCGGACGGCGGTCCAGAAGGCCGGCGAGGACCAGGAGATCGTGCGGGACATCTGCTGGGAACTGCGCGAGCCCCGCTTTGCCGCCGTGTGCGTCTTCTGCGTCGACCGCGTGATCACCCTCAGCGGGCGCGTCGACAGCCAGGCCGACGCCGACACCGTCTTCAACACCGCCCTCTCCCAAGGCCGCGGCGCCCAGGTCGTCAACCGCCTGCTCGTCCGCCCCCGCTGATCTGTTAACCCCGTCGAGTCGCCACGGAGTTAACACTGTTAACCCCGTCGAGTCGCGACAGAGTTAACAGCTAAAGGCGTTGGACGCCAAGGGATTGGGGCGGTTTCCGGGCTCACGAAAACCCGGGTTGACTCCCCCCTGCGGCTCGAGCTAAGATTGGGGCCCCATGAGCGACTTCGCTTCCATCCCCGAGGTGCTCGAAGAGCTCCGCGCGGGCCGCATGATCGTCCTGGTGGACGACGAGAACCGCGAGAACGAGGGCGACCTCGTCCTGGCCGCCGAAAAGTCCACCCCGGAGGCGATCAACTTCATGACCCGCCACGCCCGGGGGCTCATCTGCCTCTCGCTCACCGGCGCCAGGTGCGAGGCCCTCGCCCTGCCGCCGCAGGCCCTGGACAACACGTCGAAGTACGGCACCAACTTCACCGTCACCACCGACGCGGCCGCGGGCATCACCACCGGCATCTCGGCCCAGGACCGCGCCCGCACGATCCTCACCGCCGTCGACGACCGCTGCACCCCCGCGGACCTGGTGCGGCCCGGCCACATCCAGCCCATCCGCGCCGCCGAGGGCGGCGTCCTCGTCCGCACGGGACACACCGAAGGCTCCGTGGACCTCGCCCGCCTGGCCGGCCTCAAGCCCGCCGCCGTCATCTGCGAGATCCTCAGGGAGGACGGCTCGATGGCCCGCGTGCCCGACCTCATCGAGGTCGCGCGGCACCACGGCCTCAAGATCTCCACGATCGCCCAGATCATCGAGTACCGCCGCCGCCGCGAGCGCCTGATCGAGCGCGTCGAGAAGGTCGACCTCCCCACCCGCTTCGGCCCCTTCAGGGCCCACCTCTACAAGTCCCTCGTGGACGAGTACCTCCACCTGGCCCTCTGCTCGGGCGGCGTGGGCGAGGAGCGCGGCGGCGAGACGGTCGTCCGGGACGACCCCATCCTCGTGCGCGTCCACTCCGAATGCCTCACGGGCGACGTCTTCCACTCGCTCCGCTGCGAGTGCGGCCAGCAGATGGAGGCGGCCCTGGAGATGATCGCCCGCGCCCCCCGGGGCGTCCTCCTCTACATCCGCCAGGAAGGCCGCGGCATCGGCCTCGTGAACAAGTTCAAGGCCTACCGCCTCCAGGAACAGGGGCTCGACACCGTGGAGGCCAACGTGAAGCTGGGCTTCGCCGCCGACCTCCGCGAGTACGGGACCGGGGCCCAGATCCTCCACGACCTCGGCGTCCGCAGGATCCGCCTCCTCACCAACAACCCCAAGAAGATCCACTCGATCGCCGGCTACGGCCTGGAAATCGTGGAGCAGGTCCCGATCGAGGTCCCCCCCAACGAGCACAACGTGGACTACCTCCGGGCCAAGCGGGACAAGCTCGGGCACACGATCCGGAACCTCGACGACCAGCCGGAAGGAACCTGATCCTTGAAGACGCGAGGCGCCCTCCCCACGGACCGATTCTTCTTCATCGGCGGCCCCTGCGTCATCGAGTCGGAGGCCAGCGCCCTCCGGCACGCGAAGGCGATCTCGGAAATCTGCGGCTCGCTCGGCATCCCCTGCGTCTTCAAGAGCTCCTACGACAAGGCCAACCGCACCTCGGGGGAGACCTACCGCGGGCCCGGCCCCAAGGTCGGCCTCCAGGTCCTCGCCAAGGTCGGGAAGCTCGGCCTCAAGGTCCTGACCGACGTCCATACCCCCGAGGAGGCCCGAGTGGCCGCCCGGGTCGTGGACGTCCTCCAGATCCCCGCCTTCCTCTGCCGCCAGACCGACCTGGTCCGGGCCGCCGCCCGCACCGGCCGCTCCCTCAACATCAAGAAGGGCCAGTTCATGGACCCCTGGTCCATGAAGAACATCCTGAAGAAGGCCCGGGACGCCGGGGCCCGGGACGTCATGCTCACCGAGCGCGGATCGACCTTCGGCTACTCGAACCTGGTGGTCGACATGCGCTCGATCCCCATCATGAAGTCCTTCGGGTGCGCGGTGGTGATGGACGCCGGCCACTCCGTCCAGCAGCCCGGCGCCCTCGGGAAGTCCTCCGGCGGGATGCGGGAGATGATCCCCGTCCTCGCCCGCGCGGGCATCGCCGCCGGCGCCGACGGCCTTTACCTCGAGGTCCACGAAAATCCCGACCGCGCCCTCAGCGACGGCCCCAACATGCTCAAGCTGGCGGACCTCCCGGCGCTCCTCAAGGAGGTCCAGGCGATCCGCCGCGCCCTGGCCCGCTGACCCTCACTCCAGCCTCAGGCCCGCGTGCCGCGCCAGCGGCTCGAAGTCGCGCCGGTCCGAAGTGAGCAACGCCGCGCGATGCTCCAGGCAGACCGCCGCAATGAGGACGTCGAACTGGCCGACCGTGAGTCCCCTCTTCCTCAGCGCGCGGTAGAGCTCCGCCGCCCGGGAAAACGTCCAACGCGTGGCCTCGAGGAAGGGGAACTTCGACAGCTGCAGCCGGACCCGCTTGAACTCGCGATCCTCCTTGATCCCCTGGAGCACTTCCTGGAACACGGGGCCGCATACGGCGACGCGCGCCACCCGCTCCACCGCCTGGTCCAGGAGGACCGCCTCCCGGGTCGCCCGGCCCCGCAGGTAATCGATCCACACCGAGGTGTCAACGACGACCACGCCACCTCCTCAGGTCGCCTTCCCAATGGATCTTGCCCCGGAGCTTCCGGATCTCGATCTGTTCCAGGTGCTGGACCAGCACCTCCAGGCCCCAGTTGACGATCCGGACCTTTTTCTTCACGCCGCTCAGCCGCATCACCCGCTTGAGGAGCCTGTCGTCGAGGTTCACGACCGTACGAGCCATAAGGATATCCTTTCCTGCCTGAAATGATATCATATGGCTCACTCCCTCACCAGCACCAGGATCCCGCCGGGGCCCGGCGTGCCGCACGTGAACCGCGCCGTGACCCGCTCGTCGCCCTCCGCGATCCACGCCCGCGGCCCGAGGACCCGCACCCCGGGCCTGCCGGGATGGACCTCCACCCAGTGGCGCCCCGCGGCCCCCGGCAGCCAGACCTCGGCCTCGACCTCCTCCCCCACCCCGGCATGGTCCCGGGAGAGCCGGACCTCGATCCCGGACCAGCGGCCGTCGCCGAAGGGGGGCCCCTGCTCCAGCACGAGGCGCTTCCCGCCCGGGGCCGGCACCTCCACGAGCCGCCAGGCCAGGAGCGTTTGCCCCGGCGCGGCGGCCCCGAGGGCGCCGCAGGCGGCCATCCCCAGCGGCGCCAGCAGGAAGAGGGCCCTCACCGCCGCGCCTGGACGCAGAGGGGACAGTCGCACCGGAGCATGTCCTCCAGCGCCAGGGCCTCGATCAGCAGCAGCCCGCCGTCGTAGGGCTCGTCGCGGCCGGGGAACCTCTCCGGCGTGATCCCGTGCGCCTTGCAGATCGGGCAGTCCGGGTCGAGCCAGGGCATGCCCCCGACGACATGGTACAACTGCTTCCCTTCCGGCCTCTTCATGGCTTGCTCCTTTCATTCCCGCCGTTCTTCACCTCGCAGCCCCAGGGCCTGAACCGCCCCGCGGCCTCGTCCGCCGCCTCCGCCGCCCGCCGGGGGGCCAGCCGCTCCTGCGCCTTCCGGGCCACGTCCGCCGCCGCCGCGGCCTGCGCCTCCGCCACCGCCGCGTTGAGCCTCCGCTCCGCCTCGAACTGCTCCATCAGCCGCGCGATCTCGCTCCGCAGGACCGCCCGCCGGCGCTCCAGCTCCGCCCGCACCTCGGGGGCCGCCGTGAACTCCCGCGCCTCCAGCGCCCGCTCCACCTCGTGCGCCTCGCGCACCAGGTCCGCCATCGCCTTCGCGGAGGCCAGGCTCTGCACCACCGAGTCCCTCCGCGGCTCGTCCATGAGCGACACCTGCCCCAGCTCCGCCCGCGTCACGGGCCCCAGCCCCTCCAGCGGCGCCTTCGCGGGGTCCTTCACCCCCGCCTCCCACGCCTCCAGGGCCTTCCGGCGCCTCGCCTCGTAGGCCTCGGCCACCTCCGTCCCGCGGGCCTCCACGCGGATCGCGGACGGCCCGAGCTTCAGGGAGGGAATGAGCGGCTCGGACAGCCCCAGCTCCTTCAGGAGGTCGATCTCCACGACCGGCTTCCCGTCCAGCCCGCGGACCCGGGACGCCCCCAGGCACTCCCTCTGCGCCGCGTCGAGCGGCATCCCCCGCGCCGCCTTCTCGTCCAGGCACTCCTTGATCGCCCGCGCCCGCGTGCGCCGGAGCGGGTCGTCGATCGCCTCCTCCACCGCGCGGCACGCGTCGAGCTCCATCCCGAGCATCGCGTTGGCGGTGACCCGGTAGTGCTTGATCGCGTCGCACACCGTGGGCGAGGCGTAGCACGCCAGCACGAGCGCCGAGCCGGCCAGCTCCGACTGGAGCGAGGAGAGCAGGCCGCCCAGGAACTCCTCCCTCACGTTCCGGTCGAAGAGTGCCCGGAAGTTCATCTTCGGATCGAAGCTCCCGCAGGCGAAGTCGAGCCCCGGATTCCCGCCGAGCTCCAGCGAGGCCCGCTGGGGCTTCGCGTCGCAGAGCTCCACGCGGGGCGGGAGCCGGCGGCGCAGGGCATAGTCCCGCTCGATGAGGTCCTGGGGCGCCAGGAGCAGGAGCGCCAGCGCGCTACCCACGGCCCAGCTCCCGGAGGAGGACCTTCCGCGGCGTGAGCCCCCGAAAGACCTTGCCCCTCACCACGAGCGTGGGGGTCGCCGTGACGCCGTAGGCCTTCCACAGCGGAGAGCCCTCGGGCACCCGCTCCGCCGGCAGGCCGCGGAGCTCGGCGTCCTGCAGGCCGCAGTACCGGCACCCCGCGCGGGCGAAGTAGAGGATCGGGGAGGATTCAGGCACCGCCGCCGCCTGCCGGGCCTCCTCCACCGCCGCGATCGCCCCGCGGAGGCGCTCCAGGCGCGCCGTCTGCCAGGCCAGGTACGCCTCCGCGTTCCCCCGCGTGGGCGCCCCCAGGAGCCGCTTGACCGGCCCCGGCGCGTTCGAGTCCGCCCAGAGGTCGGGCTCGGGGGGCGCCGCCTCGGCGGCGGCGCGGGCCCGTGCCCCCCAGTAGTCCACGTCCCGCCGCTCGAAGAACCGCCCCTCGCCGCCCAGGAGGAGCAGGACCGCTACCGTCCCGCGCATTTCAAGACCTCCTTCACGTCGAGGCGGCTCCCCGACGCCACGTGGACCCGGCCGCCCGCCTTCACCGCCACGGCCGGGAGTTCCGCGATGCCGAGCCGCTCCGCCTCCCGCAGGCCTTCCTCGTCCACCACCCGGATCTCCCGGCCGGCCGCCCGGCCGGTCGCCAGGAAGGCCTCCGAGGGCTCGCCCCCGCCGAAGTAGCGCTCCACCAGGAGGACCGGCCGGACGGGCCGGCCCCGGAGGTCCGCGAAGAGGCGGGAGGCGTCGGGCGAGCCCGGCGAGAAGAAGACCCACACGAGGGGCTCCTCCGCCGGCCCCGCCACGAGCGCCGCCGCCATCGCCGCCATCAGGACCTTCATCGGGCGCCTCCACCGGGGGTGTGCGGCCGGGGCGGGGAAAGTCGACGCGAAATATTTCCCGTCGACTTTTCGGCCCCCCGCGGCACTACCCGGGTGGAGGACACGAGCGATGTGGAGCGTGAAGGACGGAAGGCTGTACGTGGACGGCGAGCCCGTGGCGGTCCGCCGCGCCGTGGTGGAGATGGTCGCGAAGCGCCGGCAGGGCCCCGTGAACGACGACCAGGCCCGGCACATGATACGGATGGAGCGGGCGCTGTCGCTCCGGGACCTCTCGGAGTCGCTGTCCCCGGGGGAGGCGGCGCCGTGAGCCGGACGGCGAGGGAGAATATTTTGACGTAGGTCCGCAGGCGCGCCTTCTGGGCCCCCCGCCTGCACGCCTCGCGCGAGCGTGCAGGCGACGGAGGTGCCCATGAGACGCGCGGAGGCGCCGACCGGACGGTACCGCGACCGGTTCGTCCGCGAGACGGCGCGGCGGATCTACTTCCTGATGGCCGCGGCGGGACGCTACGGCGAGCCCGCGCGGCTCATCGAGGAGCTGCGGCGCGCGCTGGGCGCGCGCGGCGGCGAGGCTGCGGGTCGTTGACCCGCAGTCCCGGTCTTTTACGTTTTTATCGAGCGACGTCCTTCGGGACGCCGCGGGCCTCCAGGGCGGCACCTCTCCCCGTGGGAGCGGTGCCGGGCTGAACCCGGCATCGCTTCCTGGACAGCGATGCCCATTTTCGGGGAGGACGCCGTGAAGAAGAGCCTCAGGCGATTCTTCAAAGTCGCCCTCGACTGCGCCATCGCCATCCTGCCGCACCTCGCGGCGTGGATCGTGGTGCGCCTCCGGGGGTAGGGGCCGCCCGGGGGCCTCTTTTTCCCGGCCGCAACGGAGGGGATCCGATGAGAAACCTGAACGAGACCGCGGAGGCCTTCCTCGGGATGGTCGCCGAGGTGCGCCGACAGCTCGGCCCGGGGCTCCGGGAGCCGACCTACGAGGCGGCGTTGTGCGTGGAGATGGACCAGGCGGGGCTCCGGTACCGGCGCCGGCTCGCGCTCCCGGTGCTCTACAAGGGGAGGCCCGTCGGGGAGTTCCTCCTGGACCTCGAGGTCGAGGGCGCCATCGCCGTGGGGATCCGGCCCGCCGGGCGCCGCGACCCGACCTTCCCGGAGCAGGTCCTCACCACGCTCCGGATCGCGGGACAGAAGCTGGGATTCCTGATCGACTTCGACGCGCGCCCCCCCGGGGAAGGGATCGCGAGGTTCGCCCTGTGAGCGGCCCCGGCGCCGAGGCCCCCCTCTGGGGGGGCCGCTACCGGATCCTCGACGAGCTGGCGCGCGGGGCCTACGGGATCGTCTACCGGGCGCAGGACCTCGAGATCGACCGGGGAGTGGCGCTCAAGACGCTCCGCCGCCTCGACGCCGGCCCCGTGGCGCGCGAGCGGTTCCTCCGCGAGGCGCGCACGGCGGCGCGCCTCCGCCACCCCAACATCGTCAGGATCTTCGAGAGCGGCGAGCACGAGGGGACGCCCTTCTACACGATGGAGATCATCGAGGGCGCCCCCCTCCAGGGGCCGCTCCCGCCGGTGGCGGCCTGCCCCCTGATGGCCAAGGTCGCCCGCGCCGCGGCCCACGCCCACGCCCGCGGGGTGGTCCACCGCGACCTCAAGCCCGGGAACATCGTGCTCCGCGCCGGCGAGCCGGTCCTCACGGACTTCGGCGCCGCCCGCGCCGACGAGGACGTCCGGATGACCGAGACGGGGGACCTCCTGGGCACGCCGGCCTACATGTCCCCCGAGCAGATCCGCGGGCAGGTCCGGGAGGTGGGCGCGAAGGCGGACGTCTACTCGATGGGCGCGCGTCCACTCACCGCCATGAATCTGGTGGCGTTCCCGAAGGAGGGGATCGCGATCGAGGTGCTGCACGAAATCCTGCGCGGCGGGTCGGATAAACTTGCCGAGGCCGGCGTGGCCCTGGTCGGCGGGCATACGGTTACCGA
>CAYNDR010000002.1:37209-39858 GCA_964395295.1 uncultured Planctomycetales bacterium
GGGCGGGAGGTGGGCGCGAAGGCGGACGTATACTCGGGGGGCGTGATCCTCTTCGAGCTCCTGGCGGGACGCCTCCCTTTCGAGGCGCAGACGTTCATCGAGCTCTCGGGACAGGTCCTCAACGATCCGCCCCCGGGCCTGCCCGGATTCGACCCGGGGCTGGAGGACCTGATCCGGCATTGCCTTTCGAAGGACCCCGCGGAGCGCCCGGATGCGCTGGGCCTGGCGCGGGGCCTCGAGCGCTGGGCGCCGGTCCGCCGCCGGCGCTGGGCGGTGCCCCTGGCCCTCCTGGGGATGCTGGCGGGGGCGGCCCTCTGGGGGGCGGCCTCGCCCGGGGCGGAGCCCGACGCGGGAGGGGACATGGCGCGGATCCCCCGCGGCGACTATCCCGTGGGCGACCCGCGGTTCGGCCGGCGCGTCGTCTCGACGCCTGGCTTCTGGATCGACCGGGAGGAGGCCGCCTCGCGCGCCTCGGGGTACTCGTACCTCGAGGCCCTGTCCCACTGCCTGCGCCTGGGGAAGCGGCTCCCCACGGAGGACGAGTGGGAGATCGCCGGCGGCGGGGGGCTCTTCCCCTGGGGGGACGAGCCCGATCCCTCGCGCGCGGCGTGCCAGGGGAGCCGGTCGCCCAATCCGAGGGACGCCAGCCGCTTCGGCGTGCGCAACCTCGCGGGCCACCGGGCGGAGTGGACCGCCACCCCCGGGCCCCTGGGCGCCGAGCACCGGGTCGTCCGGGGCGGCCACTGGCAGAGCCCCATCGACGGGTGCACCCTCTACGAGCGCCAGGAACTCCCGGTCACCCGGCGCCTCCCCACCCTCGGGTTCCGCTGCGCCTCGAGCGTCCCGCCCGATCGTCATTGACAATGTTATTGACGCCGATCATACTCGGGCGGGCCGGAAGGAGGCTCGCCATGCGGAAGGTGAAGACGATCTCGGTCTCCCTGGAGCCGGAATACGTGGAGCTCCTGGAACAGCTCGCCCGCCGGGAGGGCTCCAAGAGCGCCGCCGTGCGCCTCCTCCTCAAGGAGCACGAGGAGCGCGAGATGGAGAAGGCGTACCGGGACTACTACGCGGACCCGAAGAACGTCAGGGACGCCCGGGAACTGACGAAGGCGATGCGATCCATCGCCAGCTGGCCCGAGGAATGGATCCAGGAGGAACGGCGACATGGCCGGGACAAACGTGCTTCGCGGTGAAGTCCGCGTCTGCAACCTCGAGCGGCACGGCGGACTTCTCTGGAAAGACCGGCCGGTCCTCGTCGTCCAGAACGACAAAGGCAACCTCTATTCCCCGGATACGATCGTGCTCGCCATCCGAAGCGCCCAAGAGGAAAGGAGACTGCCCATTTGCGTGAAGGCCATGAGGGGCATCGGCGGATTGGCAAAGGATTCGATCATCGATGCGGGCCATATCCTGACGGTCCCGAAGGATTCCCTGGGAGCCCGGATCGGCGCGATGCCTCCCGAGGCGATGGCCGCCGGCGACCTGCCGCTCCGGATCAGCCTCGTCCTCTGATGCCCTACGCGAACTGCTTCCCGACCTCCTTCATCTTCTCGGAGATGGGGATCTGCTGGGGGCACTTCTCCTCGCACTCCTTGCAGGCCTGGCAGGCGGCCGCCCGCTGGGGCTCCGGCGCGGCGTTGTACAGGTTCCGGCTGAGGGTCGACGTGTTCCCCTTGTAGACCACGGCGCTGTTGTAGAGGTCGAAGTTCAGCGGGATGTCCACGCCGTTCGGGCACGGCATGCAGTAGCCGCACCGGGTGCAGGGGATCGGGGAGAGCCCCTCGTAGGCCTTCTGCACCCGCGCGAGGACCGCGCGCTCCTCCCCGTCGAGCCGCGCGCCTCCCGCCCGCCCCGCGCTCTCGAGGTTCTCCTTCACCTGCTCCAGGGTCGACATCCCGCTCAGGACCACCGAGACCTCGGGCCGGCTCCACACCCAGCGGAGCGCCGCGTCCGCCGGCCGCAACCCGCCCCAGAGCGCCCGGATCGGCTCCGGCGGGTTCGCCAGGGCCCCGCCGAAGAGCGGCTCCATGACGACCACCCCGAGCCCCTTCCGCGCGGCGTACTCCAGCCCCGGCGTCCCGGCCTGCACGCCCTCGTTCACCAGGTTGTACTGGATCTGGCAGAACGACCAGTCGTAGCCGTCCACGATCCCGGTGAACACCTCGTAGGCGTCGTGGAAGGAGAACCCGAGGTGCCGGATCCGGCCCTCGGCCCGCTTCCTCTCGGCCCACTTCAGGACGCCCAGCTCGACCATCCGGGGCCAGGACGCCTTCATCAGGCAGTGCAGGAGGTAGAAATCGATCCGGTCGGTCTCGAGCCGCGCGAGCTGTTCGCCGAGGATCCGGTCCGCGTCGTCGATCTTCTGCACGGACCAGACCGGAAGCTTGGTCGCCACGAGGACCTTCTGCCGGTACCCGCCCCGGAGCGCCCGGCCCAGGACCTCTTCGCTGTCGCCGCCGTGGTACACGTAGGCCGAGTCCACGTTGTTCACGCCGCGGTCGATGGCGTTGCGGAGGAGGTGGGTCAAGGGGGACTTCAAGGCCTCGAGGATGACGCGGTCGATCTCCGTCTCCTCCCCGCGGAGTCGCACCTGGACCTTCTTGTCGAGTCGCCGAGCCAAGCCACGGACCTCGCGCGGGACCTGGT
>CAYNDR010000002.1:39868-53934 GCA_964395295.1 uncultured Planctomycetales bacterium
CCGAGTCGACGTAGTTGACGCCGCGGGGGATGGCGGGGCGGATCATCGCCACGGCGGTGGGCTCGTCCACGTCGGCGTCGTTCCCCCCCCGGGTCGGAAGCCTCATGGTCCCGAAGCCCAGGATGGAAGCCCGTTCCTTCGTCTTCCCCACGGTCCTGTAGTTCACGGGGCCCCCCTATCGGATGCGGAATCCCTGGAGGTCGTCGCGGACCTCCTCGTAGGCCACGTCGATCTTCGCGACCCGCGCGTGGGACGGGCCCACGTAGCACCACTTGATCAGGTCGCGGACCCGGTCTTCGGGGCCCTGCACGAGCGCCTCCACGGAGCCGTCCGGAAGGTTCCTCACCCAGCCGGCCAGCCCGCGCGCCTCGGCCTCGTCCTGGCAGGACGCGCGGTAGAAGACGCCCTGGACCCGGCCCGAGATCGCCAGGCGCGCGCGGACCATCAGAGCTTCCGGAAGATCCCCACCACGACCCCCTGGACCTGGACGCGGTCGAGGACGAGGGGCGGCATCCGCGAGTTCGCCGGCTGGAGGCGGACGCGCTTGCCTTCCTTGTAGAAGCGCTTGAGCGTGGCCGTCCCGTCCTCCAGGAGCGCCACCACCGTCTCGCCGTTCTCGGCGGTCGCGCGGCGCTCCACGATCGCGTAGTCGCCGTCGCGGATGTGGTCCTCCACCATGGAGTCGCCGCGGACCTCGAGCGCGAAGTACTCCCGGTTTTCCTTCACGATCCCCAGGACGTCGAGGTCGTCGGGGTGGGGGATCGCGTCGATGGGCTTGCCGGCGGCGATGCGGCCGATCACGGGGAGCTTCCGCGTCCGCGTGAGGACTTCGATCCCGCGGCGGCGGTAGTAGCCGCGGCGGACGTGGCGCCCCTTCTCCAGCTGGCGCAGGTGGCTGAGGACCGTGACCTTCGTCACGCGGAGGCGGTCCGCGATCTCCTGGAGGGTGGGCGAATAGCCGTTCCGGCCGGCGTACTCCTCCACGCATCGGAGGACCTCGAGTTGCTTGGGCGTCACGGCTTCTTCTCCCCGCCCTTCAGCGGGTTGTTCTGCCGGTCCACGTCGTCTTCCTTGAAGTCGTGCTTGAGCTCGCCGGGCTTCTGGAGCGCGCGCTCCGGCGCGGGCTCGAGCCCCGCCAGCGGGACCCGCTTGAGCCCCTTGGGGAGCTCGAACTCGGCGTCCGCCACTTCCCCGCCCCGCGCCGCGGTGACCTCGAACTGCTCGTGCACGCGTTCGAGGAAGAGGACGTACCGGATCGAGCCCTTCTTCGGGAGCCCCCCCAGCTCGCGGACCTTCGCGGCGATCGCCGGGTGGAACGCACCGATGGCCGAGAGGGCCTCGAAATAGCCGCCGGCCTTGAGCTGACCGTCCACCTCGACCGAGGCGCGGAGGCGGTCGCCGTTCACCACCACCTCGCGGGCGGCGCCGGAGGAGCGGACCTCGACCCGCGGCTCCGCGGCGAACTCGTCGAGGCCCTCGAGGACGGCGGTGAGCTCCCGCTCGTCGGCCGTGCCCGGCACGCGGGCGCGGGCGGCGCGGAGCTCGTCGATCGCCCGCTTCCGGTGCGCCGCCGCCTCGTCGAACGAGAGCTCCGAATAGGTCCCCGCGAGGGGGTCGGCCTTCCATATCTTCCTGAGGCTCGGCCGGATGATCAGCCGCTCGCCGAAGGTGAGGTCGGTGATCGAGACGTCCGCGCCCCGGACGCGGACGACCTCCTTCCGGTGGATCTCGCGGCGGCGGTTGAGGACGTCGGTGAGGGTAAGGCGCACGGTGCGCTCGACCACGAGGCCCGCATCCGCGGGCTCCGCCTGGAATCCGAGCGCGAGGCCCGCGAGCCCGAGGACCAGGGCTGACCTCATTCGTACCTCAGGGACTCGACCGGGTCCAGCCGCGCGGCCCGCCGCGCGGGGACCATCCCGGCCAGGACGCTAACAAACATCGAAAATGCCACCGAGCCCGCGGCCAGCCAGGGCGTCACGTGGAAGAGGCTGACCCATTCCGGGATGTCGAACATCCCGCGGGCCGCGGCGTCGAGGAGCTTCCCGGCCAGGAAGCCCCCGGCCAGCCCGACGAGCCCGCCCAGGGCGCCGATCGCGGCCGCCTCGACCAGGAAGAGGCGGCCGACGTCGCGGTTGCGCGCCCCGAGCGCCTTCATGATACCAATCTCGCGGGTGCGTTCAAGGACGGCCATGGCCATCGTGTTGGCGATCCCGAAGAGGGAGACCAGCAGGCCGATCGCGCCGATCGCGGCCATGAAGCCCTCGACGACCAGGAAGATGAGGTTGATCGACTCGATGATGTCCGAGGCGGCCAGGACCTGGTAGCCCGAGTTCTTGAGCCGCGCCCGGACCTCGTTGGCCGCCCGCGGGTCGGCGAGGCGCACCTCGGCGGAGGCGTAGGTCCCCTCCTTGTAGGGGAAGAGGCTGAATCCCCCCTTGGCCTCGCGGCGCAGTTCGCGCGCGCGCTCCAGCGGCAGGAAGACCTGGCGGCCGCGGATGCCGATGCGCTCCGAATCGAAGACGCCCGCCACGGTGTAGGCCATCTCCTCGCGCGTCTCTCCCTCCTCCGCCATGGCGCCGAAGGTGACCTTCCGGCCCACGACCTCCTGGGGCTTCGCCCCCAGGCGGAACTCCAGGAACACCGTGGGCAGGAGGCAGGCGCGCTCGGAGGCGGAGCCCCAGAGGCTCCCCGCGACCAGGATGTTGCGGTAGCGCTCCTCCTCCTGGGGCGCCACGCCGGCCACCGGGAAGAAGTCCACGGTCCGCGGCCCCTCCGCGACCTCCACCGACACCCGCAGGAGCATGTTGAGGTCCGGGAGGGCCAGCGCCACGCCCGGGATCGCCCGCATCTGGTCGAGGTCGCCCTCCGTGATGGGCGCAAGCTGGCCCCCGAGCGCGAAGAGGTTGAAGCGGGCGGGCTTTTGCCGGGCCGAGTCGGCCTTGATCCGCGTGACGGAGAGCGTCCGGAAGGCGTCGTCGGTCTGGAAGAGCCGCAGGACCTGGCGCTGGAGGCCCAGGCCGAGGGAGATCATCAGGACGAGCGACGCGACCCCCACGACCACGCCCGCCGCGGTGAGCGCCGTGCGCCCCTTGCGGCGGCCGAGGTTCCCCAGCGCCATCGCGAGGGTGTCAGCGGCGTTCATCGGAGACCACCTTGCCGTCGGCCAGTTCGATCGTGCGGCGGGTGAAGGGGCGGGCCAGCTCCCGGTCGTGGGTCACGAGGATCAGGGTCTTCTTGAGGCCCCCAAGGAGGGCCAGGATCTCGCCGGCCGTCCGCGAGTCCAGGTTGCCGGTGGGCTCGTCCCCCAGGAGGAGGGGCGGATCGTTGACGAGGGCGCGGGCGATGGCCACCCTCTGCTGTTCGCCGCCGGAGAGCTCGCAAGGGCGGTGGTGGCGGCGGGGGGCGAGGCCCACGGACTCCAGGAGCGCCTCCGCGCGGCGGCGGCGGTCCGCCTTGGGGACGCCCGCCAGCGTCATGGGAAACTCGACGTTCTGCAGGGCCGTCCGGGTGGGGACGAGGTTGAAGAACTGGAAGACGAAGCCCACGCCGGCGCGGCGGTAGAGGGCCAGGTCGTCGTCGGGGAGTTCCGCCAGGCGCCGCCCGCCCACGAAGACGTCGCCCGAGGTGGGCCGGTCGAGGCCGCCCAGGAGATGGAGGAGGGTGGACTTCCCGCTCCCCGAGCGGCCCACGATGACGGTGGGTTCGCCCACCTCGAAGGAGAGGGTGATGGAATCCACCGCCGTGAGGACGGTCTCGCCCATCACGTAGCGGCGGGTGAGGCGCTCGGCCCGGACCAGTTCGCCCATGCCGGGGACCTATGTTGCCCTATTCCCCCCCCTTTGTCAAAACCGTCCCCCCCAGCTGTTAACTCTGTCGAGTCGCCACAGCGTTAACAAGCTGTTAACTCCGTCGAGTCGCGACAGGGTTAACAGCTGGGGGGAAGGGGTTGACTTCGAAACTCGGGGGGGCCTATACTAATGTGTATGAGGAAGTTCTTGGCGATCCTGACCCTGGCCCTGGCCGGGTGCATCTATCACCCCCACCGTACCCGGGCGACCGGTCCCGAAGGCCCGGCCCTGACGAAGACGGACCTGGAACGCCTGGCCTCGGCGGGGATCTCGGACCCGGTGGTCACGGAACTCCTGGACCGCCGCGGCACCGTCAAGCTCTCCGCGGACGACGTGGTGGCGCGCAAGAAGGCGGGGGCCAGCGACGACGCCGTCCAGAAGGCCCTGGCCTCGTAGCGCAAGGAGCCCGAGGCCGTGGCGGCCGCCGAGCCGATCTATTATTACCACTCCTATTATCCCCACTTCTGGTGGTACCCCGCCTGGTACTGGTATCCCTCGCTCAGCTTCGGCTACACCCACTGGGGCCGGCGGAGCCGCGTGGGAATCGGCTTCGGCTGGTAGCAAGCCCACGCGCGCCCCTCACCCGTCGCGCACGAAGTGGGGGACCTTCTTCGGGAGGACGGCGCTCAGCTCGACGTACCCGGCGAACCTCCCCTTCCTCGACCACGGCGCCTGGAGGATGATCTTCTTCACGCCGCGCTTCTCGATGGTGTAGATGTTGACCCGGCGGGACTTCAGCAGCCGCGCCAGCTTCCGCCGCCCCTGGGCGGAGTGGCAACCGTAGAGGCTCTTCCCCACGAGCGCCCGGCCGCCGTACTTCCGGAACGCCTCGGCCGACGCGTCGTTCATCTCGAGGACGACGCCCTTGGCGTCGCAGACCGTGGCCGCGATGGGGACTTCCCGGACCCAGCCATTTCCCGCCATAGCTTGCCGCTCCTGAAAGGTTCGCCGCCTCAGGGCTTCACCCTGGCCTTCGTGCTCGGGGACCGCGGCGGGATGCGGATCCAGAACGTGGTCCCGCTCGGCGCCTCGCTGGTGAAGCCGATCCGCCCGCCCAGATAGGTCTCCACGAAGAGCCGGGCGGCGTGGAGCCCCACGCCGCGGCCCTCGGACGCCTTGGTCGAGAACGACCGCCTGAAGACCTGCTCCTGCACCTCGGGGGCCATGACGCCCGGATTGTGGATGCGGATCCCCACGCCGCCGTCCTTGAGCCCCGAGGCTTCGACGGTGACGCTCCCGCCGGGCGCGCAGGCTTCCAGCGCGTTCCGGAGGAGGTTCCTCACCGCGCGCCGGAGCAGGACGCGGTCCGTCCGCACGCGCAGGCCCCTCGGGTTCCTCAGGACGATCTTCCGCCGCTCGCTCGATCGGTGGCGGAGGAGCATCCCGCCCGCCTCCATGAGCAGGGAATGGAGGTCCACGTCCTCCCACAGGGGCTCCAGCTCGCCCGCCTCGGCGGCCAGGAGGTGCTGCTGGAAAAGGGCCTCCTCGACCAGGGCCCGGCTCGCCCCCGCCAGGAGGTCCGCCGTTTTCCGGCGCCCCGCGTCCGGACCTGCCTTCGTGGCAACCCGCCGGGTGGACTCGGCCAGCGACCGGACGACGCCGGCCGTGTCGAGGAGGTTCTCCACGAGGCTCCGCTCGAAGACGCGCCGGCGCTTCTCGGCGCTCACGTCGCGCAGGGTGAACAGGTGATACGGCCCGCCCCCGTCGCCGCCCGCCGGCAGGGCGGTCAGCCGGAAGGCGAACTCGGCGGCGCCGTCGCCCTCGCAGAGGCGGCGGAGGCGGCACTCGCCCTGCACGGGGGTGGGCTGGCCCTGCTGGACCTGCGAGAGCAGGCCCCCCAGGCCGCAGAAGGCGCAGGCGGGGCTCGTCCCGCAGCCGTCGGGCCCGCGGCGGGCGGCCTCGCAGTCGAAGGCCTCGCCCGGCCTCTTCCCCAGGAGGGACCGGACGTCCGGCGCCCCCACCGCGGCCGCGGCCCCTTCGCTGGCGGCCACGATCTGCCGGTGCCGGTCGAGCACGAACGCGGGGCCCGGGTAGGCGTCCAGGACCGCCTTGAGCAGGGGATCGGCCTCGATCCGCGCCGCCGACGCCGCCACCTGGGCGGCGTCCGCGCGGCCCTCGGGCGGGACGTAGGGCTTCCGGCCCTCGGCGCGCGCCAGGAGATCCTCGATGCGGACCAGGAGCTTCCCCGCGTCCTCCGGCCGGAGGGCGGGGTCCTTCGCCGTCATCTCCCGCAGGAGGGCCGCCAGGTCGTCCCGCATGCCGGGGCACAGGGCCTTCGGGTCCGGGAGCTTCCCCCCCACGGTCCGGCGGACGACCTCGTCCTCCTCGGCCTCGGAGAGCGGGACCTTGCCGGTGAGGAGCCCCGTGAACGTGATGCCGAGCGCGTAGATGTCGGACCGGGGGGTGGCGACCTCGCTCCCGGTGAGCTGTTCCGGGGCCAGGTAGAGGATCGTGCCGCCGACCATCCCGTCCTCGTCGATGCCGCGGAGCCGCTCGCGCCCGAAGCAGGCCAGGCCGAAGTCCGTGAGGCAGGCCCGGCCGTCCGCCTCGAGGAGGATGTTGGCCGGCTTGATGTCGCGGTGCACGAGCCCCAGGCCGTGGAGGGCCGCCAGCCCCGCGCAGGAGTCCCGCATGACCCGCAGGGCCCGCGCCTCCGGGAGGGGCTCCCCGCCGGGGATCAGGCCCTCCAGGCTCCCCCCCGGCACGAACTTCATCGCCATGAAGAGGTGCCCGTCCTCGCCCCGGCCGGCGTCGTAGACGCTGACGACGTTCGGGTGGTCGAAGCGGGCGATGAGGCGGGCCTCGCGCAGGAAGTGCTCCGCCGCGTCCGGGTCGCCGGCGAGGGCGGGGTGGATGATCTTCAGCGCCGAGCGTCGCCGGAGGACGCGGTGGACGGCGAGGAAGACCTCGCCGTACCCGCCCGTGCCGATGCGCTCCTTGACGTAGTAGGGCCCGAAGTCGGAGCCCGGCAGGACCGGGGGCGGCCCCGGGGCGGCCGGGGCGCCCGGGGACGTCCCCTTCCGCGTGCCCCCTTTTCCCGTTTTGGCCATGGTCGCGCGATTCCCGCGATTCAAGGAGAACGCCCCACACAGTAGGCGGCGTCCCCGGGAAATTCAAGGACTCTGTTCGTATCCCTTGACACCCCCCGGCCCGGGAATGTATGAATCAGATTGAACATGGCCCCGAAGGCGGTCCGCATCCGGATGAGCTGTCCCAAGAAGATCCGGGGCGAGCCGATCATCCACCGGCTCTCGCACGACTGCAAGGTGGTCCCCACCCTCCTGCGGGGCCGGATCACGAAGAAGGACGCCTGGCTCGAGGTGGAGCTGGCGGGCCCCCGGAAGAACGTCGAGAAGGCCCTCAAGTTCCTGGCCCGGCGGGGCGTCGCGGTCCGGAGGCTCGAAGGCTAGGCCAGGATCACCTTCCGCGGCTTGAGGACCGCCCCCGCGACCTGGCCGATCCCGAGGAAGCGCGTCCCGGCGTAGACGCGCACCGTCCCCGGCCCCCCCTCGAACGGGACCTCCCTCCCGTTCTGGAATCCTTGCGCCGCCTCCTCCGGGAGCCGCGCCTCCGGGAGGTGCCGGACCGCCGCGTCGATCGGGAGGAGGTCCGGACCGGCGTCCTCCACCCGGAACGGCCCGCAGGCGGTGCGGCGGAGCGCCGTGACGTGCCCTCCCAGGTCCCGGGCGATCGAGCGGACGTAGACGCCCTTCGAACCCCGCAGGCGGAAGCGCGCGCGCGGGGGCTCGTAGGACAGGAGCGCCAGCTCGTGGACCGTGACCCGCCGCTCGGGCAGGTCCACCTCCTCCCCCGCCCGAGCGTACTCGTAGAGCCTCCGGCCGGCCACCTTGACCGCGGAGTAGCGCGGCGGGCGCTGGACGATCTCCCCCGTGAGACGGGCCGCGGCCGACTCAAGCTCGGCCCGCGAGGGCACGGGGCGCTCCCCCGCGCGGGCCCCCTCCGCGTCGTCCGTCTCGGTGAGGACCCCGATCTCGGTCTCGAACTCGTAGGTCTTGTCGTACTGCATGAACTCGAGGAGCTTGAGCCCGCGGCCGAGCGCCACGACCAGGAGCCCCGTGGCGGCGGGGTCCAGCGTCCCCGCGTGGCCCGCGCGGCGCTCGCAGAGCCCGCGGCGGACCTCCGCCACGATGTCGTGCGAGGTCTTCCCCTTGGGCTTGTCGACCAGTAGAATCCCGTCCATGCTCTACGTCCTCGCCACGCCGATCGGGAACCTGGAGGACCTCTCGGCGCGGGCGCTCCGCATTCTACGGGAAGCGGACGCCGTTGTCAGCGAGGACACGCGGACCACGCTCAAGCTCCTCTCCCATCACGGCCTGCGGAAGCCCGTGATCGCCTACTTCCAGCACAGCCCGCCGCGGCGGCTGGAGGAGATCCTCCGGCGGCTCCGCGACGGCCGCACGCTCGCCCTGGTGACCGAGGGCGGCACGCCCGGCGTGAGCGACCCGGGGGCGAGGCTCGTGGACGCGGCGCTCCGGGAGGGGATCAAGGTCTCCCCCGTCCCCGGCCCCTCGGCCGTGGCCGCCGCGGCCGGCGCCTGCGGCTTCGGGGCGGACGCCTTCCACTTCGCCGGCTTCCTCCCGCGGAAGCCCGGGAAGCGCCGCAAGGCCCTCCGGGCGCTCCGGGACCTCGAGGTCACCCTGCTGGTCTTCGAGTCCCCGCACCGCGTCGCCGGGACGCTCGAGGACATGCGGGCCGAGCTGGGGGACCGGCGGATCACCGTGTGCCGCGAGCTGACCAAGGTCCACGAGGAGGTCTGGAGGACCACGGTCTCGGGGGCGCTGGAGCGGTACCGGAAAGAGGATCCGCGGGGCGAGTTCACGCTGGCCGTGGAGGGCCGGCCCGCGGAGGCGCGGTCAGCTCCCGATCTCGAAGGCCAGGAACCCCGATAGGCCCGTCACGTTCTCCATCGAGTCCCGGTGGAAGTCGGTCCGGGCGAAGTCCACGATCCCGCCGATCTTGAGCCTCATCATCCGGTGGAGGCGCACCGTGAAGGCGGCCTCGCCCGAGAGGATCCAGCTGGCGTCATTGTCCCGGCCGGCGTGCTGGCTCTCCCACCACATCGCCCCCACGGAGGCGGAAGCCTCCAGGCCGAACTCGTCCGTGAGGGGCACGCGGACCCCCCCGCCCGCCATCAGTTCGCGGAGGAGGAGCCACTCGCCGTCGGCCCCGGGAAGGTCCGAGTTCTCGAAGCTGTAGTGGCGATAGGTGACGGTGAGGGTCCAGAGGTCCGTGAGGCGCAGGAGGTACCGCGCGTAGACGCCGGGGTCGGACTCGATGTCGAGGTCCTTGTCGAAGCGGGTAAGGAGCACGCCGGCCTCGAAGCGGCTGTTCCAGCAGAGGAACTCCATGACGGGGACGGGATTCCCGGGTTCCTCCTGCTCCTCGGCGGGCTCATCCTGGGGCTCCTCCTGCCGCGGCGCGTCGAGGACGCTCCGGAGGGACGGGACGTCCTGGGCCCAGAGGGCCGCGGGCAGGGACAGGAACGCCAGCGCGAGGGCAGCATATCTCATTCGATACTCCTCCACCCATTGTATCGGCCGGAACGGGGTTTGGATTAAGCGATTGTGAATGTTCTGTCCCTGTCAAGCCAGAAGGGGATGCGGACCTTCTCAACCGACGCCCGAGCATCCCCCTGCTTGCCCTGATGTTCGTTCGCCTTTCCGCACGTACGGGATATACTTCCGCCCGTATGGATTTCGAAGAGATACGCCGCCACGCCATCGTCGCCATGTTCTCGGACGACGTCCTGATGGAAAGGCTCGTCCTGAAAGGCGGAAACGCCATCAGCATCGTGCTTGGCCTGAGCCCGCGCGTGTCGCTCGACCTTGACTTCTCGATGGAGGGCGACTTCTCCGACCCTGACGACGCGCGGCGACGAATCGAAAGGGCCTTGTCCGGCCGGTTCGATTCCGCCGGCTACACGGTATTCGACCTCAAGTTCGAGCCTCGCCCCTTGAGGCCGGCAGAGGGAAGACCAAAGACCTGGGGCGGCTACTCCATCGACTTCAGACTGCTTGAGAAGGCGAAGTACGGCAGTTTGCCCACGGCGGACGACCGTCGCCGGAACGCGCTTGTCGTGGGGCCGGGCCAGGCGAGGGTATTCCACATCGACATCAGCAAGCACGAGCATTGCAGAGCCAAGGAACGGGCCCGCCTGGATCCTTATGTGGTTTACGTCTATACCCCGACGGCGATCGTCATCGAGAAATTACGCGCCCTGTGCCAGCAATTGCCGGACTACAAGTACATCGGAGACAAGCTCAGGCGGCCCCGGCCCCGGGATTTCTTCGACATCTACACCATCATGAAAGCCAGGCCCATCGACCTCTTGACTCCCGAGAACCTGGAGTTGGCGAGGAACATATTCTCGGCCAAGGATGTTCCCCTTGGATTCCTGGGCAAGCTGGAAGGCCAGAAGGCCTTTCACGAACTGGAGTTCCGCGCGGTGCAGGACACGGTTCCCGGCGCCACGGAGCCTTTTGACGTCTATTTCAACTGGGTCCTCGACCTAATCCGCCGCCTCGATCCCCTTTGGAACAAATAGACGCCACTCCTTGACATATTCCTTCTCGGCAATCCGATGGGTCAGGTAAAAATCACAAGTCATTCCCAAGCCGCGAAGCAGTTCAAGGACCGATCCGGGATAACCCGCCCTCTCCATGTAGAAGCCGATGGCCTGATGGTAAGGGTAGGCGTACTTCAGCCGCATGAGGGTTGCCAGGATGACGTTGCTTGAGGCGCGGTCTCTTGCGGCCTTGTAGGCCGAGAGGACCTCGTACACCCCTCCCGAGTATTGCGGACGAACCGCCATGTCAATCAGGGTCCGTTCGATCTTCGTCACCGGAAGGGCTTCGCGCGACGGCCCCGTCAACTCGCCGACTTCCAGATTGCCGGTGTGTTTTCCACTGAGAAGGCACACGCGTCTCTTCCTGAACTCGAAGGCGTAGTTGGAAACGCGGGGGGCGTTGCTGAAGGCCCTATCGATCGCCTCCTGCGAGATCTGACCGGAGGCCCGCGGCTTTTCACTTTGCTCCTTGTTTACGTAGATGGTGACCGGAACCTGCCCGGTAAGGCCGTGCAAGAAAGCCGCCGTCCAGTGGGAGAGGTAGGCTCCGGGCTTTATGGCCACCGCCAGCTGGTAGTCCGTCACTTCTCCCCACGCATAGACGATTCGATGTCCGTAGTCCTTGGATTCAAAGGCCTGCCGAACGAGTCGACGTTCCTTCATGAGAAACTGGATGAAATCCGGCGCATTGAAATAGTCGGGCAGACGCCAGGGAATCCGCCGGAGTTCGAGGATCCTCCGAAGGTCGGCTTCAGAGAAGACCTTTTGGGGGAGTTGTTCGAACAGAGAAACAACCTGCTCTTTCAATTCCCCGATTCGGCTAGTCCTAGACATCAAACACCGCTATATCTGTAGGTATATATACCTACAGATACCAATAATGCCAATAAAAATACGGAAATAGTCGTATTCGCCACTCAAGGTATATATACCTTGAGTGGCAGTGATAGGCACGAGGGTGACCGATGCCTACGGAAATTACAGCCGGTTCACGATGTCGTCGAAGGCATCGTGTGCCAGCGACTTCCACGGGTCGTCGCCGAGGAAGGGCACCTCGCCCATCAGGGGCGCGTTCGCCTCGGCCTCCAGGGTCTCGGGATTGAGCCGCTCCGCCACCCCGATCTTGAAGCGGGCGTGGTGGTTGACCACCAGGCCGCGGACGGGGAGGCCGAAGGACCGGGCGGCGTGGACCGTGAGCACCGTGTGGTTGATCGTGCCCAGGGTCGGCCGGCTGACGACGAGCAACGGGAGTCCCAGCCGCTGGACCAGGTGCGCCACGGTGTAGCGTTCCTGGAGGGGGGTCATCAGGCCGCCGATCCCCTCCACGACCAGGCATTCGTGGGCGGAGGCGAGGACCTTGAAGGCCTTCCAGACGAGCCGCAGGTCCACGGGCCGGTGGGTGAGGCGGGAGGCCACGCTCGGGGCCAGCGGCGGCTCCAGGCAGACGGGGTTGACCATCTCGATCGGGTCGCGGGCGCCGGCGGCCTTCATCAGGAGGTCGGCGTCCTCGGAGACCACGCGCCCGCCCCGGCGCTTCCCCCCCGTGGCCACGGGCTTCATGACGCCCACGCCGACGCCCCGGCGGGCGAGGGCCGCGGCGATCCCCGCGGCGACCACGGTCTTCCCCACCCCGGTGTCGGTGCCCGTCACGAAGACGGAAGGGAACATGCCGGGCCTCCGGCCTCAAGCTTCGGATTCCGCGCCCTCGTCCCCGGCCGCCTCCTCCTTGGCGGAGGCGTCGTCGGCGCCGGCGGGCCGGACGTCCTTGTACCACTCGCGGGGAAAGCGCTTCGTGTTCTTGCAGGCGGGGTAGCCGCTGCAGGCGATGAAGCCCCCGCGGCGCCCGTAGCGGACGCGCATGGGCATCCCGCACTTGTCGCAGGCCTCCTTGAAGTCCTTGGGGACCTCGAGGCGCTTGTTGCCCCGGGGGAGGGACTTCGTGCCGCGGCAGTCGGGATACCGCGTGCAGGCGAGGAACCGGCCCAGGCGGCCGGACTTGACCACCATGGGCGCACTGCAGAGGTCGCACTTCTCCCCCTTGGCCTCCTCGGAGGGGAGCGACTTCGTGGTGCGGCACTCCGGGAAGCCGGAACAGCCCAGGAACCGCCCGTACTTGTTCCAGCGGATCATCATGGGCTTGCCGCACTTCTCGCAGACGACCCCCGGGGCCTCCTGCCCCTTCTCGCTCTCCATCTGGTCCTTGGCCCGGTCCAGGTCCACGATGAAGGCGTCGTAGAACTTCTTCAGGACGTCCACCCAGGGCGTCCGGCCCTCCTCGATCCGGTCCAGGCCCTTCTCCATCTTGGAGGTGAAGCCGGTGTTCATGATGTCGTTGAAGTGCTTGACGAGCTTGTCGTTGACCAGGACCCCGAGCTCCGTGGGGAAGAGCTTGCGCTCCTCCTGGCGGACGTACCCGCGATCCTGGATGGTGGAGATGATCGGGGCGTAGGTGCTGGGGCGCCCGATCCCGTAGCGCTCCAGGTTCTTCACCAGGGACGCCTCCGTGTAGCGCGGCGGCGGCTCCGTGAAGTGCTGTTCCGGGACGAGGTCGCGGAGGGCGGGCCGGTCGCCCGCGGAGAGCGGCGGCAGGATCTGGTCGTCCTCGCGCAGGTCGTGGCCCAGGAGGGCCGTGAACCCGTCGAACTTCATCTCGCGCCCGCGGGCCAGGAAGCCGGCGCGCCCGGCCTTGAGGTCGGCCTCGGTCAGGAGGTACCGCGCGGAGGCCATCTGGGAGGCCACGAACCGCCGCCAGATGAGGCGGTAGAGGCGGAACTGGTCCTCGGTGAGGCAGGGCTTGAGGTCCTCGGGCGTCCGCAGGACGGAGGCGGGCCGGATCGCCTCGTGCGCCTCCTGCATGCCCTTGCGCTTGCCCCGGAGGATCGGCTTCTCGGGCACGTAGGGCGCCCCGAAGCGCTTCCCGATGTAGCCGCGGACCTCGGAGAGGGCCTCGTCGGCCACGCGGAAGGAGTCGGTGCGCATGTAGGTGATGAGGCCCACGGAGCCCTCGTCCCCGATCTCGACGCCTTCGTAGAGCTGCTGGGCCACCACCATGGTGCGGGAGGCGGAGAAGCGCAGTTTGATGGACGCCTGCTGCTGCAGGAGGCTCGTCGTGAAGGGCGGCCGGGGGATCTCCGCGCGCTCGCGCTGGCGGACCTCGACGACCTCGAAGGCCTCCTTGCGGAGCTCCTCCACGAGCGCCCGGGCGGCGTCCCCCGCGGCCACGGGGACGAGCGGCTTCTTCTCGGTGGACTCGCTCGCCAGCCCCACGTCCTTCCCGTCGAGCTTCACGAGGCGGGCCGTGAAGGTCTTGCCGTCCTTGTCGAGCCGGGCGGTGATCGTCCAGTACTCCTCGGCCTTGAACGCCTTGATCTCGCGCTCCCGCTCCACGATGAGGCGCACGGCCACCGACTGGACGCGGCCGGCGGAGAGCCGGCGGCCGATCTTCTTCCACAGGAGCGGGGAGAGCTTGTAGCCCACGATCCGGTCGAGGAGCCGCCGCGCCTGCTGGGCGTTGACGCGGTCCATCGAGATCTCGCGGGGGCTCTTGAAGGCCTCCAGCACGCCGCGGCGGGTGATCTCGTTGAAGGTGACGCGCTTGACCTTGCGGCCGGGGATCCTGAGGGCGGCCACCA
>CAYNDR010000002.1:53944-55991 GCA_964395295.1 uncultured Planctomycetales bacterium
GTTCTTCTGCTCCAGGATGGCCTTCAGGTGCCAGGCGATGGCCTCGCCCTCGCGGTCCGGGTCGGGCGCCAGGTAGACGGCCGGGGCCGCCTTCGTGGCGGCGCGGAGCTCGGCGAGGACCTTGCCCTTGCCGCGGATGTTCCGGTAGGTGGGCTCGAAGCCGTGCTCCACGTCGATCCCGAAGGCGCGCTCGGGCAGGTCGCGCACGTGGCCCATGCAGGCCTTCACCAGGTACCCGCGGCCCAGGATCTTGTTGATGGTCTTCGCCTTGGCGGGGGACTCGACGATGACGACCGCCCGGCCGTCGGCGCCGTCCTTCTTGGAACCGGATTTTTTTCGGGCCATGACCGCGAGGATTATGGCGCGCTCATCGCCGGGATGTCAAGGGGGTCCTCCGAAAACGGCCTCAGGGGCCCGGTGCCCCCGGGGCCGCCCGGCGGCGGTCGCTCCCGCTGCGGCGCAGGTGGCGCCTCCGGAGGCGGAGGGGGAAGCACCACTTGCGGACGCCGATCATCGCCAGGAAAGTCTCCAGCGCGACCCAGCCCAGGTACACGAACACGATCCCGTGGCGGACCTCGTGGGTCGTCAGGCCCGCGTGCCGGGCCCAGGCGGGGCTCAGGAACTGGATCATGAAGAGCGCGAACATCCCCGCCGCGTCCCACCACTCGAACCTCATGTTGAAGAGGAGCACCATGCACAGCGCCGCCTGGGCCGCGGTCAGCAGGACCTCGGACTTCTGGTCCCCGTCGAACACGATGGCCCGGACCTCTCCCGCGGAGATGCAATACACGATGGGGATCATCGCCACGAGGACGGTCATCTGGTTGATGTTGGAGGAGGCGAAGTTCATCAGGCCCAGCTTGGCCTTCTTCTCGTTCCGGGCCCAGTTGAAGGCGGTGACCTTCTCCGGAAACTCCGACATGAACGGGGCCACCCACTGGATGAAGAAGTACCCGCTGAGGCCCACCGAGGCGGCCAGCGCCTGCAGGCTCCCCACGAAGGGGTGGACGCACAGGTAGAGGACGAGGCCGCCCAGGAGGAAGATGAGGAAGACGCCGATCGCGCGGCCCGCCTTGCCCTGCTTGAGGACGAGCCGCGCCACGAAGGGCAGTTCCTCGATCGACTCCCCCTCCTCCTCCGGCGGCATCCTCAGCAGGAGGAAGAGGTACGCCGCGTAGAAGCTGAGGAGGATGACCGAGTCCAGGAGGTCCAGCCGGCCCCGGTACACGATGAAGAAGAAGTAGAGGACCGGAGGGAAGAGCGAGACCACCTCGACCGAATGGCAGGGATCCAGCCCGATCCAGCGCCGCGACTCGTCACGCCCGGTAAGGGCGTAGATGAAGTAGACGATGGGCATCCCGAAGCCCATGAGCAGGCGGATCGATCCCGTGAAGTTGGCCGTCACCAGGTGGTCGCTGTAGCCCGGGGTGCCGCGGGCGGCGTTCCAGGCGATGTCGGCCTCCACGGCGAACTCGGGGAGGGTCTGGAGCCAGGCCAGGATCGCCAGGGCCAGCCCCTGGGAGACCATGAACTGGGCGGCCTCGGCCCCCCACGCGATGAGGAACGCGGCGCCCACGATCGCGGGGCCGGACCAGACGAAGTCGATCGCGCGGCCCGCCCCGTGGGCGGCGGCCTGGACGATCTTCACGAGCCGGAGCATGGCGCCGGAGAGTTCACCACAAAGGCGCGGCGGACTCAAAGGAAATCTAGGACCGGCCGAACTTGTCCTTCCACGCCCTCCGGAGCGCCATGACCTCCCCCACGATGTCCTCGCGGAGCGCCATGAGCCGCCGGGTCACGTGGTCCACGGCCTTCTCCGGGAAGAAGGGCTTCGCCCGGATGGCGTGGAGGGACTGGAGCGCCGTGTGGGTGGCCCGCAGAGCCCGCTTGAGATAGGCGATCGAGAACCCCATCTCGGTGTCGTCCATCCGCCCGAGCCCCGCGGCGAGCATCGCCCCGGCCATGTAGGCGTTGAGGACGAGCTCGTCCACCGGCTTGGGGTCGCGCTTCCGCCGGCGGGGCCGCTAGAGCCGGGCCACGCGGTGGA
>CAYNDR010000003.1:0-3583 GCA_964395295.1 uncultured Planctomycetales bacterium
ACCACCAGCTGGCGGAACTCCGGGGAGAGGTTGGCGAAGTACGCGGTGAAGCCCGTCACCCGCACCACGAGGTCCGGGTGCTTCGACGGGTCCTGGTGCGCCTCCAGGACCTTGTCCGCGTCGATGACGTTGATGTTGAAGAGCGTGCCCCCGAGGTCGAAGTGCGTCCGGATGAGGCTCGCCACGGCCTCGACGCCGCCCTCGCCCTCCGTGATCCCCGGGTCGAGCTCCAGCTGGATCGGCGCGGTGTTGCCGTAGCCGGGCTGGACCGCGGCGATGGCCACGGCCATGGCGGTGGGCGCGGCGTCGGAGCGGAAGCCCGGGTCGGGGTTGGCGCCGTGCGAGATCGGCTCGCCCGCGCGCCGGCCGTTCGGGGTCGCGCCCACGACCTTCCCCATGCCGATCGTGGCGGACCAGGTGAACCACCCGGGGATCATGTTCCGCCCGCCGGGCGTGGGCCTCTCCTTTACCAGGCGCGTGAAGAGCTTGCTGACCTTGACCGCCCAGGCGTCCCCCAGGGACCGCCCCTGCCCGTACCGCTCGCTCGATCGCATCATCCGCCGGACGCGCTCGCCCTCCGCCCCCGCGTAGCTCGCCTTCAGGTGGGCGTCGATCTCCGCCCACCCGAGGACCCGCTCGCGCTCGATCCTCTGCTCCAGCGCCGCGAAGGAGTCGGCCACCGTGGCCAGCGCCGACCCGTCACAGCACATGTTGTAATACTCCACGCCGCCGTCCGTGACGTCCTTCCCCTTCTCCACGGGCCCGTGGCAGAGGAGGTTGAGGAGGAGCTCGGGCTGGTTGAATCGCTGGTGGTCCACGTGGAAGTCGATCCCCTTCGCGGTGCACAGGACGGCCCGGCGGAGGTGGTCCTCGAAGCGCCTCCAGAGGTCGGCCATCCCCGGCTCCGCCCCCGGCGCGTCCATCATCTCGCGGAAGGCGGCCTCGAAGACCCTGGCCGCGTTGACCTTGACGCAGTCGTTCATCGTGAACTCGCGGCCGGGGATCGCCATCCAGTGGCAGCCGGTGGCGATGCGCTGGCGGGCCAGCTCCGCGGGATAGCCGTTCCGCATGAAGCCCTCGACGAGCCCCTTGTCGCCGGAGTAGCGCGGCCAGCCCAGCCGGTCCTCGAAGAGGTGCCGGACCGACTTCAGGAAGAGGTCCTTGTCGAGGCCGTCGTGGACGCGGACCGTGAGGTTGCAGCTCGATCCGAGCCGGTGGGCTGCCTCGAGGACCAGGAACGAGACGCGGCTCGTGAGGTCGCGGCCGTCGGGGCCCGGCCCGCCCAGCTGGTAGTAGTGCGGGTCGTTCAGGAGCAGGCAGGCGATGTAGTAGGTCGCGGTATCGTCGTCCACGAGGCCCGCGGCGAGGTCGCGCTCGTAGTAGGGCCGCAGGAGCTCGTCGATCTGGCCGCCGGCGCCGTCGCGGTTGTAGGTGCGCGAGGCCATGTTGAACCAGGCGATCCACTGGCAGGCCTCCCGCATCGTGCGCGGCGGCTTCTCCAGCACCCATTCGTTCGCCGCGAGCATCTCCTGGAGGTTCCGCTTGAGCCCCGGGTCCGCCTCGCGCGCCTCGGCCCGGCGGATCTCCCCGATCGTCCGGCGGATCCAGGCCTGGACGCCGAGGATCACGTCCTCCTCGGCCCGGTAGAACGCGTCCGTCTCCGGGTCCTTCGCGTTCAGGCCGCGGAACTTCCGCACTTTTTCGAGGAGCCCGCCCCATCCCAGGTCGAGGCCGATCCGGTAGTCGGGCGTGAAGTGGGAGTCCGACGCGATCCCCGAGGCGATGCCGTACTTCTCCTGCTCGGGCTTGAGGTGCGGGTAATCGTGCTCGGGCGGCCAGTTCACGGGCCGGAGCCGGCTCATGAAGATCATCCAGCGGCCCGCGAGGGCGTCCAGGGGGTCCACGTAGACGGGATGGGCTTCCATGAGCGAGCGGAAGTTCCGCGCCCAGCCGTCCGCGCCGAAGAACGAGCCGGACGGGTGGTTGGGGAGGACGGACCACTTGAAGCCGGCGGGCGGGAGGACGGTCCCGTAGTCGTCCTCGTCCATGGGGCCGACCTTGGCGAGCTTCTCGCGCGTCTGGAGGAGCTTCTTCTCCCGAAGCTTTGCGATGCGGTCGAGGGGGCCGAGTCCGGCGTGGGCGATCATGTCTTCCTACCTGCAATACGCACGGCGATCCCGCGGCGGGCGGCCTCGCCCGCCAGTTTCTCCAGGAGCCCGGCGGCCGGGGGCGCCGCGCCGTCGAACCGGCACTCGATCCCCAGGCTCCGGTATTTCCCCGTCCCGAGGGGGTGATAGGGCAGGATCTCGTACGCGGCCATCGAGGGGAAATCCCGGACGAAGTCCGCGATGGCCCCGATCGACTCGGCGGTGTCGTTCACGCCCGGCACCACGGGCGTGCGGACGACGAGGGGCCGCCCCTCCCCGGAGAGCCGCCGCGCGTTCTCCAGGATCTGGTCGTTCGGCGCCCCGGTCCACCGCCGGTGGCAAGCCGGATCCAGGACCTTGATGTCCACGAGGAAGAGGTCCGTGAAGGGGAGGACGGCGGCCACGCGGTCCCAGGAGACGGCGAGGCTGGTCTCCACGGCGGTGCCGACGCCCGCGGCCTTCGCGCCGGCCAGGAGTTCCCGCGAGAACTCCGGCTGGCAGAGCGGCTCGCCGCCGGACAGGGTCATCCCCCCGCCCGACGACCGGTAGAACGGGGCGTCCTCCAGGACCTCGGCGAGGACCTCCGCGGAGTCCATCTCGCGGCCGACGAGGACCAGGCCGCCCGCGTAGCAGGTCGCGGCGCAGAGGCCGCAGGCCTTGCAGAGCTCGCGGACGTGGCGGATCGCCCCGCCTTCCTCCACCCGCGCCCCGTTGGGGCAGGCCTCCACGCACGTGCCGCACCCGATGCAGCGCTCCGGCAGGACCTGCAGTTCGGGCCCGGGGCGGAGCGTCTCGGGATTGTGGCACCAGGCGCACCGGAGGCTGCAGCCCTTGAGGAAGACCGTCGTCCGGATCCCCGGGCCGTCGTGGACGCTGAACCTCTGGATGTCGGTGACCAGGCCTTTCATCATCCGATCCGCCACGTCGGGCTGTCTACGGTCTCCAGTCTACCAGAATTCGCCGACCGCAGGCCCGCGTCGAGGATCGCCATGGCGTCGAGGTTGATCGGGACGTCGAGCGTGGGGTGGAGCGGCTCGCCCGTCTCCAGGTGGTGCACGACCTCGTGGGCCACGTCGTGGCGTCCATCGGGGAGGGGCTTGAGGGGATGGAGGGTCCGCCGGCCGCCCTTGCAGAGGGTCAGGGAGACCTTTCCTTCGCCCTCGTCCATGACGAGCGTCCCCTCCGTCCCGTAGACCACGGGCCCGCCGCCCGTGCCGTGGTCCGCGGTGGTCCACGTCCCCTCGAAGCGCGCGAGGGCGGACGGGAAGCGGACGATCATGGCGCCGTTGTCGTCGGCGTCCCCCCAGGGGCTGTTGAGGTTGGCGCGCATCCCCACGGCGGCCTGGCCCGGCTGGCCGACGAACCAGCGGGCGATCATGGCGCCGTAACAGCAGAAGTCGAGCATCGCCCCGCCGCCCGCGGCGAGGCGGTGCCAC
>CAYNDR010000003.1:3593-54510 GCA_964395295.1 uncultured Planctomycetales bacterium
TCTTCGGAGACGCCCTCGTGCCTCGCCCCCGCCCCGAGCGGCCCGGTGTGGCCGATCCGCGTCGTGATCCCGAGGACCCGGCCAATGGCGCCCGCGTCGATGAGATCCTTGGCCGCGCGCGCGGCCGGGTTCCACGTCATCGGCCAGTTGACGAAGAGCAGGGACTTCGCGGCCTTCGCCGTGCGGACCATCGCGAGCGCCTGGGAGAGGCTCATGGCCATGGGCTTCTCCACGCAGACGGCCGTTCCCGCCTTCGCGCACTCCTCCACGACCTCCGGGTGGCGGAAGTTCTCGGAACAGCAGATCGCGAGGTCGAGCTTTTCCGACTTCAGCATCTCCCGGTAGTCGCCGTAGCTCTTCGGGAGGCCGAGGTCCTTGAGCGCGTGCTCCAGGTTCCACTGCCGCGTGTAGGGCCCCTTGCGCTTCTCCGGGACGGCGGGCGCGGTGTCCGCCCCGGCCACGAGCTCCACCCGCGGGTGGCGGCCGAAGATCCCCAGGACGTTGTTGACGTGCATGTGCGCGAAGCCGATCGCGCCGACGCGGAATTTGCGGGCCATGGCGGATCCTCCCGATCCTCAGCTCCGACAAAATAGACCGTCCATTTTGTCGTATGAAAGCGAGCCCTACGTCAGCCGCACCTCGCGGCCCGTGCGGGCCGACTCGTAGAGCGCGTCCAGCGTCCCCAGGACGTTCAGGACCTCCTCCCTCCTGACGATCAGGGGCTCGTCGCCGCGGACCACGCGGAGGAAGTGGGCCGCCTGCCGCCGGTGGGCGGTGAACCAGCCGTACTTGTCCGGCGGGATCTTCAGGGCCGTGTTGGCCTGGTAGCGCCCCACGTTCGAGACGAGCGCGAGCGGCGTCCAGGTCAGGCCGCCCTTCGTCCCCAGGAGCGACGAGGACTCCGTGTTGTCGGGGATGTTGGCCGCCCAGGAGAGGCGCATCGAGAAGGCCGCGCCGCCGGCGAACCGGATGAAGCCCGCCGCGAGGTCCTCCACGTCGAAGTCGCGGCTGAGGTAGGGCCGCGGCATCTGCACGCCCTCGAAGGCCCCGCTCTCCTCGAAGGAGGTGACCACCTTCTCCTGCTGGTTGGCGATCTTCGTGTACGCGGCGCCGCTCACGGAGCGGACGCGCGGGTTCCCCAGGAGCCAGAAGACCATGTCCACGAGGTGGACGCCGAGGTCGTAGACGACCCCGCCGCCCGAGTGCTTCTTGACGTGGAACTGTCCCCACGTGGGGACCCCGCGGCGGCGCATGGCGTGGCCGTCGGCGAAGTAGACCTCGCCCAGGCGGCCGGAGTCCACGATCTCCTTGGCGGCCTGGCCCCACGAGATGAACCGCGCGCTCTGCCCGATGAAGAGGTGGCGCCTCGCGGCCTTCGCGGCGTCGAACATCGCCTCGGCGTCGGCCCGGCACGTGGCCGCCGGCTTTTCGCAGACGACGTGCGCCCCGGCCTTGAGCGCCGCGATCGTCTGCTCCTTGTGGTAGGAGTTCGGGGTGCAGACGTAGACGACGTCCAGGCCGAGGTCCTTGAGCATCTTCCGCCAGTCGCCGAAGGCGTGCGGGATGCCCTCCTGCTTCGCCACGAGCCGCGCGCGGTCCTCCAGGATGTCCGCGACGCCCACGACCTCGGCGTCGTCCTTCAGCAGTTTCCAGCCGGGGATGTGGCCCTGGAGGGCGATCATCCCGGTGCCGATGAATCCCACGCGAAGCTTCGGTCTGGCCATGGCTTGTCCTCGATACGGTGGCGCCGATCCGGGCGTTCTATATATGATACTTACATCGCCCGTCCTGTCGAAAGGAAGCGAATGTTCACCCGGCTTGCGCTGGCGTTCCTGGGGGCCGCGGCGGTCCTGCCGCCGGGCCCCGCGGACCCCGGCGACGACGCGCTCCGCGCGGCCGTCGAGGCGGACTGGGCCATCCAGGAGAAGAGGCGCGGCCGGTCGATGGATTCGCCCGAGGCGATCCGCGGCGTCCTGAGGCGCGCGCTCCTCCCGGCGGACGACGCCCTCGCGCGCGAAGTCGAGGGAGTGGACCGCCTGGACGCCCCGGCGCGGCTCGATCTCTACCGGAAGGTCCGCTCGCGGGCCCGGGAGCTTGCGCTGAAGCGGCTCGGCACGGCCCCGGTCGTCTTCATGAAGCGCCGCCGCTTCATCTGCCAGATGCTCCACGAGTACCTGGGCTACTTTCAGGAGGAGGCGAAGACCGCCGGCGGCGGGGTCTTCGTCCTGGAGGAGCCGGGGCGCTCGCTCAAGACGCGCGACCTGCTCGGCGGCCGCCTGCCCATGGGGCACTTCACGACCCTGGCGCTTTCCTACGATGCGCGGACGGTCTACTTCGCCTACGCCGACCACGCGGCCCCCAAGCCCGACTTCTACGCCCCGAAGCCGGGCGACCGGTGCTTCCGCCTCTACGCGGTGTCCCCCGGCGGGCGGGACCTCCGGCCGCTCACGAAAGAAGCCCAGGACGATTTCGATCCCTGCCCGCTCCCCGACGGCGGGATCGCCTTCCTCTCCATCCGCCGCGGCGGCTTCACGCGGTGCAACAATCCCTGGGAGCCGATCACCGTCTACACCCTGCACCGGATGGACGCCGACGGCCGCAACGTCCGCACGATCTCGTTCCACGAGACCAACGAGTGGCACCCCAGCGTCCTCCCGGACGGCCGGATCGCCTACTCGCGCTGGGACTACGTGGACCGCTCGGCGGCCAACTTCCACGGGGTCTGGGCGGCGAACCCGGACGGCACCGCGCCGGCGGCCCTCTTCGGCAACTACACCGTGAAGATCAACGCCTGCTACCAGCCACGCGGCATCCCCGGATCGAACCGCATCGCCTTCATCGCCGGCGCCCACCACGCGGACGTGGGCGGGTCGCTCGTCCTCCTCGATCCGTCGCGAGTGGCCATCGACCCCGAGTCCGGCCGGGACCTGTTCGACGCGATCGAGGTCCTCACGCCCGAGATCTGCTTCCCCGAGGGCGTGGGCTGGCCGAAGACGTGGTTCCACAGCCCGTGGCCGCTCTCGGAGGACCACTTCCTCGTCTCCTACAGCCACGACCCCCTGCCGGGCATGAGCAGCAAGGAGGGCCGCGACACGGAGACGGGGCTCTATTATTTCGACCGGCACGGGAACCTGGAACTGCTCTACCGCGAGAAGGGGATTTCGTGCATGTACCCGATCCCGCTCTCTCCGCGCCCGGCGCCGCCGGTCCTCCCCGACGTGCGCGACCGCGACCTCGGGGAGGAGGGGGAGTTCATCCTCGCGGACGTGAACCGGAGCCTCTACCCGATGCCGGCCGGCCGGCCGATCCGGGAGCTCCGCGTCTTCCAGGTGTTCCCCAAGACCACGCACGTCGTCAACAAGCCGCAGATCGGCCACGCCAACGCCGAGGGCGTCCGCATGCTGTTGGGGACGGTGCCCGTCGAGGCCGACGGCTCGGCCTACTTCCGCGCGCCGGCGCGCAAGGCGCTCTACTTCCAGGCCGTGGACGAAAGCGGCCGCGCCGTGCAGACCATGAGAAGCGTCACCTACCTCCAGCCCGGCGAGCGGCGCGGCTGTATCGGGTGCCACGAGCCGCCGAACCAGGCGCCCCCCGCCAGGCCGGTCCTCGCCGCGCTCCGGCCGCCCTCCCGGATCCGGCCCGGCCCGGACGGCGCCGCCCCCTTCAGCTATCCGCGCCTGGTCCAGCCCGTCCTCGACAGGAACTGCGTGCGCTGCCACGATGCCGAGGGGAAGGCGAAGCCGTCTCTCACCGCCGAGCCCGCGGGGACCTTCACCCGCTCGTACGTGAACCTGAAGCCGTACCTCAACTGGCTCGCCTGGGGAAAGGGCCCCGACATGACGAAGCCGGGGCAGGCCGGGGCGGACACGAGCCGGCTCACCCGGGTCCTGGAGGACGCCAACCACAAGGAGGCCGCCCGTCTGGACGGCGAGGACCGGCGGCGCCTGCTGATCTGGCTCGACGGCAACGTGCCGTTCTACGGGACCTACGGCGCCGAGGAGCAGGCGGCCCAGCGCGAGGGCCGGGCGGTGCCTCCGCCGCGCGTCCAGTAGTCCTCGACAAAATGGACGGTCTATTTTGTCGGATACCGCCGCCCAAGGTGCGGTGACGGCGCGGTCAGATTCCCTCGACCGACTTCTTCTTCCGCAGGGTGAACGCCAGGTCGCAGGACGCGCGGCCGAAGGGCTCCAGGGCCGCCTCCCATTCCACCATGCCGCTGGCGTCCGGCTTCCTCCGCCCGGTGGCCTCCTCCTCGTGGAAGCGGACCTCGACCTGCTCGATCTCGGAGATCGGGACGCGCTCCGTCACCCGCACCTTCTTCGCCTCGGCGCCGATGTTGCTCAGGCGCACCTTGACCCGGGCCTTCTCCTCGGACCACGACGAGAGCATCTTTGCCGGGATCTCCTCGTCCTCGCGCCACCGGTTCACGCGGACCTCCGCGTCCGGGCCCCACCCGAGCTTGAACTTCTCGCCGGGGGCGACGAAGGGCATCGTGGTCCGCCCCACGGGGCCGCTCTCGCAGATCAGGTCCACCGGCCCCGCCAGCAGGGGGGACTTCGAGCCGTTGGCCTGGACGCTCTGGAGGATCGCGCACGGCTCCAGCTCGGGCATGCAGACCAGCCCGGTCTCCGCGGGGGCGGCCATCCGGAACAGGACCGCGCGGTACGGGCGGCCGTCGCTGGCCACGGTGGCCGGCGCGGCCCCCTTCAGGTTCAGCGCCTCGCCGCCGTCGTCGATGCCGGGCATCTCGGCCGCCGCGCGGCCCTGGCCAAGCCCCGCGGTCCGGACCTCCTGCTCGCGGACCTCCACCGCCACCTTCTCCGGCTTCCTCTGGACCTCCAGCATGTCCTCGTCCAGTTCGGGCGGCTCCACGCCCAGGGACGGCCGCTGGGTCGAGAAGAAGAGCTGGACGTCCGTCCAGGCCTCGCCCGTCCACTGCCACACGCATCCCTCCGCCTGGACCGTCACGCGCGGGCCCTCGGGGGTGCGGGACAGCGTGGCGGTGTGGCACGGCCGCCAGCAGGCCCCCGGCACGACGTATTCGAACTCCAGCTCCAGGTCGCCTCCGTTCCGGGCGTCCACCACCGCCTCGATCCGGCAGGAGTATTCCTTCGTGACGGCGTCGAGCGCGGCCATGTCCTTCCGGGCGCGGTCGATGTCCTCCCCAAGTTTCCGGACCGCCCCGCTGATCTGCGCCCGCTCCGCCAGCAGGGCCTCCTGCCGCTCGCGGAGGGACGCCAGGACTTTCTCCCAGGTGGAGCGGTCGGTCCGGTTCCACGACGCGTCCGCCGCGATCTCCGTCAGGATCCGGTTCTCGAGCTCCTCGAGCTTCCCCTTCTGGTGCTCGCACCACGTGGACCGGTTCTGCAGGCGCGTGCATTCCCTCTGGAGGTCGTGGATCGCCTTCAGCCGCGCCGCCCGGTCCCCCGGGTCGAGCGTCCGGACCTCCCGGTGCTTCCGGTGGAGGCGGGCGGAGACCACCGCGCTCCCTTCCGGCCCCTTCCGGACGCGGCCCTGAAGCGTCTTGTCGGCGGCCACGAGGGCCACGCCGTCGACGCGGACGGTCGAGACGCCCTCCGGAAGCCGCACGCGGCCGCCGCGGGTAACCCGCGCCCGGTCCTCCATCAGCGTCACCTGGCGGACCGGCAGGTCCGCCGCGATCGCCTTCTCGGGATTCGCCATGGTCAGGCCTCCCTCCGGTTTCCGCCCACGATCTCGTTCTTGGAGCTGATGCGGACGTCGTATCCGGCGCGCAGGCGGCACTTCTGGCCGGCCGGGACCTTCACGATCCAGGTGTAGCGGCCCCGCACCTCCTCGGGCGGTTCCTTGTACTCTTTCCAGGGAGGCTCCACGCCCCGGAGGGAGATCTCGATCTCGCGGTCCTCGTCCCCCTTGACCGGGACGCGCTCCCGGACTTCGAGCTCGATCTCCCGCGGCAGGTTGTTGGTCGCGTCCACCGTGACGTCGTGCTTGAGCGTGAGCTTCCCGCCCAGGACGCCGCCGGAGACTTCCTCGAAGGCGGTATTGCGGGCTACCTTGATCGCCTGCTCGACGCCGAGTCCAACGTCGACGCGGCCCTTGGGGGCCACGGTGTCCAGGCTCGTGGTGATGAAGAAGTCGCCGTCGAGGTAGACGTCCACGGGCCCCGGCAGGATCGGGTTGGCCAGGGGATTCGTCAGCCGGGCCACGCGGAAGACGTCCTGGGCCTCGCGCGGCACGGAGACGTAGGCGATCTTCAGGGCGGCCGGCTGGGCCGAGACCGGGATGTTATGGTACTTGGCCCTGGAGGGGACGCTCACCGGCGTGGCGCAGACGTAGGCGAAGTCGAAACCTTCCTGCGATTCGGGACACCGGAAGCGATCGGGAAGCCCGGGGATGCCCCGGGCCGCGGAGACGACTCGGCTCAAGGTCCTCATCGCGGGGGCCGGGGCGCCTTCGTAGGCCGCGGCGGCCGCGACCTCGAGTTTCCCGCGCCTCGAGACATGGGGCCCGGCCATGCCCAGGCGGCCGTAGTCCATCAGGTCCCCGCCGGGCACCGGGGGGCCTTCCTCCTCCGGCTCCGGGGACGGCGCCGCCGACTCGGTTTGACAAGGAGCCGCTGCGCCGGCCATGTCCGCGACCCTCGCCATCGACAGCATCTCCATGGGCATCTCGGCCTTCATCCTCTTGGGCGAGGGCGGAGCGGCCGGCCTGGAGGGGGCGGGGGCCGCGCAGGGAGGCGCAGGCATCGGGCGGCCGCGCGGGGCCGACTTGGCCATGGCCTCATCCTTTTTCGACATCTCCCGGTCGTCGGCGTCCTCGGGGGCCGCCCCTTCCGTTTCCATCGCATCACTGCAGGGCTCGGGTTCCGGCGGGGGCGGCGGAGGGGCCTGCGGCGCGGGCGCCCCCAGGAAGGCGTCGTAATCGACGTAGAGGGCCTCGGCCCCCACGGGCGGCTCGCGCCACCCGCGCTTCGCGGGAGGGGCCTGCCGGCGCCCGATGCGCAGGCTCTGCAGTTCCGGGAGCTCCGTCCATTGCTGGGGCAGTGCCGTGGAGAGCCGGAGCCTCACGTTTTCCCAGTCCTCGCCCGTGGCCTGGGCCACGAGCGCCTGCATGCGGAGCTCCGCCGACTCGGCCCGGCTGTCCACGTGGAGGCCGTAGCTCGGGCTCCACGTCGCCCCGGGCACGTGATACTCCAGGACCACGCGCGCCTTCTCCGCCGCGGCCTCCGCGCCCTGCAGGCGGACCGCCACGGCCTTCCTCAGCTGGCGGTCCTGGACCTCCGGCTCGCGCCCCTCCTGCTGGATCAGCTGCTGGAGATGCCAGATGCGTTCCCCCAGAGCCTCGATCTCGTCCTCCGCCTTCAGGCGCTCGGCCATCCGCGCCTGCCGTCCGTCCTTGAGGAAGCTCGCGAGTTCCAGGAAGGCCGGACCCGGGAAGGGCGGGGGCTCCTTCGCCTCCTTGACCGAAGGCCGCTCGGGCAGGGCCACCCCGTCCATGGCGTCGATCGACGACTCCAGCGCCTGGATCTTCTCCTTCAGCGCCGATTCCTTCTCCTTCAGGTCTTTAAGCTGGTCGCGCCGGGACTTGTCCGGCTCGACCTTGTCCCCGGCGTCCTTCACCCGGAGCCGGACCTTCGTGTCGGCCGCCGTGGGCACGGCCGCGGCGCCGTTCAGAGACTCGATGCGGACACGCACACTGCCGTCCTCGATGCAGGCGGGCAGGTCGTCCAGGAGGATCTGCTCCGGGAACCGCCCGTCCCGGCGTTCCAGGACGGCCGTCCGCCGGACGCGGGCCCCCTGCCGGTAGACGGTGACTTCGTCGAGCGCCGAGGCCACGACCACGGATTCCATGAGATCCTCCCTCTTGGATCAGGACAACGCGGCGATCAGCCGGTCGAGCTTCTCGCCCAGCAGGCGGAAGTCGACCGTCATCCCCCCGCTCTTCGAGAGGTCCGCGACGAAGGGGCAGGGCTCGAAGACGACGCAACGCTGGAGCCCGTCGATCATCGCCCGGCTGGCGGGTCCGGTCCGGAAGGCCATCGGGAAGGATTCTACGACCGCGGGCGGCCGCCGACAACATTACCGGCGCCGCCGCTCCTTCCACCACTCGCGCGCCTCGGCGTCCGTGCAGATCTCGATCGCTCCCTCACGGTAGAGGTGGACGCAGTACCCCCCGTAATAGCTCTGATTCTCGCTCATGGCGCACAGGGCCTCCCGGATCGTGCGGATCCCGTCGAGGGATATGCCTTCGTCGTGCGCCCGTAGGCGGGCGCGGACCTCGGGCGAAAGGCGCGAGGGGACGCCCAGGACCGTCCGGAGCATCCTGGGGATGTCCTTCAGGCATCCGGTCTGGTAGGGCGGGATGTCGGAGCCGATTTTCACGTAGGCCTCCGGGTGGGCCATGAAGTCCATCGCGCCCAGGATCGGCCCCCGGGGGACGTCGTCCTCCAGGAGCGCCGCCACCTCGTCGATCCCTCGATGGCCCAGCTGGGCCAGCGCCCGAGGCGCCGCGATGGCGTTGTCCCGGAGATGGGCCCGCAGGAACTCCACGGTGCCGGGGGCGCCGATGTCCGCCAGCGCCTGGATTGCCTGGACGCGCTCGTAGGAGTTCCCCGAAAGGACCATTTGGCGGAGCGCCGGCACCGCCTCCGCGATCCGCAGGCGCCCGAGGGACCGGATCGCGGCGATCTGAAGGTCCGGGTGGGGGCTCCGGAGCCGCGCCAGCAGGACGGGCGGCACCGAACGTTCGCCCGTGGCGGCCAGGGCGCGCATGGCGTCGCATCCGGCGTCGTTGCCTCCCAGGAAGAAACACCCGATCATGGGCACCTCATCCTCGGCCCGGGGGACGTGCCGGCCGGCCTCGTTTCCGGCGAGGATCTTCAAGAGTCCCGGGACCGCCTCGGGAGGGGCCCAGTCCGCCAGGAGATCCACGTACCACTTTTCGGGCGGCCTCTCCCTGAGCTGGCGCCACACGAATTCCCGCGCGCCGGGGGCATCGAACTTGACCATGTCGTGGATGATCGGGGAGTTGAATCGGTCCATCGCCCCTTCCGGAAGCGGCAGTTCGCCACCCCCCGTCTTGAAGAGGGACGACAGGGCCCGGAACCTGAGCGGGTCTGTCTTCGCCTCCCGTGAGATCCGGGACAGCGCCCCGCGCGCTCCCGCCCTCTCCAGGTAGACGAAGGCATCCTCCCCGAGAGTTCCGTGCGTCGCGAGTTTCGCCGCGCGTTCCACAAGGCGGTCCGATGGATAATCGCATAGGGCCTTGAGGAGCATGAGATCGGGGACGTCCGCCGCCAGGAAGACGTCCTCCGCCGCCGCGCGCCCGGAGTCCCCCTCCAGGCGGAGGAGGAACTCGGCGGCGCGGGCCGCCAGGGGGTCCGCGGGATCGCGGACGATCCGGCGCAGGACGCCCTCGAGGCCCCCACCCCCGGCGTGGATGAATCCCTCCTGCGTCACGGCATCGAGGATCGACTTCCGGATCGCCGCGTCCTTCTCCGTCTCCAGCCGCCGCGTCACCTCGCGCTGGGCGTCGGGATGCTTCACCCAGGGAAGGGCGAAGCTCACCGCCTCACGGCGGCCGAGATCGCCGGAGTCCAGCATCCCGAGGAGCCGGCCGATCGTCCGCCCGTCGGCCAGCCTGGCCGCGGCGGCGGCGCAGGCCCGATCCCCGTCCCTCATCGCGTCGCAAAGGGCATCGAAGAGATCCGGCACCTCCTCCCCCCATTGCAGGGCCTCCGCCACGGCGTGCCGCATGGGCCCGGGACCGGTACGGAGGATGTCCTCAAGGACGGCGATCACCGGAGGGGTTCGGATCCTCGTCATCGCCTTGAGATCGAATTGCAGGAGAGGCGCCTTCTCGCGCCACTTGAGGAACTGGCGGAGATAAGCCCCCTCGCAGGTGCGATCGGCGATCTCCGCGAGCGCCATGTTCGCCCATTTCTCCTCTTTCTGCATTTCGAACACCTTGATGACCCCCGGGAGGGCGGGCGCGAAGCGGATCTCCCGGATGACCTCCAACGCCAGGATCTGGAGCCATTCGGGGACCGTATCCAGAATCCCGGCCAGTTCCCGCAGGCCCTCCCCGTCCCCCGCGCACGCCCGCAGGAGATCGAGGACGCGTCCCGCGTCCGGATGGGAGGCCCGCGACATCGCGAGGAGGGGACGGTCCGCGGGGGAAACCCGGAGGACCGCCGTCCAGCCCAGGACGCGAAGCCATTTCCGGCCGGCGTCGTCCCAGGCCTCGGGGGTCCATTGTTCGATCTCCCGGACCAGCTCCCGGATCGGCCGGCGCATCACGCGGGGCCCGCCGTGGAAGGGGCGCTTCTCCCGATAGAGGAATTCCGCCGCCATCTTCTTCAGCCCGCTCGCCGGCTGACCGAGCAGCTTGATCGCATAGGCCTCGAAGCGGTCCCGGAATCCCTCCCAGGAAGGGTGATTCGTGGCGAACTCGAAGATCTCCTGGTGGGAATGCCGGTCCAGGGCCTCCCGCAGTTCCGGATATCGGACGAGGAGCATGGGATTCAGCGTGGATTCCCACTCGATCGCGAAGACCAGGTCGGCGATCCGGGCGCGGACTTCGGGATCCTCGTGGTCGATGGCCTTGCGCAGGTCCGCGAGTGCCGGCTCTCCGCGCGCCCGGATTTGCGCGGAGGCCTTCTCGCGGACCTTCACGTCCGGATCGGCCAGCCGGCGGATCAGATCGGGCACCGTCTCCTCCTGGAAGGCGGGGAGGAGGAGAAAGATGGCGAAGGGTGTCATCCTTCTATCTTAGACGACACGGGGGAGGAGCAGTTGAAAAGGCCTCGCGTCCCCGGGAGGAGGTAAGAATCCGCTGAAATAGCGGCCCCGCGCTATTCCTCCCCGCGGCCGCGGCGGGAGGCCCGGTCGAGGATCCGCCGCTCCTCCGGGGTGAGACTGCCGATGCCTTCGCGGCTCACCTTGGCGAGGATCGCGTCGACCTTTCCGGCGATCTCCTCGGCCTCGCGGGCTTCCAGGGCGGCCCGCCTCTGGGCGCGGCGGGCGCGCCAGCGGGCGAAGAAGCCGGGCCTCCGGGATTTCCCTCCGGCGTCGGGCATGTACTGGTACTCGGGAGGGGCGCTGCCGAACGCGGGGTGGGCCTCCATCTCGCCCAGCCGGACCAGGCGCAGGATCTGGAACGCCTCGATGAGGATCCATGCGCCGATGAGGGTGAGCGTCAGGTCGCCCTGCGCCACTCCCCAGACGGCCATGGCGATGCCGATGACAAGGGCGATGCGCGCCGTCGCCGCGGCGGCCCATGCGCGGCCGCGGCGGATCGAGAGCCATGAGAACAGGATCCGGCCGCCGTCGAGCGGGTAGGCGGGGACGCAGAGGTTGAAGAGCCCCAGGATCAGGTTGATGCGGACCGCGTGGAGGAGGAAGACCTGGGGGAGGGAAAGATAGGGGAGGCCCCACCAGGGGGAGAAAGGATTCAGGTAGTTCCAGTCCCACGGGGCGCCCGTAAGGGCCAGCGCGCCCAGGCAGGCGCCGCCCAGCGCGAAGTTCGAGAGCGGCCCCGCCGCGGCGACCTTGATCTCGTCCCGCTCCGAGTTCGTCTGCCCCACATAGGCCAGGCCCCCCAGCGGCCAGAGGAGGATCTCCTCGGCGCCCGCGCCCACGCGGATCGCCATCCAGCAGTGGGCCAGCTCGTGGAACAGGATCACCGCGAACAGGATGGCCTCCGAGACGGCCTGCCACCCCATCGCCCGGGGGCCGTCGCGCATCCCCGCCTGGACGAGGAGGGCGGCGAGCATGATGACGAGAAAGAGGTGGACCCGCACCCGGATCCCGAAGATCCGGAAGATCGGGAAGGACCACGCGAGCAGGCCGATCGGAGCACCTCCCTTTCCGGTTCCATCCAGTCTAACCGCCCGCGCGTCGGGCCTCAAAAAGAAACCACAACGGGACTCCCCGCGCTATAATCGCCCGCGCGCCAGACGTCCCCTCCACCAGCGAAAGGAGCCCTTCATGAGCCCGATCCCGAGGTGCGCGGCCGCGCTGGCCCTCCTGCCGGCCCTGGCCCTCCCCGCGGGCGGGGCGTGCGCGGCCCAGCAGAAGTACGAGCCCTCGTGGGAGTCGCTGGACAAGCGCCCGGCGCCCGAGTGGTACCTCGACGCCAAGTTCGGCATCTTCATCCACTGGGGCATCTACGCCGTCCCGGCGTGGGCGCCCGTGGGCGAGTACGCCGAGTGGTACTGGCACAACGTGGGCAACAAGCCCGCCGACCAGCGCGGCGAGAAGGACGACAAGAACAAGTGGTGGGCCCACCACAAGGAGAAGTGGGGGAAGGACTTCACCTACGAGAAGTTCGCCCCGATGTTCAAGACCGAGAAGTTCGACGCCGACGAGTGGGCGAAGCTCTTCGTCGAGGCCGGCGCCCGGTACGTGGTCCCCACCAGCAAGCACCACGACGGCTTCTGCCTCTGGCCCAGCAAGGAGGCCACCGCCGCGTGGGGGCGGCCCTGGAACGCCATGGAGACGGGCCCGAAGCGGGACCTCCTGGGGGAGCTGGCCGCGGCCTGCCGCCGGCAGGGCCTCAAGTTCGGCTTCTACTATTCGTACTACGAGTGGTTCAACCCGATCTGGCTCAAGGACCGCAAGGCCTTCGTGGAACAGCACATGATCCCGCAGTACAAGGACGTGGTGGCCCGCTACAAGCCCTCGATCGTCTTCCTCGACGGCGAGTGGGACATGCCGCCCGAGAGCTGGAAGAGCCAGGAGCTCATGGCGTGGCTCTACAACGAGGCGCCCAGCCGCGGCGAGGCCATCATCAACGACCGGCTGGGGAAGGACTGCCGCCACAAGCACGGCGGATACTACACGACGGAGTACGGCGCCGGCCTGCCGAACGCCGACCACCCGTGGGAGGAGAACCGCGGGATGGGCTACTCCTACGGCTTCAACCAGGCCGAGCAGGAGAAGGACTACCGGACCGGCAGGGAGCTCACGATCATGCTGGCGGACCTCGTGAGCCGCGGCGGGAACCTCCTGCTCAACATCGGGCCGAAGGCCGACGGGACCATCCCCGAGGTGATGAAGGGGCGCCTCCTCGAGATCGGCCGGTGGCTCAAGGCCAACGGGGAGGCCATCCACGGGACGCGGACCTTCGCCCGCATCTGCCAGTGGTCGGACGGCCGGCGCCAGGACCAGAAGTTCGGCGAGTACAAGGTGAAGTACGACCTCATGAACATGATCGGCCCGGAGCCCAGGGACGGGAAGGCCGTCAAGCAGTGCTTCTTCACCGCGAAGCCCGGCGCGGTCTACGCCATCTTCCCCTACTGGCCGGGGAAGCAGGCGGTGCTCAGGGAGTTCTCGGCCTCGCCCTCGACGAAGGTCACCCTGCTCGGGGTGGACCGCCCGCTCAAGTTCAAGGCGGAGGGCGGGAACATCGCGGCGGACCTGGAGGGGATCGACCCCGCGAAGCTCCCCTTCGAGCACGCCTACACGATCAAGATGACGGACGTGAAGTGAGGGGGTGGACGTGAACCCGTCCGAGAAGATCTTCAAGCTGAGCCCGTCCGACTTCGCTTTCCTCTGGGAGCAGTGCAAGCGCTGTTTCTACATCAAGGCCACGCGCGGCATCCGCCAGCCCTCGATGCCGATGGCGGGCATCTTCAAGAAGCTCGAAGGCCTGCAGATGAAGTTCTACGAGGGCCGCCCCACGGGCGACATCTCCGCCGACCTGCACCCCGGCGTGATCCGATGCGGCGGGGGGTGGGTCGAGTCCGGGGGGATGCGGCCCGAGGGGCGGAAGTCGGGCGCCTACGTGGTCGGGAAGATCGACTCGCTCGTGGAGTTCGAGGACAAGAGCTGGGGCGTCCTCGACTTCAAGACCACGGAGACGAGGGGGGAGCACCTGTCCAAGTACGGGAGGCAGCTCAACGCGTACGCCTACGGTCTCCAGCACCCGGCATCGACTCCCCGGTCGGTCAAGGGGGAGCCCCTGAAGCTTTCGCCCATCTCGAGGATCGGCCTGCTCTGCATGGAGCCCTCGGCGCTCACCCAGCCCGAGGCGGGGCGCCACGTCTACGAAGCGGCGGTGAAGTGGATCGATCTCCCGCAGGACGCCGCGGCCTTCCGGGCGTTCGTCGGGGAGATCCTGGCGCTCCTGGAGGGGCCTCTGCCCCCGCCCACTCCGGAGTGCGACTGGTGCCAGTACGTCAGGACGCTGGGCGGGGCGCCGCCCCCGGCCCCCGCCGCGCCGCCGGGGCCCAGGCCGGAGGGGACGGCGGCCTCGTGCCCGAACTGCGGCGCCCCCATGGTCCAGAAGTCGGGCCGCTACGGGCCGTTCCTCTCCTGCACGCGCTACCCGGACTGCCGGTGGACGCGCAAGCTCGGGAAGGAGCGCCCGGCCTCGAAGGCCCCGTGAAGGGGTAGACCGTGCTCCGGCTGATAGGCTCGCCGTAGAGGCACGGGGCCCTTGCCCTTGGGCCGCCTCGGATTGTCCTCCGCAACCGGCGGAGGCGGCAAAGGGGGGAGGCATTGGCCTTCTCTCATCTCGTTGGATCGGATTCGATGTGTTCCCTGGCCGTCCTCCCGCCTGCGTTTCGACTTCCCTCCGTCTGCATAACAGGCTGGCATGGCGCTTCCACCCTGCATATAATCCCATTCTCATGACCTCGCGTTTCTTTACGAACCAGGGTGATCAGACCCTTCTGCGGAAGTTCAAGGGTGTCTTTGAGCACAACCCGGACATCGAGTGGTTTGATGCCCTGGTGGGCTACCTCCGCGCCTCCGGCTACTTCGCCGTTCGGCCCCACATGGAGAAGGTGCCGCACATTCGCATCCTCGTAGGCATTAACGTCGACGCCATCATGGCGGACTACCACCGGCGAGGGTTGCTCTTCCTTGCCGATCCAACCCGGGCGCTGGAGGAGGTCAAGGCCGACCTCCACAAGGACATTCAGTCGGCAACCTATTCACCGGAGGTCGAGAAAGGCATCCTCCAGTTCGTCGAGGACGTCGTAAGCAAGAAGATCGAACTGCGCGCGCATCCGACCAAGAGGCTGCATGCGAAGCTGTATATCTTCCGGCCCCAGGGCTTCTGCGAGCACCGGCCCGGGGCCGTCATCACCGGATCGTCGAACTTGACGGATGCGGGCCTCGGCACGCACGGCGACGACTCGAACTACGAGTTCAACGTCCTGTTGCACGATCAAAGGGATGTCCAGTTCGCCTCGGACGAGTTCGAGCGCCTCTGGAAGGAATCCTTCGATATCCTGCCGAAGGTGCTTGCCGAGGTGCGCGACCGCACCTATCTGGCTGCGCCCGTCACGCCCCAGGAACTCTACTACAAACTCCTCGCCGAATATTTCGGTCCCGCCATCGAATACGACCCTGATGCCGTGGCCGATCTGCCGGACGGCTTCAAGCGCCTGACGTACCAGATCGACGCCGTGGCCCAGGGGTTTCGGTTGATGGAGAAGTACGGCGGCTTCTTCCTGGCCGATGTCGTCGGTCTCGGGAAAACAGTCATTGCCACGCTCATCGCCAAGAAGTACTTTTTCTGCAACGGTTTTCCGGAGCACCGGTCTCACACCCTGGTCGTCGTTCCTCCAGCGCTGCGCGACGGCTGGGAGAGCACCCTGGGCAGTTTCCGTCTGGACAACTACAAGATCGTCAACAACGGAAGCCTTCACAAGATCGCCAATCCGGAGAAATACGATGTCGTGATCGTGGACGAAGCGCACAAGTTCCGCAACGACACCGCCGAAGGCTTCAACGAGCTCCAGCGCATCTGCAAGACGCCCACGACGCGCGTGTTGCCGGACGGCTCCCGCCGGCGCAAGCGCGTGATGCTCGTCACCGCCACGCCCCTGAACAACCGCCCGGACGACATCCGAAATCTCATCGCGCTATTCCAGGACCTCAAGGGCTCCACGCTGGAAATCTCGAATCTCCAGCATTTCTTCGCCCAGCGGGAGAAGGAATACCGCAAGGCCCGCTTGGAGCCCAAGATCCGCGACGCCCGCAGACAGGTGAAGCAGATCTACGAAACCATCCGCACGAAGGTGATTTCGGAGATCATCGTACGGCGGACGCGCACCGACTTGCGCGAGCATGAGGAGTACAAGCGCGACATCGAGGAGCAGGGCGTCGTTTTCCCGGACATCGCCAAACCGCGGCACGTCCTTTATCCGCTATCGCGCGCGCTCGAGGACCTCTACGATCGCACGATGGGCCTGCTGTCGCTCACCGACGGCTCCGGATTCACCTATAACCGTTACCGTGCCATCGGGTTCCTCAAGCCCGAGAAGAAGCAGAAGTACCAGCAAGCGGATCGGATTTCTTTGCAGCTCGCGGTGATCATGCGGCTCCTGCTCGTGAAACGCCTCGACAGCAGCTTTCACGCCTTTCGCGAATCGCTCCGGCGGTTCCGCGACGCGACGGGAGTCATGAGGGACATGTTCAGAAAGGGCACCATCTACATCGCGCCGAATCTCAAGGTGACGGAGTTCCTGCTCGAAGGGCGCGAAGAGGAGCTTATCGCCCTCATCGCGGAACAGCAGGCCACCGACCCGACCATCGAGGTTTGCGCCCCTGACGATTTCGAGCCCGGTTTTCTCCCCGGGCTGGAACGCGACTGGAAGCTTCTGGACGGCCTTTGGGGGGAGTGGGAAGGGTTCAAGGCCGAAGACCCGAAGTTCGATGAGTTCCTGATTCGGCTGAAAGGGGAACTCCTCGACCGGAGCATCAATCACGAGGGCAGGAAGCTGGTCGTGTTCTCGGAGTCGCGCGAGACCACCGAATACATCGCCCGACGGCTCGCTGAGGAGGGATTCGATCGGATCCTCACCGTGGATTCCAGCACCCGCGCCAGTCGCATGCCCATCGTTCGCGCGAACTTCGACGCGAATTCATCCGAAAGGAAACACGATATCGATATCCTTGTCTCGACGGAAGTCCTCGCCGAGGGCATCAACCTGCATCGGGCGAACGTCGTCGTGAACTACGACACCCCGTGGAACTCGACCCGCCTCATGCAGCGCATGGGCCGTGTCAATCGCATCGGGGCGGTGGCCCCCCGCATCTACATCTACAATTTCTACCCGACGGCCCGGGTGGACGACGACATTGAACTACGCAAGACGGCGGTGATGAAATTGCAGGCCTTCCACACCGCGCTGGGAGAGGACAGCCAGATATATTCCGTCGACGAGGAAGTCGGCACCTTCGGCCTTTTCGATCGCGCGCCGGAAGAGGTGGAGCGGGACGAGCGCCTGGCTCTCCTCATGGAACTGCGCCAGTTCCGTCGTGACCGACCCGAGGCATTCCAGCGAGTGCAGGCACTCCCGCTCCGCGCCAGGACCGGGCGCCAGGACATCCAGCGCGAGGCCGGCACCGTGGCGTTCATCCGCAACCGCCGGCGCGACGCTTTCTATCGCATCAATGCAGGCAAATCTCCGGAAGAGATCACCTTTCTCGATGCGGCCCGCGAGTTTCGCGCCCCCGATCCGTCGGAGCCGTCCGTGCCCCTGCCCTCCACTCACCACGGACAGGTGCAGAGCGCGATCCAGGCCTTCCGCGAGGCCGTCATTGCCGAGGCCCTTGAGACGGAAATCGTGGACGCCCGTCAGGGGCCGAACGAACGGCGCGCGCTCGCCTTTCTCGATGCCTTTCTGTCCTTCCCGTTCCTCGACGCGTCAGGGCGCAGGCTCATCAATGCCGCCAAGGGTGCCATCCGCCGAGCGCGCTTTCAGAAGCTCCAGCGGCAGGTGAATGAACTCCAGCGTTCCCAGAAGAAAACAAGGGTCACGCCCGCCGTACTCCTGCAGAAACTCCTGGATGTCTTGAAGGATTATCCACTCGAGGAGCCGGCGCCGTCACCCTCGCTTCCCGCCTCACCCATGCGTGTGGAGACGGAACCCGAGATCATTATCTCCGAATCCTTTGCCGGGCATCCGATAAAGTGAACAGCGCAGAAATGCAATCCGTCCTGAGGATGCCCTACGATCGGGGGCGGTGGCTTAAGCTCTTGCACGAGGTGTTGCCACGGACTGAGGCCCTTCTGGCCGCCCAGCCTGTGGCTCCCCCGGCAGGCTCGCCGGCGCGTTCCGTGTGGCAGATCGCGCGCATCCCGCTTGCGGAAGGCCGCCATGTGGCCGTCCTGGAAGTCGAAGTGAACGGCAAGGTCGACCTGCGGCGAAACCGCGTCGGCCTTCGCGACCTTGCGGCGCGTTTTATCGACCCGCAGCAGGCCCATGCCGTTCTTGGCCTGTTCCGCGGCGAAGAGGAGGACTACCGCTTCTCCTTCGTCGCCCGCACCACGGATTTCGCCCCCGATGGCGATCTTTCCCGCAGCGAAACTCCGCCGCGCCGCTACACGTACATCCTCGGGCGAGGGCAACCCTGCCGGACCCCTGCCCAGCGCCTCGCCGCCCTTTCCCAGCGGGGCCGCGACGCCACGCTTCAGGACTTGCTCGACGCGTTCAAGGTAGAGCCTCTCTTCAAGGAGTTCTTCGGCGACTATCGCCGCATCTTCGAGCGCGTCGAAGAACTTATCCGCCCCACATGGCCGGACCAGGAGCCTCTGCGCCTCTTCACGCAGCGTCTCTTCAACCGGCTCATGTTCCTCGCGTTCGTGGCCCGCAAGGGCTGGCTGCGGCTCGGGGCGCGGAACGATTATCTGGCGGCCCTCTGGGATGCCTACACCGCCCGACGCTCCCGGGGCACGAGCTTCTATCGTGACCACCTCGTGCCCCTGTTCTTTGAGGGTCTCAATCGGACCGACCGCCCGCGCGATGCCATCGATCCCCGGTTCGGCGTCGTGCCCTATCTCAACGGCGGCCTGTTTGAAAGGGCCGAGGACGGCTCCGACGACCGCGCCGGGATCGTGGTGCCTGACGAGGCGATCAACTCCATCCTTTCCGGGCTCTTTGACCGATACAACTTCACCGTCGCCGAGAGCACGCCGCTCGACGTTGAGGTCGCCGTAGATCCCGAGATGCTGGGGAAAGTATTCGAGGAACTGGTCACCGGCCGCCACGAGCAGGGGAGCTACTACACTCCAAAGCCGATCGTCTCGTTCATGTGTCGTGAGGCGCTCGTGGAATTCCTCGCCGACCGCTGCAAAGGGGAGAGTAGGGCCGCGATTGAGGAGTTCGTCCACGGCCACAGGGCGGGCGGCCTGCGCAACGCCGAGGGCGTGCTGGAGGCCCTCCGCAAGGTCACAGTCTGCGACCCGGCCTGCGGCTCCGGCGCCTATCTCCTGGGGATGCTCCATGAGTTGCTTGACCTTCGCACGTCTCTCTTCGCCACCAACCAAGGGCCGGAAGCGGCGACCTCGCACGACCGCAAACTGGAGATCATCGAGCGCAACCTCTACGGGGTGGACAAGGACTCCTTCGCGGTAAACATCGCCCGCCTGCGCCTGTGGCTTTCCCTTGCGGTCGAATACGAAGGGGATGCCCCGCCGGCCCTGCCGAACCTCGATTTCAAGATCGAGCAGGGCGATGCTCTTGCCGGCCGTGACCCGGAGGCCGTCTTCTCCGACACCGAGCGGCTTACGGCCGTTACAGTCCGCGAATTGCGGGACAGAAAGGCGGACTACCTCCGATCCCATGGCAACGAGAAGGAGGCGCTTCAGCGCAAGATCGACGGGCTCAAAGCCTCGTTGAAAAGCTGGCTCGCCACGGAGGGGCCCGCGGACGCCTTCCCGTGGGCCATCGAGTTTGCCGTAACTGTTAATCCCTCCAGGGAGACGAAGCCGCCCCCTGTGTGGGCGCCACCCGGCCGCCGAGCGGCCCGCACCGCTGCATCGGTCCGCGCCCGGCCTTCCCGGAGAGGCCGAGGTGGGACTGTGGCGAGGATACCTCCCGGTAGGCTGTCGACCCAGGCACCAGGGGCGATGGTCCCAGCGGTCGTTGGTCGGGTCCGTCCAGATTCCGGCGCCGGAGACCCGGGCGTGGCCCGGCATGAGGCGGCGCCGAGGCCGGAAAAGGGGGGATGAACTTCAGGGACCTCGCGCGTGTAGTGTAGCATGAAACCATGTGCCGGCGGCATAGACCCCTGAACGGACTCCTCGCGGCCGCGATCGGCCTCCTGCTCGTGGGGAGCGCCCCCGGGGCCGGCGGCACGGTGAAGGTCTATCCCGCGCCCGCGGGGGAGGAGCTGTCGAAGGATTTCGCCGTGAAGGTCGAGGGGAAGGACGTCCCCGTCAACGCCGCCCGGGTGGCCCCCCGCGACCCGGCGCGCCGCTGGAAGGCGATGGACGACAAGAAGAACTCCGCCGACTACTTCGAGACGGCCTCGTTCGCGTATTTCGACATGCAGGGGGCGGTCAAGGTGGCCGTGACCTGCCCCGAGGATATCCGGGAGGCCCGGGTCCTGCCCGCGTCCTTCAAGATCGTCCCCGCCGTCCAGGGGAAGGGCCTGACGTTCACGATCCCGGAGCCCCGGAACCTCGTCCTCGAGGTGAACGGGAACTGGGTCAACTCGCTCCAGGTCTTCGCCAACCCCATGGAGGCCGGCGCGCCGGCCCCGAACGATCCCAACGTGATCTACTACGGGCCCGGCATCCACGAGGTGACCCGCGTGGTCGTGGGCGACGGCAAGACCGTCTACGTCGCCGGCGGCGCGGTGGTGCGGGCGGTCATCGGGCCGGACGAGAAGTTCTCGATCAGCGGCTACAGCGGCCTGAAGAACTACCCCCCGACCTTCGATCTCCGGGGGAAGAACATCGCCTTCCGCGGCCGCGGGATCGTGGACGCGGGGCGATGCACGACCCACGCGCGCCATCCGCTCTACGTGCAGGGGCAGGACATCTCGATCGAGGGCGTGATCCTCCGCGATTCGAGCACCTGGACGATCCCGATCCGCCGGTCGGACCGGGTGACGGTGAAGAACGTCAAGCTCATCGGGTACCGGGCGAACTCGGACGGGATCGACATCTGCAACAGCCGGGACGTGACGGTGGAGGGGTGCTTCATCCGGACGCTCGACGACCTCATCGTGGTGAAGTCGGACAAGGGGCAGGGGGAGGTGCGCCGCATCGTCGCGAAGAACTGCGTGCTCTGGAACGAGGTGGCGCACGCCCTGAGCGTGGGGGCGGAGCTGAGGGACCCGGTGGAGGACGTCCTCTTCAAGGACTGCGACGTGGTCCGCGACAAGGGGCGCGAGTGGTCCATGCGGGTGTACCACTGCGACTCGGCGAAGATCGCCAACATCCGGTTCGAGGACATCCGGATCGAGGAGTCGCAGAAGCTGATCTCGCTGTGGATCGGGAAGGCCGTCTGGACGCGGGACGAGGAGCGGGGGCGCATCCAGGGGGTGGTCTTCAGGAACATCCGGGCCGCGGCCGAGAAGCCGCGCATCGAGCTCACGGGATTCGACGAGGGGCACGCGGTGGAGGGCGTCACGTTCGAGAACGTGGCGGTCAACGGGAAGCCGCTGGCGCCGGCCGAGGTCAAGTCGAATGCCTTCGTCCGGGACGTCAAGGTCCGGCCGTAAGGGAGGTCGAGAGCATGCGGGTTCATGGACTGCTCGCGCTGTGCCTGCTCGCGCCGGTTGCCCAGGAGCCGCGGCACCCCCCGCTCCCCCTCGGGTCGAAGGCGGTCGACTTCTCCCTCCCCGGCGTGGACGGGAAGACGCACGCGCTCAAGGACTTCGATTCCGCGAAGCTCCTGCTCGTGGTCTTCGACACGGTCCACTGCCCGACCTCGCAGAGGTACACGGACCGCCTCAAGAAGATCGCCGAGGACTACCGGGACAAGGGCGTGGCCGTGGCGGCGATCTCGCCCAGCTGTCCGGAGGCGGTGCGCATGGACGAACTGGGCTACACGGATCTCGACGACTCCTTCGAGTCGATGAAGATCCGCGCGCGGGACAAGGGGATCAACTACCCGTTCCTCTACGACGGTGAGCCCAACGCGGTCTCGCAGGCCTACGGGCCGGCGGCGACGCCCCACTGCTTCCTCTTCGACGGCGAGCGGAACCTCCGGTACGCCGGCCGGATCGACGATTCGCCGAAGGGGGGGGGCTCCGTCAAGAGCCATGACTTGCGCAACGCCATCGACGCTCTCCTGGAGGGGAAGGCGCCGCCCGTGGCGTCGACCCGTCCGGTGGGCTGCTCCACCAAGTGGCCGCATAAGAAGGATTCGGTGAAGGCGTACAACGAGCGGATCGCCCGCGAGCCCGTGGCGGTCGAGCCGGCGGACGCCGAGGCGGTCCGGGCGGTCCGGAAGAACGATTCGGGCAAGGTGCGCCTGGTCCACGTGTGGTCCCTCTCAGACGCCTCCCAGCTCGCGAAGGTGTGCACCGCGAACCACTGGTACCGCCGGCGCAACTTCGAGCTCACGACGGTGGCGATCGGCGACCCCAGGCGGAAGGAGGAGGTCCTGGCCGCGCTCAGGAAGGTCTTCCCGCCCGCCTCGAACAAGAATCTCCTCGCGGGGGATGCCGACGCGGTGCGCGAGGCGCTCGGCGCCGGCGGGGAGGGCGGGCTCCCGTTCACCCTGCTGGTAAGCGCCGCGAACGAGGTCCTGTACGCCAAGCGGGGCGAGGTGGACGACCTGGAGCTCCGGAGGGCCGTCGTCCGGAACCTCAAGGTCGTCGATTAGCCCCGGCCTTACTTGGCCAGCCGGTAATACGACTCGCCGATGCGGACGATCACGTCGGCGTCCAGCGTGGCGACCGGGTTAAGCTCCGGATTCTCCTCCAGGAGCTTGAAAAACTCGTCCGAGTAGTACTTCACCGTCACGGGATCGGCCTTCTCGGGCGTGTCGGCCTCCCGCCAGATCCCGCCCCGCAGGAAGAAGGTCCGGCGCCCGACGATCCTGATCGTCTTGACCTCGACCTCGTTGCCCTCGGCGTCCTTGTAGCCGGGCGCTCCCCCCCCGAATCCGTTCTGGACCCTGGCCCCCCGGCGCAGTTCTCCCTTTGTCGCCGCGAGGGTCGTCGCGGGCTTGCCGGCCGCCGCTCCCTCGTAGGCTTTCAGCGCGCGCTCGGCCTCGGAACGCCCCCTCTCGCGATCCCCCAGCGCGATGTCCTCCCGCACCAGGTACGACGTGTAGGGCGTCAGTATTCCGTATTTCATCGAGAGCCGGATCACCTCGTCCACCAGCTCCTGCGATTTTCCGTACAGCTGGATCTGGTCCAGCAGCTGTCCGATCTGCCGCTGCGCCCACAGCCGCTCCACGAACAGCTTCTTCGTCCCCTCCGACCGCTCCTCGAACACCACCTCGAACTCGAAACGCTGTTCCCGCCCCATCGCCATCCCCGTCACCGCGATCCTCGCCGGTCCCGCCCCCTCGTACCGCCCCGACAGCACGATCTGGCCCCCCCGGAACAGGTCCGGCGCCTGCCGCGGCAGCAGGTCCCGGGGGCGGATCCCCCCCCAGTCCACCTTCACGTCCGCCAGCACCGGGGACTGCACCTTCGAATAGAAACCGCTCACCCGCGTCTCCAGGTTCTCCGCCGGCTTCACGTACTCCGAGTCCCCGCGGTTCTCCCGCGCGATCTTGTCCAATAGCATCGTGTTCACGTCGTACCCCACCCCGAACGTGAACACCCGCACCTTCGCGGCGTTCGCCCCCGCCACGTTCTCCACGATGTCCCCGACCTGGGTCACCCCGACCGTCGGCAGCCCGTCCGTCAGGAACACCACGATCTTCACCCGATCCCCCGCCTCGAACAGCGACAGCGCCTCCGTCAGGGCGTCGTTGATGTTCGTCCCGCTGTCCGCCTCGATCTTGAACACGTACGCCGCCGCCTTCTCCTTCTCCGCTTCGCTGAACGTGGCCAGCCTGTCCGCGTACTTTTCCACGCGGTCGTTGAAGGCCACCACCCCGAAGCGGTCCCCGGCGTTCAGGCTCCTCAGGCAGTACGTCAGCGCGTCGCGGGCTTGCCCGATCTTGTTGTCCATCCTCATGCTGCCCGACTTGTCCAGCACGAACACGATGTCCTTCGGCTCCACCCGGCCGCCGGTCTCCACGCGGGGGGAGGCCAGGAACAGGAAGAAGCCGGGGTCCCGGGGATCGGGCCGGTACGTCAGCAGGCTCGCCCCGATCTCCCCCTCGTCCGTCGAGTAATAGAGCTCGAAGTCCGTCCGCGGGATGTCTTTCCGCACCGACCACGTCGCCCGCGCCGTCGTCTCGCTCCCGCGGGCCACGTTGATCGCGTGCGTCGGCGAGTAGACCGTCTTGATCTTCCCCTTCGAGCGGACCGTCACCTCCACGCGCGCCTCCTCCAGGGGGTACTTCGAGAACTTCTCCGTGTTGAGCGGATAGGCGTACCGGATGAGCCCCGACTCCTTCTTCAGGAGCTCGCTGTACCGGATCCTCAGGTGCTTCTCCTCGTCCGGCGCGAACGGGAAGACGCTCGACCGGTACACCCCCAGCCCCACGTACTCCAGGAGCGCCGGGTCGCGCTTGGAGCGGACGATGTCGTTGTAGATCTGGCGGGCCTTGTCGGCCGGGAGGATCTCCCCCTCCACCTTGCGCTCTCCCATCCACATGTCGAAGCCCGAGATATGGGCGTCCTTGGGGACGGGGAAGAGGTAGACCGCCTCCGACATCTGCCCCGAGATGTTCCTGATCACCTGGTCGATCTCGGTCACGGCCTGCTGGTCGTCGATCGAGACGGTGACGATGTGGTTCTTCACGGTGAAGAGGTCGGCCACCGGCCGGGGGTGGCGGCGGTCGACGATGAAGCCGTCGGCCCACGCGGCGGCGGCCATCGAGAGGCAGGCGAGGGAGGCGAGCAGGGTTCTCATAGGCATCTCCGCATTTCTGATCCTTGGACGCCGGGGGGGCCGGGCGGGGTTCCCGAAAAAGCCCCGGCCGGCGCCTCGCCGTCCTCCATGAGGAGTTGGCGGGAGGGGGGGAAAGGTTACCGGATCAGGAACGCGCTCTTCGTCAAGACGGAGTCGTTCGCCCGACCTCCCGAGCTGTCGCCCCATCCCGGCCACGGGCGCCACTGGTTCGGCAATGCCGAGGGCTGCTTCCTGATCGGCGATGCCCCGGGCGAGGGGATGAAGAAGCTGCTCTCGGGCGCGGCGCGATAACCTGCCGGGCGGCGCGCCGCATGAGCCGGCGGTGGGCGAGGCAACGGTCATGCCCGTCGAGCTTTTCGCCTCCGCAAGGAGACTCGCCGGATGTTGCGGGAACGGGGAATCCCGGCCCGCTCAGGCGGTTTCCCGAGTCCTCCCTAGGGCACGGCGGGGGGAGCCGCCGGGGCCGGGATTCGTGGAGGCGCGGACGACGAGATCGGGGGGCAGGACCTTGCGGACGAACTCCCCCTTCCGCCGCCGTCTCGCCAGCTCCAGCGCCGCCTCCACCGCCCGCCGGCCGATCTCCTCCTTGGGCTGGCGCACGGTCGTCAGGGGCGGGTTCGCGTACGCGCTGAAGGGCAGGTCGTCGTGGCCCGCCACGAGGACGTCCTTCCCGGGCCTGAGGCCGCGCTCCGAGAGGGCCAACATGGCCCCCAGGGCGATCGCGTCGGTGGCGCAGAAGAGGGCCGGGGGAGGGGGGGCCTCCCGGAGGTGCGCCTTCATGTTCTCGTACCCGAACTCCTCGGTGTCGCGCCCCGCACGGCTGTTCGTGAGGGGGATGAGGACGGGCCGGGCCCCCCGGGCGGCCGCGGCGTCCAGGTAGCCGCGCTCGCGGTCCACGATGGCGCTGTTGAGCCGGCCGTGGGCACTGCCGAGGTAGGCGGCGGGGCGGCGGCGTTCGAGCAGGTGCTCCGTGACGAGGCGGGCCCCCTTGTAGTGGTCGTTCATGACATAGTGGCACTTCCGCTTGAAGAATCGGTCGATGAAGACCACCGGCACGGCCCGCTCGGCGCGCTCCCAGAGGCCGCGGTTCTCCCCGCTCATGACGGGGGCCACGACGAGGCCGCGGACCCGCAGGGCGAGGAGGTTCCGGAGGATCTGCTCCTCCAGCGCGGCCTGCCCGTAGGAGCACTGGACGACGACCTGGGTGCCGCGCCCGCGGGCGGTCCGGTCCGCGGCCTCGATGATCTCGCCGTAGAAGGGATCGGTGATCTGGCTGACGATGAGGCCCAGGAGGTTCGCCCGCCCCCGGACCAGCCCCACGGCGTGGGGGTTCGGCGTGTAGTCGAGCCTCCGGCAGACCGCCAGGATCCTCTCCCGGGCGGCGGGGCGGACGGTGCGGTCGCCGTTGAGGGCCTTGGAGACCGTGTAGCGGGAGAGGCCCGCCGCGCGCGCCACGTCGGCCATCGTCGCCATCGCCGGACCTCCGCGATTCCAGCGTAGCCGGCCGCCGGGGGGGAGTCAAGAAATAGTTGACACGTGACAACATATTTCGTTGCATGGGCGGCAGGAGGAGGCGCGATGGCGAGGCTGGCGGGACTGGCCCTGGCGGCGCTGGTCCTGGGAGGGGCCGCGGCCCAGGAGGAGGCGCCCCGGGGGTTCACCCCCTACGGCGGCCGCTGGGCCGTCCGCGACGGGGAACTCCACGCCGACGGCGGCGACGGCCCCAAGCTCCTCCTCGACGCGCCGGCTTTTTCGGCCGGCGAGGTCGGCGTCGAGGTCCTCCTGCCGGACCGTCGGGCGAGCAACGCCGGGCTCCTCGTCAAGGTCACCGACCCCGGCGAGGGGGCCGACCGGTTCAGCGGCTACGAGGTCGCCCTCGAGGCCGCCGGGCGCCTCGTCCTCGGCCGCCACCGGCAGAACTTCGAGCCGATCCGCAACGTCCCCTGCGACGTCCCCGTCAACCAGTGGATCCCGCTGGTCGTGAAGATGACGGAGAAGACGCTGGAGGTGCACGTCGGCGGGAAGATCGTCCTCCAGTACGAGGACAGGGAACATCCTCTGGCGGAAGGGCAGGTGGCGCTCCGCACGTGGCAGAGGCCCGCGCGCTACCGTAACCTGTGGGTCAGCGCCGGCGGGACCCGCAAGGCGGTCCCCTTCGAGCCGCGCGGCGAAGGGTATGTCCGGAAGGCCACGTGGCAGGAGACGGCGCGCGCGAGTCTCGCCAACCTCCGGCCCGGCAAGGCACGCGATGGGCTCGTGGAGCGGATCCGACGCGACTTCCCCGAGGCGGCGCGGCCGCTCGCCTGGTGCATCGAGGACGGCGTGTTCGACGACTCCTCGGGCCCCCTTTTCGTCCGCTGGGACGACTCCCGCGTCCGCTTCTCCGGCCCCTGGCAGGCCACCGTCTCGTCGGCCCCCGGCTCGCTCTTCGGCATGCGTTCCGACGCGGCCGGCGCGTCGGTGGAACTCGACTTCATCGGGACCTCGGCGGAGATGTCCAACCGCTCGGGGACGCTGGGACAGGGCCTGGTGATCTTCGAGGAGACGGGCCGCGCGATGGGCCTGGCCCGGGTCGAGGTCGACGGCCGGGCGGCGGAGACGGTCGACACGAGCCGCGCGCCGCGCACCCTCCTGGCGCGCGACCTCCCTCCCGGCCGGCACCGCCTGGCCGTGACCAACCTGGGCCGTCCGTCCCGTCCCGGCGGGAGCACCGCCGTGGTCGTGGCCGGCTTCTGGATCGGCGCGGGGAAGGGCGAGGCCTGGCGCTTCGCGCGGGCGGTGCGCGGCGGGGAGGCCTGGCGCCGCCGCGCCGCCGAGGGATCGCCCGCGGCGGAGGAACTCTACCTGGCCTCCCGCGAGCTGGACGAGGCCGCGCGGCCCCTGCGGTCGCTCCGGGCCGAGCCTCCGCCCTCGACCATGGTCGAGCGCGAGCGCCGGTCCTGGACGCCCCGGCCCGACACGCAGGCCTACCTCGACCGCCTCGCCAGGCTGGCCGGGCGCGCCGGGCGGGTCCTGATGGACGCCGATGCGTTCCCCTATTCCCGCGAGGGTTTCCCCGCGATGCTCGCCGCCGTGCGCCAGGCGGCGTCCGAGGCCGAGGACTTCTTCCGCGCCGAGGCGCGAACCCTGCCGCCCATCGTCTTCTTCACCGGCTCGCCCCTGCGGTCGGGGGCGGTGCCCAACTACGTCTGGCAAAGCCAGCCGCACGACGGCAAGTGGGGCTGCAGCATCCGCCTCTGGGACCCGTCGCGGCCCGAGGCCCCCGCGAAGGTCCTCTTCGAGGACCCGAAGTCGCTGATCTTCGACCTGAACCTCTCGTACGACGCGAAGACCGTCTTCTTCTCCATGCGCCGCGACGGCGGGCAGTGCTGGCAGATCTACGAGATGGGCATCGACGGGCGGGACCTCAGGCAGATCACCCGCGGCCCGCATTACAACGTCTGCCCCGTCCCGCTCCCGGACGGCCGCCTCGCGTTCCTGTCGAGCCGCACGCCGGGCTATCACACCGTCTGCCAGTCCGGCCCCTCGATGCACGTCCACGTCATGGACCGCGACGGCTCCAACGCGCGGGACCTCAGCACCAACACCCTCACCGACTTCGGGCTCAACATCCTTCAGGACGGCCGCCTGATCTTCACGCGCTGGGAGTACGTCGACGTGACCCTGACCTACCGCCAGAGCCTGTGGACCCAGTACCCCGACGGGCGCCAGTTCCAGCTCTACCAGGGCAACACCGTCTGGGACCCGCCCACCCGGTGGCAGGCGCGCGAGATCCCCGGGCGCGACGCCGTGGTCTGCACCTTCGCCCCGCACCACCACACGCCCCACGGAGCGATCGGCCTCGTCACCAACCGCAACGGCCCGGAGGCGCCCCGCGACGTGGGATTCCGCTGGATCACCCGCGAGTTCCCGTCGGTCCTCGACCTCGACCAGTTCTGGTCGTACCGTGATCCGTATCCGGTGGACCAGTGCCGGTTCCTCGTCTCGTACGGCGGCGGCGGGCTCCACCGGTTCCGGATCGGCCTCCTCGACGAGATGGACAACTTCGTGAGGGTCTACGACGATCCCTCCACGAGCTGCTTCTATCCGATGCCCGCGGTGCCGCGCCCCGTGCCGGCGTCGGTCGCCGGCGAGACGCCGAACGGGAAGGGGGCCGTCTTCCACGTCCCGGCCGCGCCCCCGGGACAGCCCCGGGCGGCCGACGTGCCGATCGGGCGGTTCGTGGTCTCGGACGTCCATGTCGGCGTCGAGCCGGCGGTCCGCCGCGGCGAGGTCGCGTCGATCCGCATCATGGAGCAGCTCCCGAAGACCGTGGACCGGACGTGGCACTTCGTCTACGACCAGGGGCCGCTGATGGGGGCGGGCTCTTACTATGCCAAGCGCCTGTGGGGCTACGCGCCGGTGGAGGCTGACGGGTCCGCCTATTTCGAGGCCCCCGCGGGCAAGGAGCTTTACTTCCAGATCTGCGACGCGGAGGGGCGGGAACTCCAGCGGATGACCTCCGCCGCCCAGCTCATGCCGGGCGAGGTCCAGGGCTGTATCGGCTGCCACGAGGACCGCGCGCGGGCCGGTCCATCCGCCCGCCGCGTCCCCCTGGCGCTCCAGCGTCCTCCCACGCCGCTCGCGCTGCCGCCGTGGGGCAACGCCGGCATCCTGGACTACCCCGTGGTCGTCCAGCCGGTGCTCGACCGGAACTGCGTGAACTGCCACGGCGGCACCGATCCTGCCGGCGGCCTCCTGCTGACGGGCGGATACACCCGCTTCTTCAACATGTCCTATGACAGCCTCGTGATCCGCTCCCGGTCGGACGCCCGGTCGCGGGACCTCTACACGGGCCGCAGCCGGGACCTGCCGCTGGTGCAGACCCTGCACCTGCTGAACGGCATCCAGTATCCGTACAGGCCCAGGACCAGCGGTTCGCTGGCCAGCCGCCTGCCGGGATACCTCACGGCGGAGCACTGCAAGAAGGCGGTGCCCGACGCCGACCGGCGCCTGATCCACGAGTGGATCGACGCGATGATCCCCTACTACGCCACCACCGACTACGCCCGCACCGAGGCGCTCTCCAACCGCGACAAGTGGGGGAAGCCCGACTCGAAGGATCTCCACGACTGGTACACGAAGGGATTCACGCCCGTCTACCGGAACCGCTGCGCCTCGTGCCACGGCGACATCCCCGCCCACGAGTTCGGGTTCGACCGCGGCACAATGTGGTCCTGGATCGACCTCTCGCGTCCGGAGTGGAGCCCGGCGCTGACGGCGCACCTTGCCAAGGCCGCGGGCGGCCGCGGCATCCCGGCGAAGGGCTTCCAGTTCAAGGACGCCTCGGACCCCGACTACCAGGCGATGCTCAAGGCCATCGCGGAGGGATCGAAGAAGGCGCACGAGGTCCCGGAGGCCGACATGCCCGGCTTCGTGAACCGGTCGCAGGACCGGTCCTACCGCTACCGCTGAGGGGGCGGGAGCTTCTCGAGGAGGCGCCCCAGATCGTCCTTCGCCGGCTGGGACTCCAGCGACCCCATGAGCTGGAAGGCGTTCCGGGGATCGACGAGCCCCGGCAGGCACGCCCGGATCGCGCCGAGCTTCCCGTCGTCGAAGTCGAACGCGGCGCAGATCCGGACGATCTCGTCGACCCTGAATTTCAGGCGCGCCGCGGCGGGCTTGAGGACGGCCAGGCGCTCGCCGTCGAAACCCTGCTCGCGGAGGAGCGCCGTCAGCGTCGACACGGGATGGGTGCCGAGCACCGCTTCGCGCAGGCCGGTCCCGTCGGGCGCCGGCACTTCCATCACGACGCCGTCCCCCGGCCGGAGGCCCTCGATCCACGCCTGGAAGGATTCCTTCGTCCCGTTCCAGACGGCCCCGGGGAAGAGCGTGACGCCGTCCCGGCGGGTCCTGGCCCTGGCGGCCCGGATGACGTCGCCCGCCTTGAGCCCGGCCGCCGCGGCGGGACTGCCTTCCTCCACCGCCTTCACCCGCACGGCTCCCGCAGTCTCGCCGGGGTCCACCTCTACGCCCAGATAACCGCGGGGCGTCTCCTCCTCCACGGTCGCGCGGGACGCCCCCCCGGCATCCTCCGGTTCCGCCAGCGCCTTGAATCCCATGAGGGTGAAGACGCCCGTCATGAGGGCCAGCAGAACCCCCGAGCGGTAGAGGGACTTCCCGCGGAGCTCCTCCCGGCTCTCGCGGATCGCGCCGCGCGCCCCGAGGGCGAAGGCCAGCGCCCCCGCCGCCGGGACCAGGCTGAGGTAGAAGACGATCTGGGCCGCCAGCCGGACGGGCCTCCGGTCGAAGCCGTCCCAGCCCGCGACGTCGCCATACGTCACGACGAGGGAGACGATGGAGGCGGCCACGAGGAGGAGGGTCGCCCCCAGCCCGCACAGGAAGCTCATGGCGGCAAGGAAGCTCAGCCGCGTGTCCCGGAGGGGCTCCTCTTCGGCCTTCTTCTTCCGGCGCCTGGCCGCGGCGGCGAGAGCGATGACCCCCAGGCCGATGATCCCCGCGATCAGGAGGAGGGCCAGTCCGACGGCGGCGTTCATGGCGATCGGGCCCCCGTGGCAAGAGGAAGTTGATCGATCCCGGAGACCTTCCAGGAGTCCCGCCGCTCCAGGTCGATCCAGCCCAGCTTCGTCCCGGAAGCCCTGTCCCTGTAGATCACCTGGCAGGAGGTGCGCGCCGCCCCCATGCGGGCGTGAACGATCCCCTTCCTCTCCCACCAGTCCCCGCGGGAGGCGCGGCCGGTCCCGAGACGTTCCCCGAGCTTCGACGGGGGGAGCTTGGCCTGGAGGGATTCGGTCATGAGCGCGGAGGCGGCCTCGAAGTCCCTCTCGCCGAGGGCGTCCATGAACCGGCGGGCCGCGTCCCGCGCCCTCGCGCCTTCCTGCTGGAGCGACCCCAGGTGCGGCCGCACGTATCCCACGGCCGCCGCGAAGGCCGCGAGCGCCAGGAGCATCCCCGCGTGGGCGGTCCCGCGCCCCCGCAGGAGTCCCCGCGCCTCCGCGATGTGCCCGCCGGAGGCCCACCCCAGGATGAAGGCGACCGTGGAGAGCCCGAAGGCCAGGGTGCCCAGGACGAATCCGGCCCGGCGCAGGTCCCTGACGCCGGAGTCCGTGAGGGAGATGTCCGCCCCTCCGCTCTCCACCAGGACCACGATCGCCGCGGCCCCGGCCACCAGCGCCGAGAGGATGCCCCCGAGGAGCGCGAAGGCCGCCAGGGCGCTCGCCCGCGGCCGCACCGGCGGGGGCGGGGCCTGCGGCGGGGGCGTGGGCACGAGGTTCATGAGGGACCGCAGGACTTCCGGAACCGCGCCCCCGCGGCGGACGTACCCCTTCCACAGCTCCAGGGCGAGCGCCATCCCCCAGAAGACGGCCACGCAGACCGCGGGCACCGCCGTGCCGGCCACCGCGACGAAGAAGACGAAGAGCGCGGCGTTGACGATGACGTAGACGCCGATCTTCTCGACCTGGCGCGGGGTGAGCTGGGCGATGAAGTTCCTCACGCCCTCCAGCGCGAAGGGCGGCGGGACGAACGCGATGTCCCCGCCCACGGTCCGCACCGTGAGCCAGCCCGCGCCGCCCCCGACCTGCCCGGAAGGGGCGCCCTCGACCTTCCCCGACCTCGTCTCCAGGTAGTAGCGGAAGGACGAGCCCGGCGAGGCATGGACCGACACCGCGGCGCCCTCGGTCTCCACCTGCCCGCGGCCGCGCGCCAGCTCCAGGCCGCCGATCTCCACCGTCCCGGCGCGGGACCGCACCTCGAAGTATTCCGACTTGAGGCCGTCGATCGCCACGCGGCCCTGCCCGGCGTGGACGCGGAGCGGGCCCTCGTGCGCGGCCACCGAGAGGTCGCCCTCGGGGATCCGGACGCTCAGGCTCCCCCGGACGTCCGCGACCCGCGCCGCGCCCTCGGCGGCCACGAGGTCCAGGTCCGCGCCCCGCGGGCAGAAGACGGTCACCGAGCGCGTCTCCACCTGCGACTGGAGCAGGGGCGTGGACGCCTCCGCGTCGAACTGGTAGTCGCCCTCGATCCGGAAGGCGAACTCCTCCTTGTCCCAGCCCCTCACCGCGAGCGGGCAGGCCACCGTCCGGACGGCGAGGCGGCGGCCGGCGGAGAGGCCGACCTGCTTGCCCGTGTCGAGGTCCACGATGGGGCAGTCGGGCGAGGGGGCGGGGCTGGAGGAGGCCACCTGGTCCAGGTCCCGCCCCATGTGGCTGGCGCGCTGGTAGCGCCGCTCCGGGTCGCGCTCGATGGCCTTGAGGACGATGTCGTCCACCCGCGCGTCCAGCCGCGCGCGCCGCGACGGGGGATCGAACCGCCCCACGGGGAGCTCGCCGGTGAGGATCTCGTAGAGGACCACGCCCAGCGAGTAGATGTCCGCGCGGTGGTCGGCCCCCTTCATGCTGTCGCGCTGCTCGGGGGCCATGTAATCGGCCGTCCCCATGATGACGTTGGTCTGCGTGAGGGTGGAGGGGACCGTCTCGTCCCGGCGGATGATCTTGGCCAGGCCGAAGTCGGCGACCTTGGCGGCGCCGGACCGCGAGAGGATGATGTTCTCCGGCTTGATGTCGCGGTGGATCACGCCCCGCGAGTGGGCGTACTCCAGGGCGTCGCAGAGCTGGGGGACGATGCGGAGGGCCTGCTCGGGGGGGAGCTTTTTCTGGACCAGGAGCTCGCGGAGGTTGACGCCGTCCACGTGCTCCATGCCGAGGTAGCAGAGGTCGGCCTCGCGCCCCATCTCGTGGACGCGGACGATGTTGGGGTGGTCGAGGGCGGCCAGCGCCTGGGCCTCGCGGGCGAAGCGGCGGGGGAACTCCGGGTCGGCCGCCGCGAGGCGCGGCGAGAGGACCTTGAGGGCCACCGCGCGGTCGAGGTCGATCTGCCGGGCCTTGTAGACGACCCCCATGCCGCCCTGGCCGATGACCTCGAGGACCTCCATGCCGCGGAAGGTCCCCCCGCGCTTGAGGGGCGGCGGGTCGTTCCTGGCCTTGGCGAACGCGTCGTCCTCGACGGTGCTGGGGACGGGCGCGTCGTCGCCCTCCACGGCGAGGGCGGCGAGGCAGGGGGGGCAGATGCCCTCGTAGTCGCGGGCCTCCAGGCCCTCGGGGAAGGGCTCGCCGCATCTCGGACAGCTCGCGGGGGGGGCTTCCATGACACCCTATAAAGAGGAAAGGGGCGCGGGGGTTTTAAAGAAATCCGCGGCTCTCTACGAAAAGGCCGAGAAGAGGTCCCGGAGCTCCTCGCGGGCCTCCTCTTCGCCGCCGGAGTAGGCGCGGACCTCCTCGATGATGATCTCGCGGTACCGTTTCTTGAGGCGGTGGACGCGGTTGTTCACGTCGGCCTCGGAGATCCCCAGCCGCCGGGCCAGGTCGGCGTGCGTGGGCGCCCCCTTGCCGCCGGCGCTGAGGTAGAGGTGGAGGGCCTCGAACTCGGTGAGGCGGTCCGAGGACTTGAACTCCTCGCGGAGCTTCTGGAGCGCCGTCTTGATCACCTCGAGCGCCCACCGCCGCTGGAAGAGGCGCTCGGGGGTCTCGGAGGCCGCGGGCTGGCGGAGGATCTCGGTCTCCGCCCGGGCGAAGTCCAGGGAGAGGGGATGGAGCCCGCCGCCGCGCTTCTGGGCCCGCTCGCGGTCGTGCTCGTCCGCCAGGTAGTGCTGGAGGGCCACGACGAGGAACGTCCGGAACTTGCCCCGGGCGCGGTCCACGTACTGGAGGTAGTCCTTCTCGATGAAGGCGGTGAAGAAGCCCTGCGTGAGGTCCTGCGCGGATTCCGGGTCGCGGGTGCGGCGGACGTAGAAGTAGACCGGCTTCCAGTAGGCCCGGAAGAGGCGCTCCAGGGCCTCGCGGCGGTCGGGCGCGGAGGGGTCCTTGGCCTTGAGCACGACCGTCCAGAGCGTGGGCTGGAAGGCGCCCTCTCCTGGGGCTACGGCGGGTCCGTCGGTCCCCACGGCCGGTGATGGTATCCCCGTCGGATCGCGCCTGAAAGTGTTATCGCTACAGCGGTAACAGTCCTTACCGCGGCGGGCCGGGCGGGCGGCCGCCCGGCGGGGGCGCGACCGGGACCGGCGTGACGTCGGGCTGGACGGGCCGGACCGTCTTCGGATCGATGTCCCGCACCGCGCGGGCGTAATTGAGAATCCGGATCTCGTCGCCCTGCGGGCCGAGGCCGCCGGCGTAGCGGGCCGGGTCGCCGCGCTTGGGGTCGCTGCGCTGGGCCCCGGCGCCGTGGACGTTCATGGGCTCCCGCCGCCCGCCGGGGCCCGGCATGGAGCCCATGGCGCGGCCGAAGGCGATGTAGGCCGCGGCGCCGCCCTGGCGGCCCGGCCCCTCCAGGTGCGTCGTGCTCGACCAGAGCCAGCCCTCCCCGTCCGTCATCGAGAAGACCGGGTCGATCGCCGGCCCGCGCCGGTCGGGGTCGCGCGCGTCGGGCGCCCGGGTGTAGTCCACGAGGCTCTGCAGTTCCTTGATGTTCGGGAGGCGCCAGTCGTCGCGGCCGGCCAGCGCGAGGTCCTCGCAGTACGCCAGCGCCTCCTCCCAGTTCATCGCCTTGCCGCTGTCGGCCTTGGCCCACATCAGGCCGGTGGCCAGGTCGGAGACCGTCCCGTCGCGGTTGTCCACGAGGCGGTTCCTCCCGTACTCGGGATTCCCGCGGACCAGCCGCGCGTACTCCGTCATCGGGCGCCCGTCGCGGTTGCGGTCCCGGGGATAGCCCTTGATCCGGCCGTCGGCGAAATTCACGCCGAACGCCGTGGCGTTGCCGCGCATGGTGAGCCCGACATACTCCGTGCTCGACCAGTGCTGGGCGTCGATCAGCCTCTCGCCTTTCGATTCGTCCCCGAAGCGGAAGTCGAAATACTTCGTGTCGAGATAGCACCGGGGCGGCCGGGCGCGGCAGTTCCCGTTGAAGTCGATGAGCGAGTAGAGTTCCTTGATCGTGGGCAGACGCCAGTCGGAGTGGCCGCCGAGCCGGCACTGGCCGGCCCGCTCCTTCGCCTCGGCGAACGTCAGCTTGCGGTCGAGCTCGGGCGTCTTCTGCCACAGGAGGCCGGTGTTGAGGTCGGAGACCGTGCCGTCCCCGTTGTCGCGGTAGGCGGGCTTCGCGCCCTCGTAGAAGGCGTCCTGGCCGAAGAAGGGCTCGCCCGGCCGGGGGACTTTCAGGAGCTGGGCGCTGTCGCCGAAGCAGTGCGTCTGTCCCGTGTCGACGACGACATAAGTCCGCGGCGGCGCGGGCTCCTGGGCGGCGGCGAGGACCGCCGCCGCGAGAATCAGCTGTCGCATCCCTGCACCGTGAACGAATCCCCGGCCTGGTTATTGCCTGCGCCTGGAGCCCTGTCCCCGCGAGAACCGCCGCCACGCCACGGGGGACATCCCGGCCTTCCTCTGGAACTGCTTGGTGAAGTGGTAGGGGGAGTCGAAGGCGAGCGCGGAGGCGATCTGCTTCACCAGGAGGTCCGTCCCGCCCAGCATCTCCTTCGCCCGGCGCAGGCGGAACTGGAGGAGGTACTGCTTCGGCGAGAGGCCCGTGTGCCGCTTGAAGGCCTTGCGGAACCACGAGTAGCCCAGGCGCAGTTCCGCCGCCACCGCCTCCATCCGCACGCGCCGGTGGGCGTTCTCCTCGAGGAGGAACCGCGCCTTCCGCATCAGGGCTTCCATCTCCGGATCGCCCCCCCGCCGGGAGAGCGTGGCGGCGCGCGTCCGCGCCACGATCTCGTGGGCCAGGGCGGAGAGCACGGGGGGCTGCCCGAGGCGTGTCGCCCTCAGCTCCTCGACCAGCCGGCGGTATGCGTCCGAAAGCCCGGGGTCGAAGCCCGGGACGAGGACGGCCTGCGCGGGCGAGAAGAACGGCCGCCCGCAGAGCTTCCGGGCGTACGGGCCGTCGAACGAGACCCAGTGCTCCTCCCATCCGGTCTCGGGATCGGGCGAGTAACGGTGCCAGATCCCGGGAAAGAGGATGAAGAGGGTGCCCGCCTCCACGGGCTTCCGGCGCGTCGGCTTGGACTCGAAGACGCCCCGGCCGCGGGTGATGTAAATGAACTGGAACTCGTTGAGGACGCGCCCGCTCTTCCAGGCAAAGTGGTAGCCCTCGGGGTGGAGCTGGGGCGGGTAGGGGGAATGCGCGGGGATCCGGGTGGTCCCGCCGGCGGTCACCCACAATCCCCACGCCCGGTCCGCCGCCGCCACCGGCAGGTAGCGGAAGAAGCCCTCCGCCGGCTGGGGGGGGAGCCCTTCGACCATCCCCGGGAGTGTATCAAATAGTGCAGGTAAAAAACCATTTTGACCATCTCCCGGGGGGCCCTGACCGCCCCGCAAGCCCCGTATAGTGCAGTGGGGAAGAAGGGAGGGGGGAGGTCGGGGAGGATAAAAGCCCCTGCCATTTCCGGTATCGCGGGGTGACGCGGGAGGTGCGGCATGGAGGCCAACCCCTTTCTGGGCGTGCTCCTGCACTCCATCGGCGGGCTGGCGGCCGCCAGTTTCTACATCCCCTACAAGAAAGTCCGCAACTGGTCGTGGGAGACCTACTGGCTGGCCGGGGGATTCTTCAGCTGGATCATCGCGCCCTGGGTGGTGGCGCTCCTGATCGTCCCCGCCACGCCGGCGATCCTCCGGGCCGCCCCGTCCCAGGACCTCTTCATGACCTGGTTCTTCGGGGTCCTCTGGGGGGTTGGCGGGCTCATGTTCGGACTCACCATGCGCTACCTGGGGATCTCGCTCGGGTACGCGGTCGCGCTCGGGTTCTGCGCCGCCTTCGGGACGCTGGGCCTGCCGATCGTCAAGGGCAAGCTCCCGGTCCTGCTGGGGGACTGGCCCGGCCGGATCCTCATCCTCGGGATCGGCGTCTGCCTGGCCGGGATCGCGGTGAGCGGCATGGCGGGGATGTCCAAGGAGCGCGAGCTCACGGACGAGCAGAAGAAGGCGTCCGTCCGCGAGTTCAGCTTCTTCAAGGGCATGATCGTGGCGGTGATCTGCGGGATCCTGAGCGCGTCCATGGCCTTCGGGATCGAGCATGGCGAGTCGATCGGGAAGATCGCGCTGAAGCACGGCGCCCCGACCTTGTGGCAGGGCCTCCCCGTGCTCGTGGTGATCCTGGCCGGCGGCTTCACGACCAACTTCGTCTGGTGCGTGCTTCTGAACCTCAAGAACCGGTCGGGCCGGCAGTACCTCGGCCGGGGGGCGGACGGGGCGCCCGCGCCGATGCTCTTCAACTACCTCTTCTGCGCCCTCGGCGGCGTCGCCTGGTACTTCCAGTTCTTCTTCTACAGCATGGGCACCACCCAGATGGGCGAGTTCGGCTTCTCCAGCTGGTCGCTCCACATGGCCAGCATCATCATCTTCAGCACCTTCTGGGGCCTCGCCCTGCGGGAGTGGCGGGGGACGAGCGCGCGGACCCGGCGCCTCATCGCCCTGGGGCTGGCGGCGCTGGTCGCCTCGATGATCGTGGTGGGTTGCGGGACCTACCTCGACGAGAAGGCCAAAAAGTCGAAGAGCGCCCTGAGGCGGGAGTGATCCGGTCGTGATGACGATCCTTCTGGGGCTCGGCTTGTCCTTCCTCGCGGCTCAGGAGCCGTCGCTTCGGCCCGCGGGCCTCCGGTGCGAGCATGAGGTCTCCCCCCTGGGGGTGGACGCCGAACGCCCCCGCCTCAGCTGGGTCCTCGATCCCGTCGATCCCGCCGCGCGCGGCCTCCGGCAGACGGCCTTCCGGGTACTCGTGGCCTCCTCGCCCGCGCTCCTTGCGCAGGACAAGGGCGACCTCTGGGACAGCGGCCGGGTGGAGTCGGCGCAGTCCCACCTCGTGGCGTACGCCGGCGCGCCGCTGAAATCCCGGACGCGGTGCTTCTGGAAGGTCCGCGCCTGGGACGAGGCCGGCCGCCCCTCGGCGTGGAGCGCCCCCGCCGAGTGGACGATGGGCCTCTCGGACTGGGCCCCGGCGCGATGGATCGGCGCGGGCGCCGCGTCGGTGGCCGAGGATCCCCTCGACGGCTGTTCATGGGTCTGGTCCGCCGACGGCGGGCCCGGGATCGACGCGCCGCCGTGCACGCGCCGGTTCCGCCGGACGTTCGACCTCCCCGCGGGCGCCCGGGTGGAGCAGGCCGTTGTCCTCATGGCCGCGGACAACGGATTCACGCTCTTCGTCAACGGGAAGGAAGCGGGGAGCGGGAACCAGTGGGAAGCCGCCTCGCGGATCGATGTCGCCCCGCGGCTCGTCCCCGGGACCAACGTCCTCGCCGTGGCCGCGACCAACGGCGGCACCGGCCCCAATCCCGCGGGCCTCGTCGGGAAACTCACGGTCCGCCTCGACGGGGGGAAGACCGTCGTCGTTCCCGTGGATGCTTCGTGGAAATCGCACGACCGCGAGGAGCCCGGCTGGAAGACCGCCGCCTTCGACGACACGGCGTGGAAGTCCGCCCGCGTGCTGGGGGCCCACGGCATTCAGCCCTGGGGAAAGATCCAGGCCGCCTCCGCGGGGGCGATGCCCCTCTTCCGGCGCGCCTTCTCCGTGGACAAGCCCGTCCGCCGCGCGCTCGTCTCCGTCTGCGGACTCGGCCACTGCGAGCTCCGCCTCAACGGGAAGAAGGTCGGCGACGCCGCCCTGGAGCCGGGCTGGACGAACTACCGCAAGACCTGCCTCTACCAGACGTACGACGCCACGCCGATGGTCGCCCGCGGGGAAAACGCCCTCGGCGTCCTCCTGGGCAACGGCATGTACAACGTCCCCGGCGGCCGCTACGTCAAGTTCAAGGGGAGCTTCGGCGCCCCCAAGCTGATCCTGCGGCTCAACGTCGAACACGAGGACGGGACCTCGACGACGGTCGTCAGCGACCCCTCGTGGAAGACCGCCCCCGGCCCGATCGTCTTCTCGTGCGTCTACGGCGGAGAGGACTACGACGCGCGGCTCGAGGCGCCCGGGTGGGACCGGGCGGGCTTCGACGATGCGGCCTGGCGCGCCGCGGGCGCCGTGGACGGCCCCGGAGGCGCCCTCTCGTCGCGCGGCGCGCCTCCCGTCAAGGTGATGCAGGAGTTCAAGGCCGCCCGCGTCACGCAGCCGCGGCCGGGCGGCTTCGTCCACGACCTCGGGCAGAACTTCTCGGGGTGGCCGCGGCCCGCGGTGAAAGGCCCCGCGGGAGCGACGGTGAAGATGATCCCCGGCGAGCTCCTCGACGGGAACGGCCTCGTCTCCCAGCGGAGCTCCGGCGGCCCGGTCTGGTTCTCCTACACCCTGAAGGGCGAGGGGAAGGAGGAATGGCACCCCCGGTTCTCCTACTACGGCTTCCGGTACGTGCAGGTGGAAGGCGCCGCGCCGGAGGGCGAGGGCTCCACCCCCCGCCTCCTCGAACTCGCGGGCCAGTTCCTCCACTCCTCCGCGAAGACCGCGGGCGAGATCTCCTGCTCCAATCCCGACATCGCCCGGATCCACGACCTCATCAACGCGGCCATCAAGAGCAACCTGCAGAGCGTGCTGACCGACTGCCCGCACCGGGAAAAGCTGGGCTGGCTGGAGTGCTCGCACCTCCTGGCCGGGTGCATCTTCCACAACTACGACGTCCCGCGCTTCTTCGCCAAGATCGCCCGGGACATGCGCGAGGCCCAGCTCGACAACGGGATGGTCCCCGACATCGCCCCCGAGTACACCGTCTTCAGCGGGGGATTCCGCGACTCCCCGGAGTGGGGGAGCGCGTATGTCCTCATCCCCTGGCTCTCCTGGCAGGTGTACGGCGACCGGAGCCTGCTCGAGGAGCACTACGAGGGGATGAAACGGTACGTCGCCTACCTGGGATCGAAGGCGAAGGACCATATCGTCTCGCACGGGCTGGGGGACTGGTACGACATCGGCCCGCGGGGGCCCGGCGAATCCCAGCTCACCTCTCGGGGCGTGACCGCCACGGGGATCTACTGCCAGGACATCGAGATCCTGAGGAAGACCGCGGGACTGCTGGGCAAGGCGGAAGACGCCCGGACGTACGCGGACCTCGCCGCGCGGGTGCGCGCGGCCTTCAACGCGAAGTACTTCCGCCCGGACTCGAACCAGTACGACCGCAACAGCCAGACCGCCAGCGCCCTGCCGCTCGTGGCCGGCCTCGTGGAGGAGGACCGGCGCGCGGCCGTGCTCGAGAGCCTCGTGAAGGACGTCCGCGGCCGCGGGAACCGCGTCACCGCCGGCGACGTGGGATTCTTCTACGTCGTGCGGGCCCTCTCCGACGGCGGCCGCGGCGACGTCCTCTACGACATGATCTGCCAGGACCTGGGGCCGGGCTACCTCTACCAGCTCAAGAAGGGCGCCACGACGCTCACCGAGGCGTGGGACACCAATCCCGGGTCCTCCCAGAACCACTGCATGCTGGGCCACGCCGAGGAGTGGTTCTTCCGCGGGCTCGGCGGCATCCGTCCCGACCCGGACGGGCCGGGCTTTGCGAGGATGGTGATCCAGCCGCAGGCCGTGGGGAACCTGACCTGGGCGAAGGTCCGCTACGACTCGGTCCGCGGGACGATCGCCACCCACTGGAAGAAGCAGGGGAGCTCCTTCACCCTGGAGGTCGTCATCCCCGGCAACACGACCGCCGCGGTGCACATCCCCGCGAAGGAGGCGGGGACGGTCACCGAGGGAGGGAAGCCGGCCTCCCAGGCGAAGGGCGCGCGGTTCCTCCGCATGGAGGGCGGCGCGGCCGTCTTCGAGGTCGGGTCCGGGAAATACGTGTTCGTCTCCGAATAGGGAAGGACAGCCATGCCGAACGCATCCTTGACGCCCCGCGAGCGGGTCCTGCGCGCCCTCAACCACAAGGCGCCCGACCGCGTGCCCATCGACCTCGGAGGGAACCAGACGGGCATCCACAAGATCGCCTACCGCAACCTGATCGACCGCCTCGGGCTCAGGGAAGAGATCGAGATCATGGACCTCGTCCAGCAGCTCGCGCGGCCGTCGGAGGCGGTGCTGGAGCGCCTGCGCGTGGACACCCGCTACGTCTTCGCGGGCGGCGCGGAGAGCTTCAAGGGCGGGGTCGTCCGCCGGGAGCGCGGCGGCCGGACGTGGCAGGACTTCACCGACGAGTTCGGCGTCACGTGGTCGATGCCGGAGGACCGCCCCTACTACTTCGACATCTCGCACTCGCCGCTGGCGGGGCTCTCGATCGACGAGATCAAGGCGTGGCCGTTCCCGAAGGGGAACGATCCCAGCCGGTTCGCGGGGCTCCGGGAGCGCGCCCTCCGCCTGCGGAAGGAGACGCCCTATGCGGTCGTGAGCGGCATCTCGGGCGTCGTCTACGAGATCTGCTGGTACATGCGCGGGCTGGAGAGCCTGATGATGGACCTCATCCAGCAGACCGAGGCCGTGGAGGCGATCATCGACCGGACGCTCCGGTTCTGGCTGGACTGGTTCGACCTCTTCCTCAAGGAGGTCGGCGACGTGGTGGACGTCGTCATGATCGGCGACGACCTGGCCGGCCAGAACGGCCCGCTCTTCTCGCCGAAGATCTACCGTTCGATCGTGAAGCCCCGCCAGAAGAAGCTCGTGCAGTTCATCCGCTCGCGCACGCAGGCCCGCATCTGGTACCACACCTGCGGCTCGGCCGTCGCCTACATCCCCGAGCTCCTGGACAACGGGGTGGACATCCTCAACCCGGTGCAGGTCTCGGCCCGGGGGATGGACCCCGCGCGGCTCAAGGCGGAGTTCGGGGACCGGCTGGTCTTCTGGGGCGGCGGGATCGATTCGCAGAAGGTCCTGCCCTTCGCCTCGCCCGCCGAGGTCCGCGAGAGCGTGCGCCGCAACCTCGAGGCCTTCAAGCCGGGGGGCGGGTACGTCTTCAACAACGTCCACAACATCCAGGCGGACGTCCCGGCGGACAACGTCCTGGCGATGTACGACGCGGCGTACGAATTCGGTCGTTATTAGGGAGGCCACCATGCGCTCTTCAATGCTGCTGGTCCTCGCGTTCCTGGCGGGCTGCACGCAGGCCGGTCCCGCGCCCGTGCCGGTCCCCGGCGGGCTTCCGGATTCCGCGGCGGCGAAGGCGCTCTTCGCCAGCCCGCCCCGCGAGTACGCCACCGCGCCCCTCTGGGTCTGGAACGACCTCCTCACGGAGGACCAGATCCGGGGGACCCTGCGCGACATGGCGGGGCAGAAGGTCCGGCAGGTCTTCGTCCACCCGCGGCCCGGCCTGATGACGCCCTACCTCTCGGCCGACTGGTTCCGCCTCTGGAAGGTCGCCCTCGACGAGGCGGAGAAGCTCGACATGAACGTCTGGATCTACGACGAGAACTCCTATCCCTCGGGGTTCGCGGGCGGGCACGTGCCGGAGCTGATGCCCGAGTCGCGCGGCCGGGGGCTGGCGCTCCGGGAGGCGGCCACCCCGCCCGCCGACGCGCTGGCCGTCTTCGAGCTGAAGGGGGGAGCCTTCGAGGACATCACTGAAAAGGCGAAGGCCGGCGGCCTGCCCAAGGGGAATTACATCGTAGCCACCGTGCTCCGCTCCAAGAACTCCCCCTGGCACGGCAACCGCTGTTACGTCGATCTCCTTTACCCGGGCGTCACGGAGAAGTTCCTGGAGGTCACGCTGGGGGCCTACGACCGCGAGATCGGATCGCAGTACGGCAAGCGCGTCCTGGGATGCTTCACGGACGAGCCGGAGCTCCGGCCGGCGGGCGGACTGCCGTGGACGGACGACCTCCCCGCCCAGTTCGAGAAGCGTTGGGGGTACAGCCTCCTCAAGAACCTCCCGTCGCTCGCGAAGCCGCTCGGGGACTGGAAGAAGATCCGGCACGACTACTACCGGCTCCAGCTGGAGCTCTTCATCGAGCGCTGGGGCAAGCCGTACTACGAGGCGTGCGAAAAGCGCGGCATCGCCTTCACCGGCCACTACTGGGAGCACGAGTGGCCGAACTGCGTCGGCGTCCCGGACAACATGGCGATGTCCGCCTGGCAGCAGATGCCCGGGATCGACTGCCTCATGAACCAGTACAAGGAGGACGTCCATTCCCAGTTCGGGAACGTCCGCGCGGTGCGCGAGGTGGCGAGCCTTGCGAACCAGCTTGGCCGCAAGCGCGTCCTCTGCGAGGCCTACGGCGCGGGCGGCTGGGACCTGCGCTTCGAGGACATGAAGCGGATCGCGGACTGGCTCCTGGTCCTGGGAGTCAACCTCATCGACGAGCACCTCTCGTACGTCACGCTCCGCGGGGCCCGGAAGCGCGACCACCCGCAGTCGTTCTCGTACCACGAGCCGTGGTGGCCTGCGTACCACGTCCGCGCGGAGTACGCCACGCGGTTGTGCGCCGCACTCACCCGGAGAGAGCAGGTCAATCCCGTCCTCGTCCTCGAGCCCACGCCCACCGCGTGGATGCTCCAGCAGACCGCGGATCTCAAGCCGCTCGGCGACCGGTTCCAGAAGCTGCTCCTCGCGCTCGAGGCGGCGCAGGTCGAGTACGACCTTGGCTGTGAGGACGTGATCGCCCGCCACGGGTCCGCGAAGGGCGGCGCGTTCACGGTGGGGCGCCGCAGCTACCGGGCAGTCGTGATCCCGCCTCTCACGGAGACGGTGTACGGGAAGACCGCGGAGCTGCTGGAGACGTTCGTCGCGGGCGGCGGGACGGTGCTCTGCTGTGGGGAGCCGCCGGCGCGGGTGGACGGGCGTCCCTCGGAGAAGGGGACGGCGCTCGGGAAGGCGGCCTCCTGGAAGCGCGTGGAGGAGGCGGCGGTGCCCGGTCTCCTCGCGGGCGCGGGGGGCGACGGATTCGCCGTGTGCCGCGCCGAGGGGGACAAGGGGATACTCTTCCACCATCGGCGGCGCCTCGCTGACGGCGATCTCCTCTTCCTGGTCAACACGAGCATCAAGGACCCGTCGGCGGGGACGGTCGTCTCGCCGATGCGGGGGATCGAGCGCTGGGACATCGCGTCAGGGAAGCCGGGGCCGCAGGCGTTCAAGGCGACGGCTCAGGGCGTGGAGATGGCGTTCGAACTGCCGCCCTGCGGGAGCCTGCTGGTGTTCCTGTCGAAAGAGAAACGGGAGCCCGCTCCCATGCGTACGGCGAAGGTCGAGGCGATCCCTCCGGTCCAGGAGACCTTTGTGAGCCGTTGCGGCGCCATGAACGTCCTCCCGATGGATTACGTAGACATCGAGGCGGGAGGCGAGACGAGGAAGGGGGTCTACTTCTACGCGGCCAACAAGTTCGCCTTCCAGAAGAACGGCCTGGACCGCAACCCGTGGGACAGCGCCGTCCAGTTCCGCGACGAGATCCTGAAGAAGGAATTTCCCGCGGAAGGAGGCTTCGTGGTTACCTACCGGTTCAGCCTTGAGAAGGAGAACGCCAGCCTGCAGGCTGTGGTGGAACGGCCGGACCTCTACGAGATCACCATCAACGGCGCGCCCATCCGCCCCAACCGGGGGGAATGGTGGCTGGACCGGGCCTTCGGGGTCCTCCCTCTGGGCGAAAAGGTCAGGGCGGGCGAGAACGCCCTCGTGCTCAAGGCGAAGAAGCTCAATTACTATCACGAGATCGAGATGGTCTATCTCCGGGGCTGGTTCAGGCTGAAGCCGGTCGAGTCCGGTTTCGTCCTGACTCCATGGAAGGAGAACCTCCACCTCGGTCCCTGGAACGAGCAGGGACATCCCTTCTATTCGGAGGGCGTGAAGTACATCCAGTCCTTCGAGGTCCCGGCCGTGTCCGGGAGCTATCGCGTCGAGCTTCCCGAGTGGTGCGGGAGCGTGGCGGAGGTGTCCGTCAACGGCGCCCCGGCGGGCTTCATCGAATGCGCGCCGTGGGAGCTGGACGTGACGAAGCACCTGAAGCCGGGGAAGAACGAGATCCTGGTGACCGTCTTCGGGACGCTGAAGAACCTGCTCGGCCCGCACCACAACGGGCCGGGATTGGGCTCGGCGTGGCCGGGGATGTTCCAGAAGGGGCCCGCCACGGGCCCGCCGCCGGGAGAGAAGTACGCGACCGTGAAGTACGGCCTCTTCAAGCCGTTCGTCCTGAAGCAGGTGAAGGAGTAGCGGGAGGAGTCATGAAGACGTTGCTCGGAACCATCGGAGTATTCCTGGCGGCCTCCGCATGGGCGCAGGAGCCGGACCTTGCGACTCTGGAAAGGCAGTTCCGGGAAGTCCCCAAGGAGGCGCAGCGCCTCACGGGGCCGCTCTTCTGGCTCCACGGGGACGAGAGCCGGGAGCGCCTCGAGACGATCCTCGAGAAGGTCGCCGAGAGCGGCAACGGCTGCTTCACCGCGGAATCCCGGCCGCACAAGGACTGGCTGGGGGAGGGGTGGTACCGGGACCTCAAGATCTGCCTCGACGCGGCCAAGCGGCTCAACCTGGAGATGTGGATCTTCGACGAGAAGTGGTGGCCCAGCCAGATGCTCGGGGGGAAGGTCCCGCCCGAGTACGGGAGCAAGACGATGGCCGCGGAGGCCGCGCCCGTCGATGGGCCCAGGCGGTTCGCGGCCGAGGGGTACGGCGGGAAATTCTTCATCGGCGCGGTCGCGGGAAGGGAGTCCGACGGTGGGATCGACGGCGCGAGCCTCGTGGACCTGGCCCCGCACCTCCGCGACGGCCAGCTCTCCTGGGACGCCCCCGCCGGCCGCTGGCAGGTGATGAAGTTCACCTGGTCGTTCACCGGGGCCAAGGGGATGCAGCAGAAGATGATCGCCGTGGACGGCGCCAGCCGCGACTGCGTGGACTGGTTCCTCAAGACCGTCTACCAGCCCCACTACGACCGCTTCAAGGAGGACTTCGGCAAGACCATCCGCGGCTACTTCTACGACGAGCCGGAGACCCTGGGCGACTGGGGCCCCGAGGCGATGAAGGTGCTGGCGGAGCGCAAAGTCGACTGGAAGAAGGCCCTCGTGGCGTGGAAGTTCAGGCTCGCCGGCGAGGAGCAGGTCGCCGCGCGGTACCAGTACGCCGACGCCTTTGCCGAGGCCTGGGGCCGGACGATGTACGGCGGGATGTCGAAGTGGTGCAAGGAGCGGAAGGTCGTTTCCATGGGCCACTTCATGGAGCACGGCACCGACCTCTTCAGCCGCCAGCTCTGCGCCGGGAACATGTTCCAGCTCCAGAAGCACAGCGACATGGGGGGGATCGACCTCGTCTGCCAGCAGTACTACCCCGGCCAGAAGAAGACGGGCCTCTTCCAGATGCCCAAGCTGGGGAGCTCGATCACGCACGTCTACGGCAAGGCGGATGACCTCGCGATGTGCGAGATCTTCGGGGCCTACGGGCAGCATATCACCTATCCCCAGATGAAGTGGCTCACCGACCAGATGCAGGTGCGCGGGGTGAACTTCATGGTGCCGCACTCGTTCAACCCGCGCGCCCCGTTCGACACCGACTGCCCGCCGTACTTCTACAACGGCGGATTCGAGCCGCGCTACCCGCTCTACCGCGTCTACGCCGACTACACGAGCCGGCTGAGCCTCATGCTCAGCGGCGGCCGCCACGTGGCGCCGGTCGCGTTCCTCTTCCTCGGGCAGAGCTATCACGCCGGCCGGAAGATCCGGCCGGACGAGCTCACCAACGCGCTCGACGACGCCCAGTACGACTGCGACTGGATGCCCTACGACGCGTTCGACGAGGCCGCGCTCGAGGGGAAGGAGATCCGGCTCCACCGGGAGCGCTACCGGATCCTGATCGTGCCAGCCGCCGAGGTGGTCCCAGAAGAAACGCTGGAAAAAGCCCGGAAGTTCTTCGAGCAGGGCGGCGTGGTGGTCGGCTACGGCGTCCTGCCTTCCAAGTCCGCGACGCTCGGCAGGACGTCTGCGGACATCGCGGCGGTCACCGAGGCGATGTGGGGTGCCGGGGCGTCGCCCGGCCTCGCGGCCTGCAGGACGAGCCCGGCGGGGGGGAAGTCGTATTTCCTCCCGGAGCGGCCCTCGCCGGCCCAGCTCAAGCAGGTCTTCGCGGACGCGGGCGTCCGCTCCACGCTGGAGGTCGTCGAGGGGGAGACGGGGAACTGGCTCCACGTCCTCCACCGCGTCAAGGCGGGGCGGGACGTCTTCCTCGTGTGCAACCAGAACCACCAGGGCGCGGCGCGCCGCTTCACGTTCCGCGTCACCGCGGAGGGGGAGCCCGAGGGCTGGGACGCGATGAGCGGGGCGGCCTTGGCCGTGCCGTTCCAGCGCCGCGACGGGAAGACGGTGGACGTGAGCCTGTCGCTGGAGCCGATGGAGAGCATCCTGCTCGTCTTCATGCCGAAGGCGCGCCCGCTGCCTCCACGGGAGGGGAAGGCGGTGCGGGACCCGGTCGAGGTGGTCCGCGACCCCTCCGCGAAGTTCGAGTCTCCCGCGCTCCCCGGCGAGAAGGAGGCCCCGCCGCTCGACGGCTGTTCGTGGGTGTGGTATCCCGAGGGGAATCCCGCGGCCGCCGCGCCGCCCGGGACCCGGTGGTTCCGGGGGCGCCTGGCCATCCCCGGCGGGCGCAAAATCCGCAGGGCGAATTTCCTGGTGAGCGCGGACAACTCCTTCGTCCTCCACGTCAACGGCCGCAGGGCGGGGGAGGGCGGCGAATGGTCGTTGCCGGAAAACCTCGACGTGACCGCGCTCCTCAAGGCCGGGGAGAACGTGTTCGCCGTCGAGGCCTCGAACGGCACGGACCAGCCGAACCCGGCGGGATTGATCGGGGTCTGCAAAATCGATCTCGAGGGCGGCGAACCTCTCGTGGCGCGCATCGACCGTTCGTGGAAGGCCGCGAACGGGGAGCAGTCCGGATGGGAGAAGCCGGGCTTCGACGACGGCGCATGGGCGGCGGCGAAGGAGATCGCGCCGTTCGGCGGGGGGCCGTGGGGCCGTCTGGGGGGCGCGCGAGGGCGGATGACCCTGAGCCCGCTCAAGGCCGATCCGTTCTTGGGCCGCTGTGAGCTTCCGGCGGGCGCGGACCTGAAGGCGTGCCGCGCCTTCCTCGAGATGGACGACCTCCCGGCGCCGGAGATTTCGGCCGCGGTGAAGGTGAACGGGAAGGCCGCGGGGGGCTGTATCGGCCGACCGTTCCGGGTGGAGGTCACCCCGTTCCTCAAGGCGGGGGCGAACACGATCGAGATCCAGCCCGTGTCCCCGAAGTCGGCGCGGCTGGTCTTCCTTGAGAAAGAGGGACGGGATCGCTGAAGGGGCCTGCCGGACGGGCGGGGACGGCGGCCTATTTGTTTTGCGGATATCGCTCCGTTATTCTAAACTGAAGCTTCCTGTTGGGCTGGCTTTCTCCTTCGATCATCAGTGTTTTGGATGGGGGCATCATGGATTCTCATGGACGGCGGCTTCTCAAAGCCTTGCTGTGCGTCGCGGCGGTCTCGGTCGCCGGGTGCTACGGTTCCGATTCGGTCGAACTGAAGGGCCCCGGCGTCCTCCAGTTCGGCGCGGCGACCTACAGCGTCAGCGAGGGCGCGGGGATGGTGACGATCACCGTGACCCGGACCGGAGGCACCACGGGGATCGTTTCCGTGGATTACGCCACGGCCGACGGGACCGCGATCGAGCCCGGCGACTACACCGCGGCCACCGGGACGCTCAACTGGGCCTCCGGGGACTCCGCCCCGAAGACCTTCACCGTGACCGTCATCGACGACGGCGCCCCGGAGACCTCGGAGGACTTCACCGCGACGCTCGGGAGCCCGGTCGGGGGCGTCCTGGGCACGGTCGTCGCGACGACCGTCACGATCACCGACAACGACAATAACGGGACCCTGGCGTTCAGCTCCGCGGCCTACGGCGTCGGCGAGAGCGGAGGGACGGCCACGATCACGGTCACGAGGACGGGGGGCAGCCAGGGCATCGTGGGCGTGAGCTACGCCACCGCCGACGGCACGGCCACCCAGCCGGCCGACTACGCGACCGCCTCGGGCACGCTCTCCTGGGGCGACGGCGACGTGGCGGACAAGGCCTTCACGGTGAGCATCGTCGGCGACACGGCCGTCGAGGGCAACGAGGTCGTCGCCCTCTCGCTGGCCACGCCCACGGGCGGGGCCACGCTCGGCCTGGCCGCGGCCGCGCTCACGATCAACGACGACGATGCCTACGGGGAAGTGGTCTTCAGTTCCGCCACCTACAGCGGGCTCGAAGACGCCGGCGCGGTGACCATCACGGTCCGCCGCATCAACGGCAATGCCGGGGCGGTGAGCGTCGATTACGCCACCGTGGCGGGCGGCACGGCCACCGCGGGCGTGGATTACACGGCCGTGCCCGTGACGACGCTCAACTGGGCCGACGGCGACACGGCCGACCAGACCTTCGCTGTCTCGATCACGGCGGACGGGACGGCGGAGCCGAACGAGACGGTCAACCTTCAGCTCAGCAATCCGCAGGGCGGGGCGGCGCTCGGCGCGCCTTTCATGGCGGTCCTGACCATCCAGAACGACGACGTCTCGCCGGCCGGCACGATCGCCTTCGCCTCGGCGGCCTACAACGTCTCGGAGGCGGTGGACTTTGTGGATCTGGTCGTGACCCGGACCGGGGGTTCGACGGGGATCGTCACGATCACGGCCAACACGGTCGGCGGCGGCACCGCCTCCTCCAACGAATACAATCCCATCGTCAACGTCGTGCTGACCTGGGCCGACGGCGATCCGGCGAACAAGACGGTCACCCTCACGATCAAGAACAACGCCGACGTGGGCGAGACGATGATCGTGGAGCTCAGCCTCCCCACGGGAGGCGCCGTGCTCGGCGCCCCGTCCCAGGCGGTCGTGACCGTCGTTCCTTGACAACCGACTCTTTAGAAAGGTGCGGATCATGAAAAACCTCGCGATAGCGGCGATCCTCATGGCCGGCGGCCTCGCGGCCTGGACCCCCGACGCCTTGGCCGACGACTCGGCCTTCTCCCTCTGGGATCCCCTCCGGCAGCAGGACGAGCCCAAGCCGGCGGCCCCGGCCGTGGATCCCGCCCAGGAGCCGATGAGCGACCCGATCGACCTGGAGCATATCGAGGCTGAAGCCCTCATCGGAGTGCTCGTGTTCGGCGGCGATTTCGATTCGGATCCCAGGGCGGTCGGGAGCCTCCTCATCCGCGCCCCCCTGCCGTGGCTGTCCCGCGACCTCGTCGGGCTCGAGACGGACGACTTCGGCGGGTTCCTGCAGGTGTCGCTCTCGTCGATCGACCGCGACACGAACCCCGAGGCGGAGGAGCCGGACGGCGTCCTCTTCTTCGCGGCCCTCGGGATCGACTACACCCTCTACCGGGACGAGGAGTTCATGGCCCTGGCCCAGGTGGGCGTCCAGTATGGATACTTCGGGGACGTCACGGAGACGGACA
>CAYNDR010000004.1:0-40254 GCA_964395295.1 uncultured Planctomycetales bacterium
ACTCCCCACAACGCCTTGATCCCCGGCACCTTGCCTGGGGTTGCGGAACTCCTGCGGTTCCCCGGCGCGCCTTGACAGTCCCCCACCGATCGTTCATAGTGGGACCGTGGCCAGGACAGGGAAGGGCGGAGGCCCGGGGTCCGCCAGAGGCGGGGAACTCGAGCCTCGCGCGCGCGCCCCGGGGCGCCGGCCGCTCCTGGGGAAACGCGTGGTGATCACCCGGGCCCGCGAGCGGGCCGACGGCCTGGCCCGCCGGTTCGAGGCGCTGGGCGCGGAGGTCGTGTTCTTCCCGACGATCCGCATCCGCCCCGTGCGGGTCCGGCCCATCCGGCCGCAAGGCTACACCCACGCGGCCTTCACCAGCCGCACCGCGGTCGAGATGTTCTTCAGGAACCTGGAGGGGGGCGTCCGCTCGCTGGCGGGGATCGGCGTCTGCGCCGTGGGCGAGCAGACCGCCCGGGCCCTCCGGGACCGCGGGGTCCGTCCGGGACTCGTGGCGCGCGAGTTCACCAGCCGGACGCTGGCCCGCGAGCTGTGCCGGCGCGGCGTCCGGGGGGCGCGCGTCCTCCACCCGGCCGCCGACAAGACCAATCCCGACTTCGAGAAGCTCCCCCGCCGCTGCGGCGCGACGGTGACGACCCTCGTCCTGTACCGCATCGAGAAGGCCCGCCCCCGCGGCCTGAGGAAGGTCCTGGACGCCGACTGGATCACCTTGGCCAGCGCCCAGACCGCGAGGAACTTCGTGGAGGCCGCGGGCGGCCGCCCCGTCCGCGCCCGGATCGCCTGCATCGGGCCGGTCACCGCCCGCGCGGCCCGCCGGCTCGGCCTCCGGGTCGCCGCCATGCCCCGCCGCTATACCCTGGACGCCCTCGTCAAGGAGATCGCGAGAAAGCCATGAACATCCGCCTCCGCAACCTCCGGAAGACGGCCGCCCTCCGCCGGCTCGTCCGCGAGACCTCGGTTTCGCCCGACGACCTCGTGATGCCCTACTTCGTCCGTCCCGGGCGCGGCGTCCGCAAGCCGATCCCCTCGATGCCGGGCCAGTTCCAGCTCTCCGTCGACCAGCTGGTGAAAGAGACGCGCGAGGCCTCCCGCGCCGGCGTAGGGGCGGTCCTCCTCTTCGGCATCCCGGCCCGCAAGGACGCCCGGGGCAGCGGCGCCTGGGCCAGGAACGGCATCGTCCAGCAGGCCGTCCGGGCCGTCAAGGACGCCTTGCCCGACATCCCCGTCATCACGGACGTGTGCCTCTGCGAATACACCGACCACGGCCACTGCGGGATCCTGCGGGAGGGGGACGTGGACAACGACCGGACGCTCCCGCTCCTCCAGAAGACCGCGCTCTCGCACGCGGAGGCGGGGGCCGACGTGGTGGCCCCCAGCGGCATGATGGACGGGGCGGTTCGGGCCCTCCGGGAGGTCCTCCCCAGGACACCGATCCTCTCCTACGCCGCCAAGTTCGCCAGCGCCTTCTACGGGCCCTTCCGCCAGGCCGCCGAGTCCGCCCCCCGCTTCGGCGACCGGTCGGGCTACCAGATGGACGTGGCCAACGCCAAGGAGGCGATTCGCGAGATCGGACTTGATATTCAGGAAGGAGCGGATATAATTATGGTGAAGCCGGCGCTCGCCTATCTGGATGTCCTCAGGCGGGCGAAGGACAAGTTCGGTTGCCCGTTGGCGGCATACAACGTCAGCGGCGAGTATGCCCTGGTGAGGGCAGCCGGGGAGAGAGGGTGGATTGACGAAAAGAGAGTCGTCCTCGAAATCCTCACTTCCATCAAGCGCGCCGGGGCGGATTTCATCGTGACTTATTTCGCGAGAGGGGCGGCCGAGTGGACAACCTGAAGCAGGCCCTCGAGGCGGTGCTCTTCGCCTGCGACGAGCCCATCTCGGTCTCGCGCCTGCAGGACCTCCTGCCCGAGGCGGCCCCCCAGGAGATCCGGGACACGCTGGGACAGCTTCGCTCGGAGTACGAGCAGTCCAGCCGCGCCTTCTCCCTGGACGAGATCGCGGGCGGGTACCAGCTGTTGACCCGCCCCCAGTACACGGATATAATCTCGCGCCTCAAGAAGGCGAAGGCGGACCGGAAGCTCTCCGGGGCGGCGCTGGAAACCCTGGCGATCATCGCCTACAAGCAGCCCATCAAGAGGGTGGACATCGAGGCGATCCGCGGCGCCCAGTCGGGAGAAGTCATCCGGGCCCTGATGGAGCGGGGACTGGTGAAGATCGCGGGGCGCGACGAGGTCCCAGGGTCGCCGCTCCTGTACGGGACGACGAAGGAGTTCCTGGACGTCTTCGGGTTGAAATCGGCCGAGGATCTGCCGCGTCCGGAAGAAGTGAAATGAGATTCCAGAAGTTCGTCAGCCGGTCCACGAAGGGGATCTTCATCTTCCTCGTCGCCATCCTGTCGGGAACGATGGGAGGGTCGTCGGACAAGGAGGGGGGAGGGGAGGCCGGCGTCATCTTCGACAACGTCCACGTCACCCTGCGCGACTGGACGGCGCATCACGAGAAGGCCGTCCCCGCCTACTGGTGGAACAACGGGATCAAGGATTTCGTCAATCCGAAGGCGGGATTCCGCCGCCGCCGGCCGCCCCAGCCCCAGCCCCCCAAGGAGGACCAGCTGGTCGCCCAGGCCTGGGAGAACCTCATCCTCCTGGAGGACGCGCGCCGCAAGGGGATCACCGCTTCGGAAGAGGAGGTGAACGACCTCCTCAGCAGGATCTTCCACACGGTCAACCGCGGGGGCCAGCTTCCCCAGAACGACGAGGGTTTCCAGCAGATCGCCAGCTATGTCTTCCGCACCCAGAAGCTCTCCGTCTTCATGGCGTGGCTGGAGGACCAGGTGGTCATCGACAAGCTGATGGGCCTCGTGGAGGAAGGGGAGTTCTGCGACTACAGCCGGGTCCACGCGGAGACGCAGAAATCGCACCGGATGGCGCGCGTCTGGGTCGCCGGGCTCGACCCCAAGGAGTACATCCGGGACCTCAAGCCGGCCCGCCCCGAGGAGGTCTCGAAATACTACGAGGCCAACAAGGACCGCTACAAGGTCGGCGAGAAGGTCCAGATCGCCTACCTCATGGCCGAATACGACGAATTCAAGAAGAAGATCGCGGAACCCGCGGAGGACGAGGTCAGGAAGTACTACGAGGACCACAAGGACGAGTTCCGGAAGCCGAAGGAAGAGCATGCCCACGCCCCCGGCGAGGAGCACAAGGAAGGCGAGGCGCCCCAGCACAAGGATTTCGAGGAGGTCCGCTCCCAGATCCCCGACAAGGTGAAGCTGGAGAAGGCGCGCGTCGAGGCCAAGAAGCTCATGGAGCGGGTGGACAAGGAGGACATCGGCGCCTCCTACAAGGACGGCAAGTGGCCGGAGGACCTCTTCGACCGCATCAAGGACAAGTACAAGCGCGAGGGGATCGTCCTGGTCCATGACGTCACCGGCGCCTTCGACGCCCGCCACGTGGACGACGTCGAGAAGATCGTCGGCGAGAACGGCGACCTGGGCAAATGGCCCTTCGAGCTGGACCGGAAGGCGGGGGACATCTCCAGGCGCAACGACACCGTCAAGGGATCCCTCGTCTACCGGATCCAGAAGAAGAACGCCTCCTACCATCCGGGTCTCACGGATCCCGTCCGCAAGACCATCGAGAAGGACCTCGAAAAGGAACAGCTCATGAAGCGCGCGGGCCTGGTCGCCAACGGGATCGTCCAGGAGATCAAGGCGCGCGGCTTCCCCGCCGCGCGGCGCAAGTACCCGGCGGTGGAGTGGCGCCCTTCGAGGTACTTCGGCCCCAGGAACGCGCACGAGTCGGGGATCGAGGAGCCGAGGCTCGCCCAGATCGTGATCGGACAGGTCCGCGACGGCCAGCTGGCCCTGGACAAGAAGGCCACCACGGTCCCCGGAAGCACGGTCTCCTGGGCCCCCGAGAAGAAGGACTGGTCCTACGCCGTCTACCTGGAGGACGTGGTCGAGAAGGCCCCGGAGGACACGGAAGCGGAATTCAAGCAGGAGCGAGACCAGATGGACGGGGAGGCCCGCGATGAATACCGGAAGGACTACATAAAGAAGACCAAGGCCCTGGCCAACATCAAGGACTCGAGGCCGGGGAAGGAAGAGGAGAAGAAAGCGCAGGACCCCAAGGGATAGGGAGCAGGGGAGGGCCGGCGAGGGCCGGCCTCAGGAGAGAATTTTCCGGGAATTGCCGGAGAGAGAGAGGGAAGATGCACGTCCCGCCGTTGAATTCGTCCTGACCCGAGAATCCATCGCGTTTGCGGTATTGTTTTTTCCGGACTTCGAAGGAAACGTAAAAAAGAGGGGGCAGACATGAAGAGGTGGATGTTGTGCGCGGCCATGGCGAGCCTGGCCGTCCAGGCCTTCGCCCAGGAGGAGAAGAAGGCCTTCGACAGGAACCAGAACCGGGCCGGCGAGCAGAAGGCGGCCTTCGAGAGGCCGGCGTTCCCGTTCGAGGGAGAAGTCGCCGCGGAGCGGCTGAACGTCCGGATGTTCCCCAAGTCCGACTCCACGGGCGTCATCGCCGCGATCCTGGGGATCGGCGAGAAGGTCACCGTCGTGGGCGAAAAGGACGAGTTCTACCAGATCCTCCCCACGAGGGGCTGCACGGCGTGGATCTTCGCCCGGAGCGTGAAGCGCGAGGGCGCCGCCGGCGTCGTGGCCTCCTCCGAGGCGCCCGTCCGCACCGACAGCCGCGTGAATGCGGAGACGCTGGCCAGCCTGAAGGAGGGGGAGCCGGTCAAGATCCTCTCCGAACACATGGGCTGGTACAAGATCGAGGCCCCCGCCGCGGTGAAGTACTTCGTGGCCAAGAAGTACGTCCGCCCGGGCAAGGCCGTCGAGGTCGCGGACGACAGGGGCGCGCGGAAGGAAGCGGCCGCCCCCAAGGCCGCGGCCGGCGGCGTCCGGCTCCCCGCGATCGAGGCGCTCCTGGACGAACAGCGCAAGCTGATCGAGGAGAAGCGGTTCGACGACGTGGACTTCGGCGGCGTGGTCAACGCCTACGAGCAGGTCATGCAGACCTCCGCGGATCCGGCCGTGAAGGCCGAGGCCGAGCGCCTCTACAAGAGCTACCGCGAACTGCACCTCGTGGTGAGGACCGCCCAGGAGGCGAAAAAGGACCTGGATGAGCGCGAGAGGAAGATCCTGGAGATGGGCAAGCCCAAGCCTCCCGAGAAGAAGGAGTGGGCGATGACCGGCTACATCGACACGACCGGTTCCACCCTCTTCAAGCGCCCGGGCACCCACAAGCTGGTCATGGGCGGGAAGATCATGGCCTTCCTCCGCGCCAAGGAAGGCGACACGGCGACGATGAACCGGCTGAACGACCTCTACGAGAAGTACGTGGGGGTGAACGGCGTCGTCATCAAGGACCCCGAGGGCTGGCCCGGCTACTCGGTGATCGTGATCGACGAGATCGTGACCCTGATGAAGTAGCGGCGCGTATTCTGCGCGGACTCAGGCTCCGGTGCCGGGAGGACCCCGGCACCGGAGTTTTTTCCGGACGCGGTGATTGACACCCGCGCCGGAACGGACTTATGCTGGCCGACGGATGAGGAGAATCCTGCCGGCGCTCCTTCTGGCGGCTTCTTGCTCGCTCTACAGGCCGGACGCCGGCCCCGCGGGGCAGATGCCGGACCCGTCCGGCGCCGAATCCCGGTCCTTCCGGTCCCTCGCGGAGGCCTGCATCGCCTGGCACTACTCCGTCCATCCTTCGCGCGCCACATCCGCCGGAGTCCACGACCACGACGGCCTCCTGGAACGATGCGCCCGGTCGGACCTGGACGGGCAGGCCGCGTCCCTCCGGGCGTACCTCCGACGGCTTTCCCGCATCGACCGCGCCCTGCTCCCCGACGGGGATTTCTTCGATTCCCTGGTGATGGAAGGGCACCTTCGGGCGCGCCTGCTGGACCTCGAACGGATCCGGACCTGGGAGCGGGATCCGGGCTGGTACCGCAGGATCGTCTCCGACGGCCTCCATTCCCTCGCGGCCCGGTCCTTCGACACCCCGGAGCGCCGCATGGCGCTGGCGGCCGAGCGCCTCGGCGAGGTGCCCCGCGTCCTCGATTCGGCCGTCGAGAACCTCTCCCATACGCCGCGGATCCTCGCGGAGATCGCCCTGGAGGATTTCGCGGGCACCCGCGCCTTCCTCAAGACGGGACTGCCCGCGGCCTTCGCCGCCGTCAAGGACGGGGCGATCCGGGCGCGCTTCGACGGGACGCATCAGCCGGCGGTGGAAGCCGTGGAGCGGTTCATCGACTGGATGCGCCGGGATCTCCTCCCGAAATCCACGGGCGAATTCGCCATCGGCGCCGAGAACCTGCGGTCCAGGCTTTTCTTCCAGGAGGGGATCGACGCGCCGCTCGAAGAGATCCTGAAGCGGGGCTACGAGTACCTCCGCAGCACGCAGGAGGAAATGAAAAGCCTGGCGGGGGATAGGCCCGTCAAGGCCCTCCTGCGGGAGACGTCGAGGCCGCATGTCCCCGCCGAACGCCTCCTCGACGAGACGCGTTCCCTCCTCGCCGACCTGAGGAAGTGGGCCGGGACCCTCGTGACCGTGCCTGACGCCGGCGTCTGCACGGTCCGGGAGACCCCCGAGTTCCGCCGCTCGGGTTCGTTCGCCTCGATGGAGTCCCCCGGACCGTTCGAGAAGGCCGCCCGGGAGGCCTATTACTCGATCACGCTCCCCGACCCGTCCTGGCCTCCGGAGCGCCGGGAACAGCACCTCTCGTTCTTCAACCGGCACAGCCTCCCGCTCGTCTCCGTCCACGAGGCCTATCCGGGGCACTATACGCAGGCCCTCCGGGCCCGGGATTGCCCTTCGAAGGTGCGCCGGGCCTTCAGGAGCGGGGCCTTCTCCGAGGGCTGGGCCCTTTACTGCGAGCGGCTCTACGCGGAGCGGCCCGAGGCCTCCCTGGAGGTCAAGTTCCACCAGGCGCACCTGGCTCTCCTCCGGATCTGCCGGTACGTCACCGCGATCGAGATGCACTCGCGGGGGATGACGGTCGATCAGGCCGTGGAGTTCTTCGCGGGCGAGGGGTACATGGAGCGCGCGAACGCCGAGCGCGAGGCGCGCCGGGCGGCCGCCGACCCCATGGTCCTCGTCTATACCCTGGGAAAGGTCGAGATCCTCCAGCTTCGGGAAGAATACCTCCGGCGGACCCGCCGATCCCTCCGCGATTTCCACGATGATCTGCTCCGGCACGGCGCCCCGCCCCTCCCCGTGATGCGTAAAATATTGTTGGAGAAGCGTTGATTTCGACGTCCCGCGGTATATCATGAAACCCTTGGAAACCGCGGGTCGCCGCGGGAGCGCCTCCGAAGGACGGTCCTGGATCCGATGAAGAGCGTGTTGACGGGCGGGGTGGCCTCTTTCACCCTCCATGCGGGGCTGGTGGGCGCGTTCGTGGCGCTCTCGGTCTACGGTCCCTCGTACTCCAGCCAGGTCGATGTGGGCATCCAGATCGTGCGCGAGGCGGGCGAATCGGATCTGCGCGTGAAGCCTCTCGCCGCCGAGGTCGATGTCGAATTCGAGAGGATCAAGTTGAAGGTGGACCTGGAGCATCCGATGTCGTTCGAGGACGTCGCCGAGCGTCCCGAGACCCGGTTCGACGTCGAGGAAGGGCGCCCCGTCCCGAGGCCGATCCCTCCGGAACCGGCCCTCGACCGGCCGATCAAGCCCGTCGCCCGCAGGATCGCGCCGGCCCCCGCCGCCACCGAGACGGCGCCCTCGGAGGTCTCCAACCCGCCTCCCGAGTATCCGCCCCTGGCGCGGCGCCGCGGCTGTGAAGGATCGGTCGTCCTGGCGTTCGAGATCATGCCCGACGGGACGTGCGGCGAGGTCCGCGTGAACGAGACCTCCGGCCACAAGATCCTTGACGAGGCGGCCCTCCGCGCCGTCCGGGGCTGGCGGTTCAAGCCGGCCACCCGGGCCGGTCTGCCCATCGCCGCCACCCAGCGCATCCGATTCACTTTCAGGCTGCAGGGATAGGCGTGGCAGGCGGCGGGGTCCTCATTCCGGGAAAGGGCAGGCCATGAACCCGGGTGTTCGCGCGGCCGTCGTCGGCGCCACGGGGCTCGTGGGCCGCAGTCTCCTCGGTTGTCTCGAGAAGAGGGCGTTCCCGCTGTCGGAAATCACCCTTTACGCCTCCCCCTCGTCGGAGGGCAAGGTCCTCCACGTGGACGGGAAGCCTTGCCGGCTGGTGCCTCTTGCCCGCGGCACCGTCCGGGAGTTCGACTTGGCCTTCTTCGCCGCCCCACCGGGCGTCTCCCGGGAGTTCGCGCCGCTCTTCGTGAAGGCCGGGGCGGCGGTGATCGACACGTCGAGGGACTGGGGCTTGGAGCCCGGCACGCCCCTGCTGGTCCCCGAGGTCAACCCGGGGGAGGTTCGCCGCCAACCGGGGATCCTCTCCAGCCCCTCGGGCGCCGCCGTCCCGCTGGCCGTGGCGCTCAAGCCGATCCGGGACGCGGCCCGCATCCGCCGCGCCGTGGTCACCGTCTGCCAGGCCGTGAGCGCCTGGGGCCGGCGGGCCCTGGACGAATTCGAAGTCTCGCCCCGCTTCGGGCCCGCCTGCACGGAGGAACCCTCCCTCCGCTTCGATCCCTCCGACATGATCCCGTCCCTCCCCGGCCAGGGGGCCGATGCGGACCGGCTGACGGAAGAAGCAAGGAAGATCCTCGGCGATCCCGGACTGCGGCTGACCGCCGCCTTCCTGCGGGTCCCGATCCGGAACGGAACATTCGAAAGCATCGCCGTCGAAACGGAGGATCGGCTCGATCCCGGTCGGGTCCGGGATCTGCTGGGCAAGGCGCCGGCCGTGCGCCTGTGCGGACAGCCAGGGGATCCTCCGGCGCCCCCGACGGCTGCCGTCGGCGGCGACGTCTGGATCGGGGGCGTCCGGGAGGACCCTGGCGCGGCAAACAGCCTTCAGCTGTGGGCCGCATGCGACAACCTTATCAAGGGATCGGCTCTCAACGCGGTCCAGATCGCGGAGGTCCTCCTCGGTGTCTAGGAAGCGCAACATCCGGATCGTCGTGGAGTACGACGGCTCCCGCCACGGCGGCTGGCAAATCCAGAAGGACCGCCCGACCATCCAGGGGGAGCTCCAGCGGGCGGTCGAGGAGATCACCGGCCGCAAGGCGCCCGTCGCGGGGGCCGGACGGACCGACGCCGGCGTCCACGCGGAGGGACAGGTGGCCAATTTCCACACCTCCAGCCTCATCCCCGCCCGGAAGTGGCCGGATGCGCTCAACGCGCACCTGCCCCCCGAGATCGCCGTCCTTTCCGCCGAGGAGGTCCCCCTCGACTTCCACGCGCAGTTCGCCGCCGCGTCGAAGGTGTACCGCTACCGCATCCTGAACCGTCCCGTCCGGAGCGCCCTCGATCGCGACCGGGCCCACCTGGTCAAGGCCCCGCTGGACCTGGAGGGGATGAGGGCGGCGGCGCGCCACCTCGCGGGGACCCACGACTTCCGGGCCTTCGGCAGCGAGATGGCCCGGAAGGAGAGGACGGTCCGGACGATTTTCTCGTTCGACGTCCGGGCCAACGGCCCCTTCGTCGAATTCCTCGTCCACGGCGACGGCTTCCTCTACAATCAGGTGCGGGCGATGGTGGGGACGCTGATGCTCGTGGGGCTGGGCAAGCGGCCGCCGGGCTGGGTGAAGGAGGTCCTCGATTCGAAGGAGCGTTCGAAGGCGGGGGCGAACGTCCCGGCCAGGGGGCTCGCCCTCGTCGAAGTCCGGTACGACGGCCCGCCCCGGTCCCGGAGCCCGAGGCCGGAAGCCTGAAGGCCGCCCCGCTTCCCGATTCGGGCTTCCGGCTTCGAGCTTCCCATGAGACCTCGCGTCTGGCACGTCATCACGCGGCTCATCGCGGGAGGGGCGCAGGAGAACACGCTCCTCTCCTGCCAGGCCCTCCTGGGCCGCTACGACATCACGCTCGCGTCCGGGCCGCCCGACGGGAAGGAGGGATCGCTCGTCGAGGAGGCCGCGCGGCGGGGGATCCCGACCGTGATCGTGCCGGAGCTCGTGCGGCCCGTCTCTCCCGGGCGCGACCTGGCGGCCCTCCTCAAGCTGGCGAGGCTCTTCCGGAAGGGGCGCCCGCACCTCGTCCACACCCATTCGAGCAAGGCGGGGATCCTGGGCCGGGCCGCCGCGTGGTGGACGGGCGTCCCGGTGATCGTGCACACCAACCACGGCCTGCCCTACTACGACGAGCAGGCGGCCCCCGTGCGCGGGCTCTACTGGGCCCTTGAGAAGCTGGCCGCCTCGGCCACGGACCGCGTCGTCTGCGTGGGAGAGGCGATGCGGCGGAAATCGATATCGGCCCGGCTCGGCCCTCCGCGGCTCTTCGAGGTGATCCCCAGCGGGATCGAAGTCGAGAGGTTCCTCCGGGCGCGGGGGATCCGGGCCCGCCTGGGGATCCCCGAGACGGCGGCCGTGGTGGGCGTCGTCTCGCGCATGGCGGCGCACAAGGGGCACCGGTTCCTGGTGGAGGCGGCCCCGCCCGGGACGCACCTGCTCCTGGTGGGCGACGGGGCGGAGCGGGCCAGCCTGGAGCGGCAGGCGGCCTCCAGGGGGCTGGCGGCGACCTTCACCGGCCACGTGGCCCCCGAGGAAGTGCCGGACCTCCTCGCCTCGATGGACGTCGTGGTCCATCCCTCCCTCTGGGAAGGCCTGCCCCGCGCGGCGGTGGAGGCGCTCCTGGCGGGGAAGCCCGTGGTCGCCTTCGACCGGGACGGGGCGTCCGAGGTCGTGATCGACGGCATCACGGGAAGGCTGGTCCCCGCGAAGTGCGTCCGCGGGCTCCGGGCGGCGATCGAGGACATCCTGGCGCGGCCGGACCGCGGCCGGGGGATGGGGGAGGAGGGCCGCCGGAGGTGCATGGGGCGTTTCGAGTGGAGGGCGGCGGGGGAGCGGATGGACCGGCTTTACCGCGCGCTTCTTGAACGGTCCGGATTCGGCGTGGTATAATCAAGGCGAATGGCGGTCGCCCTCATCTCGGATATCCACTCGAATCGGGAAACGCTCGACAAGGTCCTCGAAGACATCAAGGGCCAGGGTCTCAGCGAGATCTACTGCATCGGCGACCTGGTGGGGTACGGGCCGGATCCGGTCTACGTCGTGGATGCGGCCATGGACTGGCCCCTGGTCCTGATGGGGAACCACGACGAGGCGGTGATCAAGGAGGCCTACGGCTTCAATCCCGTGGCGCGGACGGCCGTCCTCTGGAGCCGCGACCAGCTCAGGCCGGGCTTCTTCTCGGGGAAGGGCAAGCGGGACCGCTGGAAGTTCCTGTCGGCCCTGAAGCTCACGCACCCGATGGAGGGGGCGCTCCTGGTCCACGGCTCGCCGCGCGACCCGACCATGGAGTACGTCCTGCGGACCGACTGCGTGGACCTGACGGGCGGCATCCCCGAGAAGATCCGGGACATCTTCTCCAGGTTCGACCGCGTCTGCTTCGCCGGCCACACCCACGATCCCGGCGTGATCACCGAGGACGCCAACTTCACCGCGCCGAAGGAGTGCGGCCACGAGGTGCGGTTCGAGCCCGGGAAGAAGTACTTCTTCAACATCGGCTCCGTGGGCCAGCCGCGGGACGGGGACCGGCGCGCCTGCTACGCGGTCTACTACGGTGACCGGGCCGTCTGGCGCCGCGTGGAATACGATTACGGGACCACCATGAAGAAGATCTTCGACACGCCCCAGCTGGACCCGAGGGCCGGCGAGCGGCTGGCCCTGGGTCGCTGAGGCCGGGAGGATCGGATGATGAAAGTGAAGGTGACCGCGCGGCACGTGGACGTCACGGAAGTGATGAAGGATTACGCCTACGAGAAGGCGCGCCGGCTCGCGCGCTACTTCGACCACGCCCGGAAGCTGGAGGTGATCCTCGACGTCGACGGGGACGACGGTTTCAAGGCGGAGATGATCGCCTCCCTGGTGCGCGGCCAGGTGCTGGCCTGCCGCGCCGAGGAGCCCACCGCCATGGCGGCGCTGGACTCCGTGGTGGACAAGATGGAGCGCCAGTTCACGCGCTTCAAGGAGAAGCTCAGGGACAAGCAGGCCCGCTCGGCGGCGAAGGGCGTGAAGTTCAATCGCGCCGAACCCCGGGCCGCGTCCGGGGACGCCGTGGGGGACCTCTGGTGGTAGCTGTCTGTTGATTTCGGCGCCGCCATCCACTAGAATCCTGCGCGGATCGACGGGGGCATCGTGAAACTCAACGAGTTCATTTCGAAGAAAGCCATCGTAACCAACCTCAAGGCCAAGGAAAAGAAGGGCGCCCTCGCGGAGCTCGTGCAGGCCATGCGGAAGGCCTACGAGGGCGAGAAGTTCGTCGTGGCCGACATCGTCGAGGGCGTGCTCCAGCGCGAGAAGCTCGGCTCCACGGGGCTGGGAGGGGGCGTGGCGGTCCCGCACGCCAAGCTGGAGGGGATCAGGGGCGTCATCGGCGCCTTCGGCCGATCCGCTTCCGGCCTGGACTTCAACGCCGTGGACGGGGAGTCCGTGCACCTGGTCTTCCTCATCCTGGCGCCCCCCGCCAGGAACGACGCCTACCTCCAGTCGCTCCAGAAGGTGATGCTGGCCATCAAGCGGCCCAACGTCATCCGCTTCCTGCGGGGCGCGAAGACGGCCAGGGACATCGAGGAGATCTTCCGGGAAGTCGAGGAAACGGCCCCGGTCTGATCCCTGCCGGTCCATGAACGCGGAACGACACGTCACGATCCCGAACCAGCTCGGCTTCCACGTGCGGCCCGCCACCGATTTCGCGGAAATGGCGTCGACGTTCCGCAGCCGGATCGCGGTGGTCATGGGCAGCTCCGAGTACAACGCCAAGTCGTCCATCGAACTGCTGACGCTGGCCGCGGTGGAGGGCACGAAGCTCATCATCCGGGCCTGGGGGGAAGACGCCCAGGAAGCCGTGGACGCGCTGGCCCGGATGGTCGAGGCTGGCTTCGGCGAGGTCTGATCCTCCGGCGCCGGATTGCCCGCCGGGACCACGGAGATCCGCTCCCGCCCGGAGGCCAACTGCCCTTTGAATTCCGGCGGGCTTTGTGTTCAAATGGGGCCCTCCATGGAAATTCGGAAGGGCATCGGCGTCTCGATCGGGTACGCCATCGGCGGGGCCTTCGTCCTCGACCGGGAGCAGTTCCGGATCATCCGCCGGTCGGTCGAGGAGAAGGAAGTCGAGTCGGAGGTCCAGAAGTTTCTGAAAGCGGTGGAAGCCTGCGTCGAGGAGACCCGCGACCGGGTCGAGGCGATGCCCCGCCGGGTCCGCAACGCGGCGGGCTCCATCCTGGAAGCGCAGGTGCGCCTCATCCAGGACCCCGTCCTGAACGAGGACATCGTCGGGGAGATCCGGAAGAACCGCTCCACGGCCGAGTATGCCGCTTCCAAGGCCCTCCGGAGGAGGATCAAGACCCTCGAGGACAACCTCAACGAGAACAACAAGGTGCTCGTCCAGAGGAGCGTCCTGGAGCTGTCCGAAATGGAGCGGGCCCTGCTCCGGGAACTGCTGGGCGCGAAGCGGGAGGACATCTCGCACCTGACGCGGAAAGTCATCATCGTGGCCCACGACCTCTCCCCGGCCCAGACCCTGGGGCTGGACCGGACGACGGTCCTGGGCTTCCTCACGGAAGTCGGCGGCCCCACGTCCCACACGGCGATCGTGGCCCGCACCCTCGGCATCCCGGCCGTGGTCGGCGTGGAGGGGATCACGAACGTCGTCTCCGGCGGGGACTTGCTGATCCTCGACGGCACCGGCGGCACCGTCATCATCGATCCCGACCCGGGGACGCAGAAGCGCTACGAGGCCCAGGCGCGCAATTTCTTCATCCTGGAGGAGAAGCTCAGCCGCGAACAGCGCGACCTCCCCGCCGTGACGCGGGACGGCGTGAAGGTCTCCATCCTGGCCAACATCGACCGCCCGGAGGAGATCCAGTCCGCGCTCGACAACGGGGCGGAGGGGATCGGGCTGTACCGCACGGAGTTCCTCTACCTCGAGCACGGCTACAGCCCCACGGAGAAGATCCACCACGAGGCCTACCGGCGCGCGGTCCAGCTGGTCGGGGACCGGAAGCTCACCATCCGGACGATGGACCTGGGGGCCGACAAGATGCCCGTGGACGGCATGCCGCGCGAGGACAACCCCTTCCTGGGCACGCGGGCCATCCGGCTGTGCTTCCAGAAGCCGGAGATCCTGCGGACCCAGCTCAGGGCGGTCCTCCGGGTGGCGCCGCTCGGGAACGTCTCCCTCATGATCCCCATGATCTCCTCGATCGGCGAGGTCGTCCTGGTGAAGGAGATGATCGAGAGCGTCCGGGGCGAGCTCCGGAGGGATTCGGTGGCCCTCGGGGACGGGGTGCGGTTCGGCATCATGATCGAGGTCCCCTCCGCCGCCCTCATCGCCGACAGGCTGGCCCCGCACGTGGATTTCTTCAGCGTCGGGACGAACGACCTCATCTGCTACACGGTGGCCGTGGACCGGAAGAACGAGCGGGTGGCCCCGCTCTACCAGCCGGCCCACCCCGCCATCCTTTCCCTCCTCAGCCGGATCATCGAGGCCGGGGCCCTCCACGGGAAGCCGGTCTCGGTCTGCGGCGAGATGGCGGGCGACGTGATCTACACCCTGCTCCTGCTGGGGATGGGGCTCCGCACCTTCAGCGTCGTGCCCCACGTGATCCCGGAGATCAAGAAGATGATCCGGTCGGTCCGCCTGGAGGAGGCCAAGGACGTGGCGGGCAAGGCCTTCGAGTTCAACGATCCCCTCTCCACGGTTGATTTCCTCAGGTCGGAGGCGCGGAAGCACCTCCCCGACTCGATCTGAAACGGGCCTTGACCGGCCGGCGTATTGACCGTAGTATTACTGCAGAGGGACGGACGAGCGGGGTCATCTCGCGAAACGGTCGTCCCTTTTTTTGTTGCGGCGGAGGCGGGTATGAGGCAGATCCTGGCGGCAACGCTGGCGGTCTCGGTTTTCGCCTCGGACGCGGCGGCCCAGGACGGGGTCCGCCTGCGGAACGGGAAATTCCTCTCCGGCGCCATCGCCCTCAAGGAAGAGGACAAGGAAGGCTTCGAGATCCAGCGGTGGGACGGCGCCGGGAGCGTCTACGTCCGCTGGGCCCAGATCCCCGAGGTCGAGAAGGCCCGGCTCCTGGGCAAGCCCGTCGAGACCTCCGTCACGGCGACCCTCCTGGACGGGATCCGGATCCTCACGCCAAGCCGCGAGGTCGTGGGCGTGCTGGTCAAGGAAGAGGCCAACCTGGTCCACGTCAAGACCAAGGACCAGAAACAGCCGGTGCCCGTCCACAAGCCCACCATCGTGCGCCGGGAGAACGTCCGGATCCCCGAGTCGGAGGCCTACAGCCCCGACGAGATGGTGGACAACCGGTCCCTCAAGGCCGATCCCGCGAGCGCGGACGCCCTGGTCGAGGTGGCCAATTTCGCGGCCGGCCTCAAGCTCTACGAGCGCGCCAAGGAGTACCTCGCCAAGGCCGCCGCCCTCGATCCCGCGCGCAAGGAATTCTTCGACAAGCGCATCGCCGATAACGAGATCCTCATCAAGGAGGGCAAGGCCGCCGCGGCGCTCGCCTCCGTCCGCAAGCACGCGGAAGAAATGGACTACGCCAAGGCCATCGAGGAGGCCCGGAAACTGCTGGTCGATTTCGCCGACACGGAGGTGGCCAAGCAGAACAAGGACCTGGTGACCACCCTCGAGAAGGAATCCAAGGACTTCGAGGTCCGCCGCGCCGAGTTCCTCAAGGACAAGGTGCCGGACCTCTGGAAGGCCAAACGCTCGTCCCTCCTCTCCCAGTACTCCAGCTCCAAGTCCAAGCTCTCCGAGGCGCGCACGAACGTCCAGAAGCTCGACGCCGACCTCTCCGCCGACCTGGCCAAGAAGCTCAAGGTCACCCCGGATGAGATCACCAAGGCCTGGGAATTGCGCGAGCCCAAGCCCAGGACCGCCAGCTACGGGAGCGGCAGCTGGATCGCCAAGGGAGGACAGGACGGCGGCATGGACACGGACGCGAAGTACGACCCCCGGCAGAACCAGAGGAACAACCCCCAGCAGAGCAATCCCTTCGACATGTTCGGCTCGTCGAACAACCGCAGGAGGCAGCAGCCGCAGCAGAGACCGGTGGACCTGGGCCAGAAACTCCAGACGAGCGAGGAGTGGTGGCAGACCTCATCGTCCACCGACCGCAGGAACTGGCTGGAGGCGGAGTACGCCTCGACCTCCCAGTACGTCAAGAAGGTGGGGGCGGAGATCACCCGCAAGTGCGCCGATTGCGGCGGGGAAGGGGTCACCAAGGCCAACCGCATGGGCGTGGCCTGCGAGCCCAAGTGCCACCGCTGCCACGGGGTCCAGTTCGACACCAGCATCCAGTACCAGTAGGGGCCCGGCCCCCCCGTCCGGCGGAGGGTTCAGGATCGCCGTCGACGGGACGATAATCCGTTTGATGGGGAAGCGTGCCGTCCTCCTCCTCGCGCCCCTGGCCGTCCTTGCCGCCGGCCCCCTCTGCGGCTGTTACCTCCTCAAGCAGGCCCAGGGCCAGCTCCGCATCCTGGGCGGCGCCGTCAGGATCGAGGAGATGCTGGCCGATCCGGGCGTCCCCGGCCGGACGAAGGAGAAACTCCGGCTCATCCTGGAGATCAAGGAGTTCGGGGAGCGGGAGATGGGACTGGAGCCCACGGGCAGCTACACCCGGTTCTTCGATACGGAAGGGGCCCCCGTTTCCCACCTCGTCTCGGCCTGTCCCAAGGACCGCTTCGAGCCCTATACGTGGTGGTTCCCGATCGTCGGCACCATCCCCTACAAGGGATTTTTCGACCCGGCGGACGCCGACGCCGAGGCGGACGGCCTGGAAAGGCAGGGCTACGACGTCGCCCGCCACGAGGTCGCCGCCTACTCCACCCTGGGCTGGTTCGCGGACCCCGTCTTCTCGACGATGCTCGACGACCCCGAGGAGGAGATCGCCGCCCTCATCCTCCACGAGCTCACCCACGCCACGGTCTACGCCCCCGGCCGGACGGACTTCAACGAAAGCCTGGCCAGCTTCGCCGGCCGCCAGGGGGCCCTGGAGTTCGCGCGCTGGCGCTTCGGCCTGGGATCGCCCGTCTACGACCGCGCGGTCCGGCGCTTCGCGGAGGCGGAGGCCCGGGACGCCCGCGCCATCGAGACCTTCCGGAAGCTCGACGACCTCTACCGCTCGGGGACGTCCAGGGAGGACAAGCTTGCCCTCCGGGACCTCGTGGCGGGCCATCCCGTCAACAACGCGGAAATCCTCATGCAGCGCCGCTATGGCCGCTACGACGAGTTCCGGGCGATCTTCGACCGCGCGGGGGGCGACTGGAAGAAGTTCTTCGCGGTGGCCCGGTTGATCGCCGGGGAGGAGGAAGATGATCCCTAATCCATCTGCCGCCGCCGGAACAGGTTCAGGGCCGAGCCCGCCTTGAACCATTCCACCTGCTCGGCCGACATCGTGTGGCGCAGGACCATCTTCTCGACCGTGCCGTCGGCGTGGCGCAGGACGCCCTCCAGGTCCCGGCCGGGGGCCAGGCCCGAGAGACCGGTGAGGCTGACGAGGTCGCCCTCGCGGATCCGGTCGTAATCCGCCGGGTCGGCGAAGGTGAGGGCCAGCAGTCCCTGCTTCTTCAGGTTCGTCTCGTGGATCCTGGCGAAACCGCGCGAGATCACGGCGGCCGCCCCCAGGTGGCGCGGCGACATCGCGGCGTGTTCCCGGCTGGAGCCTTCCCCGTAGTTCCAATCCCCCACGACGACCCACCGCCGTCCCCGGGCCTTGTGCTCGCGCGCCTGCCTCGGGACCCGTTCGCCCGCCGCCTGCCCCGTGGCGGCGTCCACCGCGGCCGTGAGCATGTTGTCGCTGATCCGGTCCAGGTGGCCGCGGAAGGCCAGCCACTTCCCGGCGGGGGAAATGTGGTCCGTGGTGCATTTCCCCCTGGCCTTGAGGAGGACCGGGCAATCCTCGAAGTCCTTCCCGTCCCACGGGGCGAAGGGTTCCAGGAGCTGGAGGCGGGGACTGGCGGGGTCCAGGACGATCTCCACCCCGGCGCCGTCCTCGGCCGGCGGCACGAAGCCGTCGGCCGCCGCCGCGAAACCGGTCCGGGGGACCTCGTCGGCCGGGGCGGGCGGCCGGAGCCTCGCGCCGCCGGGCAGGGCGTCGGTGAGAGGATTGAACGAGAGCCGGCCGGCCAGCCCGAGGGCCATCACGATCTCCGGGCTGGCGATGAAGCAGTGCGTCTCGGCGTTTCCGTCGTTCCGGCCCGGGAAGTTGCGGTTGAAGGAGGTCACGATCGAGTTTTTCAAGCCCGGCTTCGTGTCGTCCCGCCGCCACTGCCCGATGCAGGGCCCGCAGGCGTTGGCCAGCACCGTCGCCCCGACGGCCTCGATCGCCTGGATCAGCCCCTCGCGGCGGATCGTGGCGTGAACCTGGGCCGAGCCGGGCGTGACGAGCAGGGGCACGGCCATCTTCAGCCCGGCCGCCGCGGCCTGCCGGGCCACGTCCGCCGCGCGGGCGATGTCCTCGTAGGAAGAGTTCGTACAGCTCCCCACGAGGGCGGCGGAGATCGCGTCGGGATAGCCTTCCTTCTCGACGTCCTCCTTGAGCCGGGAGATGGGGCGCGACCGGTCGGGCGAGTGGGGGCCCGTGACGTGCGGTTCCAGGGTGGAGAGGTCGAGATCGATGACCCGGTCGTAGGCCTTCTCCGCGCCCTCGTCGGGGCGGAGGAGGTCGAGGTTGCCTTCGGCCAGGTCCGCGATCCCGGCCCGGCCGGTGGACCTCAGGTAGAGGGCCATGCGCTCGTCGTAGGGGAAGATCGACGTGGTGGCGCCGTGCTCCGCCCCCATGTTGCAGATCGTGGCCTTCCCGGTGGCGCTGATCGAGGAACAGCCCGGGCCGAAATACTCCAGGACATGGTCGGTGCCGCCCTTCACGGTGAGCTCGCGGCAGACCCAGAGGATCACGTCCTTGGGGGAGGCCCAGCCGCCGAGCCGGCCGGCCAGGCGCACGCCGATGAGCTTCGGGTGCCTGACCTCCCAGGGCATCCCCGCCATCGCGTCCACGGCGTCCGCGCCGCCTACGCCCACCGCGATCATCCCGAGCCCGCCGGCATTGGGCGTGTGCGAGTCCGTCCCGATCATGAGCCCGCCCGGGAAGGCGTAGCTCTCCAGGACCACCTGGTGGATGATGCCGGCGCCGGGCTTCCAGAACCCGATGCCGTACTTCCGGGAGGCGGAGGACAGGAAGTCGTAGACCTCCCTGTTCGCGGAAAGGGCGGCCCGGGTGTCCGGGTCCGCGCCCGACCGGGCCTGGATGAGGTGGTCGCAATGGACCGTCGTGGGGACGGCCGTCCGGCGGATCCGCGCCTGGGCGAACTGGAGGATGGCCATCTGAGCCGTGGCGTCCTGCATGGCCACGCGGTCCACCCGCAGGCGGAGGATCGCCCGGCCCGGGGCCAGGTCCTGCCCCGCGGGATCGTCCAGGTGCCCCAGGAGGACCTTTTCCGCCATCGCCAGCGGGCGGCCCAGCCGCTTCCGCGCGATCCCGAGGTTCCGCCGGGACGTCTCGTAGGCCCGGGCGACGTCCCGGGTCAGGATTTCGATGTTCACAGGGACATTCTATGGATTTCGGAAGCCCCGTCAACCAGGCCCGTCGTCAAAGGACTAACGGAAGGGGCCATTGTCCCGCTATACTTGAAGGGTATGAAATGGTTCCTGGCGATCCTCATCCTCGTGGGCTTGGCGGCGTGCGACCTCTCCAGGTGCCCCGGCTGTGAAGGGAAGGGAAAGACGGCCTGCACCCTGTGCGCCTACGGCAAGCAGGACTGCGGGGTGTGCGCGGGCGGCTCCACCGGCGATGGGCGGCCCTGCAATTTCTGCAAGGGGGCCGGCAGGGTTTTGTGCCAGGCCTGCAAGGGAGAAGGCTCCACCGAGTGCCAGTACTGCAAGGGGTCGGGCCGGCGGTAAAGGGGCGGGCGCTTGCCCGGAACCAGGGGCGCGGAGGGATGGTACAATAAGAGTCAGTTCCCGGGCCCGCCGAGGCCCCGCGGGAAGACCGCAGGGAAGGGGGCCCCGGAAGACGCCAAGGGTGGCCTCTTTGGAGAGATTCCGCACGTGAGCCGAACACAGCGCCGCTCGACGGTCCGGTCCTATTCCGGATCCAGCGCGAGGGCGGTCACGGAAAGCCTTCTCAACGGGATCATGGCCCTCGCCTTCCTGGCGTGCCTGATCCTGCTGGGCCTCTTCGTCGTCGGGAAGATGAGGAAGGACGCGGCGTCGAAACGGGACTCCTCGGAGACGACGGCCCAGCCTCGCGGCGGCCGGTCCTCGTCGCCGGGCGGCACCCCCGGAGGCGCCTTCGGGGGCAGGAAGGCAGAGCCCGCCGGCCCGCCCCTCGACCGGCTCGTGGCCGACCTCAACATGGCCGTGATCGCCAAGGAAATATCACGCCTCCGGGGAGAGGGCTGGGCGGCGTCCCAGAAGGGAAGCGCCGCCTCGCTGGCGCACGCGAACGTCCTGGCCCGCCCGGGCCAGGACGTCCTGGCCGACCGCATCCTGGAGCCCCAGGACCTGTTCCTGGCGGTCGACGAGCTGAACGTGGCCTCCACGGAGCCGCGGGAGGCGGCGGATCAGTTGACCCGTTCCTTCGAGAAGGTCCGCGCCGGCAGTCTCCACCGGTTCCACGTCCGCCGCGGCGGCGAGGAGCGCGTGCTCTTCGTCAATTTCGCGGAGGACGCCTCCCTGCCCGACGCCCGCCTGGCCCTTCCGGCGAAGGTCAAGATCTCCGACGAGGTGGCCCAGGAGATCCAGAGGAAGTTCTGGGGGCTGGGGGCCTACTACCAGGAGACCTACTTCACCCCCGAGGAGCGGGCCACCGTGGAACGCTGCCTCAGCCGCAGCGAGGCCACCCCCGAGGAGTTCGTCTTCCTGACCAAGCGCGTGATCCGCGACGCGGCCCCCGAGGTCGACGCCGAGCAGTCGTGGTTCCGCAGCCGGCTGATGGACCTCGAGTTGAAGATGAAGGCGGCCCCGGTCCCCGACGTCGTCACGACCAAGGAAGGGAAGAGGATCGACGGCCGCATCGTGGAGGACGCGGCCGCGCACGTGAGGGTGGAGGCGAGCTACGGCCGCATCACGATCTACCGGAACGACATCCGGGAGGTCGCCAAGGCCGCGGAGACCCGCCAGGAGTTCGACCGGCGCCTGAACGCCGCCATCCAGCACCCCGAGGCGTACCCCGATCTGCTGACCTGGACCCGGGACTGGAACCTCCCGGTGCACCGGGAATACGTGGCCTATCTCATGCTGCTCCGCAACCCGGCCGACCGCTTGGCCCGGATGGCCGCGGGCTACCACCAGGAGGCCAGCGGGAAATGGATCCTCCCCGAGGGAGGCGCCCCGCCGCCGCGCCCGGAGGCCCAGCTTCCCTCGACGAGGAAGGAACTCCAGGCCAAACTCGAGGAACTCGGATTCGTCCTCAAGGACGGGAAGTGGTTCCAGAAGGTCCCGTGGTCCACGGGCATCCACACCCTCTACCATTCCAGCGACGTCAAATGGACGGGACAGGGAGTGGCGATCATGACGGCCCGGGAGGGCGAGAGCGCGCTGGCGGTCTTCACCAAGGCCAACATCCGGCCCGGCGGCGCCCGGGAGATGTTCCTGTGCCCCACGGCGACCACCGGCACGGTAACCATCGGCGTGTCGGCGCCGGGGGACATCGTCGATTGCAGGGTGAAGGCCACCGGCTTCATCGTCGAGCGCGAGCGCCAGGGCAAGATCGAGGTCGCCCTGATGCCGGAGGGGGGCAAGCTGGTCCCCCTCTACGCGGTCGACACGATGGGGAACGGGGAATACCACGACGTGACGGAGGCCGTGAAGGGCAGGCGGCGCTTCACGGTGTCCGCGCGGCTGACCACGACCGCCGACAAGTTCCACACCTATGCGCGTTTTCTCCCCAGCTTGCCGGACACCACGGAGGCGTTCTGGGTGAAAGGATCCGTGCTCCAGCCCTCGCCTGAAATCGACAAGGCCTGGGCGGAGGCCAGGTAGGGGGAGTTATGGGAAGGATGCTCCTGGCGGCGGCCCTCTCGGCCGCGATGGCCGGCCTGGCCGCCGGCGACGTCGTGGTCCTCAAGGACGGGCGCAAGGTCATCGGGAAGGTCGTCGAAAAGACCGACTCCTACGAGGTCCAGGTCGAGGGCCAGCAGGTGGTCTTCGCCAGGGACGAGGTCGTCAAGTGGATCAAGTCCCCCAAGGAGATCATCGGGGACGCCGACCGCCTCGTGGAGGAGGCCAAGACGATCTACTTGCAGGCCGTCGAGATTCAGGACCTCAAGGAGGCCGACCGGAAGTTCCGCGAGGCGCTCCCCAAGGTCATCAAGGCGCGCGAGGCCTACGCGGAGGCCCGGGACCTTTTCCCGGACGGATACGCGGAGCTGGACCAGCAGCTCGTCAAGATCATGAAGCTCATGAGGCTGATCCGCGAGCGGATCGGCTCGGAGATCGCCTCGGCGCCGGGGCCGATGACGGCCAAGCCCGCCCCGCCTCCCCCCAGGCCGGCCCCCGCGCCCGCGCCCGAACCGGCCCCGGTCCCCGCCCCCCCGGCGGCCGCGCCCGTGAAGGCGGGGATGGCCGAGGCCCTGGCCGTCATGATCGACCCGGTCAAGCGCGTCAACGAAGGGATGCGCCAGGGCGCCCGGGAGGCCTTCCGGAGCGCCTGGGAGGCGCGCGGGCCGATGGCGGACGCGGCCGCGGCCGGCTACCTCTTCCTCTCGCAGGACGACAAGGACTGGCAGCTGGTGATGGACTCGGTGTTCGTCAAGGGCCCCGGGTTCGAGAACACCTACCGCGGCAAGCTGGTGAAGAAGACGAACGACATCTCCGTCCTCCTGATGAAGGGGCGCCGGGAGCTCCGGATCCGCAAGGCCGCCGCCGGGACGCATATCATCCCCCCGGGAGGCTCGGAGTTCCTCACCGAGGAGTGCCGCGTCGAGAACGACATCAAGTCGGAGTCCCTCGATGCGCTCCAGGATTTCTTCAAGGGGCTGGGCGCGGAGAAGCTCGCGGCGCTCCCGGACAAGGAATGCGGGGAGGCGATCACGGTGCTCTCGCGGAAGGTCAAGGAGATCTGCGGGCGCCAGGCCGAGGCCCCCGTGGAGGCGATCCGGCTTTTCGCCAGCGCCCTGTCCAGTTCGCTGATCGCCAAGGCGGGAGGAAAGGTCGATCCGGCGCTCGAGTCCGCCTTCAAGGACCTGGGATACGAGAAGTCGGAGTTCGGGACGGTCTACGGGGACAAGGCCTCCCTGGCCATGGACGACTTCAAGAAGTGGACGGCCTCGGGGGAATACGGCCTGGCCCTGGTCCAGTTCCGCAAGGACTACGAGAACGTGGACGGATTCGGGGCCCGGTACGCCTGCGGGCTCCTGATGCTCTTCAAGGCGGTGGCCGACAACCGCCACTACAACCGCGTGGCCTCCCACTTCGAGCAGATGGCCAAGGTGGGCCAGACGCTGGCGATCCGGGAGCACCTCGCGGCGCTGGCCAAGTCGATCCGCAACGCCGCCCCCTGCATGGCGTGCGGCGGGACCCATCAGATCAACTGCAGTACCTGCAAGGGGAAGACGAAGGTCGACGCGGATTGCGCGACGTGCGGCGGCTCGGGGAAGGTCCAGACGCTGAGGGGGGTGGCCAACTGCAGGGGCTGCAGGGGCGTGGGGCGCTTCGTGAACATGAACTGCACCAAGTGCAAGGCCTCGGGGAAGACCGAGTGCAAGTCCCGGTACTGCGCGCAGGCGGTCCCATCCCCCAAGTTCGAGAGCTTCGCCGAGGCGTTCCTCTGCCCGCTCTGCAAGGGGATGGGGACCCTCCTGCGCCACGTGGCCTATCCCTGCCCGGAGTGCGAGGGGATCGGGATGCTGCTCCAGCCCAAGGCGGAACCGTCCAAGCTGATCCGGTAGGGAAGCGATCCCGCCCGTCCCGCGCGCGGCGAATCCCTGCAAGGTCCGGGCCCGCCGCCGAGTAAGGGGGTGGAGATGCCTGTGGAGGATTCCCGCCGCGAGGTCATGCGCCTGGCCCTGGAGCACCGGTCCCAGCTCTGGGGATTCCTGATGGGTCTGGCCAAGGACCCCAGGCGCGCGGAGGACCTTTTCCAGAACACCTATCTCATCCTCTGCGAGAAGTGGGAGCAGTACCGCCCCGGGACGAACTTCCTCGCCTGGGTGCGGCAGATCGCCCGCTACGAGTTCCTGGCCTCGGTGGACCCGGCCCGCCGGCCCTTCGTCACCGCGGAGATGGACGTGCTGGAGTCCGCGCTCGAGGCCGCGTCGAGGGAGGGCGGCGCCCCGTCCGGGCGGAGGGAAGCCCTGGAACGGTGCCTGCAGGACATGCCCGAGGCCCGCGCGCGGCGCGCGATCGAGCTCCGCTACGGGGAAGGGCTCCCGGGCCAGTCGGTGGCGCGGGAGCTCGGCGTCTCCCTCAACGCCCTCTACACGCTCCTCTCCCGCGTCCGCAAGACGCTCCAGGAGTGCGTGAAACGCCGGCTTCGTATCGAGGAGGCCCGGGGATGAACGAGGAGCAGAGGGTCGAGATCGAGCGCTACCTCGACGGGGGGATGTCCCCCGAGGAAGCCGCCTCATTCCTTGCCGGCCTGAAGCAGGATCCCGAGGCCCGCGCCTGTCTCGGGCAGGCCCTCGATCAGCAGGCGCTCCTCTACGACGGCGTGCGCGCCCGGACCTCCGAGGAAGGGACGCGCGGGATGCCCCGCGCCCGTGCGCGCCGCCTGCGGGGCTGGCGGGCGGACTCCAGCGGACCCGGGGCGGCGTGGATCGCGGGGCTCGCGGCGGCGTGCGCCCTCCTGGCCATAGGTCTCTCCCTCGCCCTGCGAAAGCCCGTGCCGCCGGCCCCGAAGCCGGCACCCGACACGGCGGCGTCGGAGACCCCCGGGATCCCCGAGCCCGCGCCGCCCCGTCAGCCCGAGCCCGGCCCGGGAACGCCGGAAGCGCCGCCCGAACCGCCCGTACGGGAACCGGGGAGGACGGCCCCGACGACGCCCGACAGGGCGCCATCCCCGGCGCCCCCCGAGGTCCGGCCCGAAATGCCTCTCGAACCTCCGGTCCCCGCCCCGGTCCCTCCCGCCCCGCGGGAGAAGGGAACCACCGCCGCGGCGATCGCGCGGATCGAGAGGGCCGAAGGGGACGTCACCATCCCCGACGGCACCGAAGTCAAGGCCAACCACGTGGTCCTCGACGGACAAGGATTGAAGACGTCGGGACGGGGAAGCCTGGCGGTCGTCCGGTTCACGGACGGCACCCGCATCGAGGCGGGCGGGGACACCCTGGTGCGCGAGATCCGGGTCGAGGGGGGCCGGCGTGTGATCCTGGAGCAGGGGACTTTGTCCGCGGATGTCGTCCGGCAGGCCCCCGGGGCTTCCATGGTTTTCGCCACGCCCCACGGGGAGGCGACCGTCCTGGGGACGGCCTTGAAGCTCGCCGTCGATCCGGAGAAGACCCGGCTTGAGGTCGCTGAGGGACGGGTACGGCTGAAACGGCTCCAGGACGGGAAGGCCGTGGACGTGGCGGCCGGACACTACGCCGTGGCCGCCGCCGGGGTGAACCTGGCCGCCCGGCCGCTCCCGATCGACGAAATCCTCATCCTGCCCCACCAGGGAATCATCGGGGGCGGCGAATGGAGGCTCGTCCGGGACGCCAACGCCTCCTCCGGCCTGGCCCTGGAAAATCCGCGCACCTCCAACCGTTTCCCGGACGGGGTCAACACCGATGCCTCCCGCGTCGTCTTCACGTTCCGCGCCGACGCCGACAGGACTTACACCGTCTGGGTCCGCGGATGCACCCTGGCCTCTAAGGACCCCATCGCGCACGACGCGGTGTTCCTGGAATGGTCCGAGGCCCAGCCCGCCGAGACGCCGGGCGTGAACAAGGGGAAGGGGGGCGACCCCATGCGCACCCTCGCCAACGGCTTCATGCACCGGCCGGGATACTGGTGGGTGGGCGGCGACGCCGACGGCGAGGGGGACGCCGCTTCCCCCGTGACCGTCCGGTTCAACCGCGCGGGCTGGCAGACCGTCAAGGTCTACGGCTACGAACCGCCGGTCCGCATCGATGCCCTCTGGCTCTCCGCCACCCAGAAGACCCGCCCGCCCGACGCCTCTCCCGGCCCCCGGTAAACTCCCTCCTCAGGGCCCGACAAAACGCACCGTCTGTTTTGTCGTATCCGATCCGGCGCAAGGTTCCGCGGACTCCGCGAGTATGCATCAGGGAACCCATATGCAGCATGGGGCGTGCCGGAGGAGCGGATCGATCGCCCCCGGCTCCCTGTGGTCCATGAGGAGGAGATGCGCATGAAAACGATCCTTGCGGTCGCGGCCGGCCTGCTCTTCAGCCCGCTCCAGGCCAACGAGCCCCTCAAACTGCATCCGGACAATCCGCACTACTTCCTCTTCCGTGGCAATCCCACGGTCCTGGTGACCTCCGGGGAGCACTACGGCGCGGTCATGAACCTGGACTTCGACTACGTCGCCTACCTCAACGCGATCCAGGCCGCGGGGCTCAACCTCACCCGCACCTTCTCCGGGATGTACGTGGAAGGGTGGGGGGAGCCCTGGAACACCCTCAATCCCCCGTACAACCGCTTCATCTGCCCCTGGGCGCGCAGTTCCACGGGCGGCTACCCCGACGGCGGCAACAAGTTCGACCTCAACCAGTGGGACTCGGCCTACTTCGCGCGGCTCAAGGACTTCGTGGCCCAGGCGGGGAACCGGGGCATCGTGGTCGAGCTCGTGCTCTTCTGCGCCATGTACGGCGACGGGCAATGGAACATCAGCCCGCTCAAGTCCTCGAACAACGTCAACGGCGTGGGGAACGTCGCCTGGGACCAGATCTACAACCTGTCCAACGCGGCCGTCACCGCCGCCCAGGACGCGATGACGGCGAAGATCGTCGCCGAGCTCAACGCCTACGACAACGTCTACTACGAGATCTCCAACGAGCCCTACTTCGGCAACACCACCCACGCCTGGCACCAGCACATCGCCCAGAAGATCGTGGACACCGAGGCGGGCCTCCCCCGGAAGCACCTCATCGCCCACAACATCGCCAACGGCTCCACGGCCGTCACGAATCCCATCCCCGCCGTCTCGATCTTCAACTTCCACTATTCCAGCCCCCCGGACAGCGTGGGTCAGAACTACGGCCTCAACAAGGCCATCGCCTTCGACGAGACGGGCTTCCGCGGATCGGGCGATTCCCCTTACCGCAAGGAGGCATGGGACTTCATCGTCGCCGGCGGGGCCGTCTACGACAACCTCGACTGGTCCTTCACCGTGGCCGCCGAGAACGGGACCGGCAACGACTGGGACAAGGGCCTGGGCGGCGGCGGCCCCACGATCCGCGCCCAGCTCAAAATCCTCAAGGACTTCATCCACGGCTTCGACTTCATCCGGATGTCCCCGAACAACGGCGTCATCAAGGGCGGTCTGCCCGGCGGCGTCCCCGCCCGCGCGCTCGTGGAGGCGGGGAAGCAGTACGCGATCTACCTCAACGGCGGGAGCCAGGCCAACCTCGCCGTGGAGCTCCCGGCGGGGAACTACCGCGCGGAGTGGGTGAACACCAAGAACGGGTCCGTGGACAAGACCGAGGACTTCGGCCACGGGGGCGGTAACAGGACCCTGGCCTCGCCGTCCTATTCGGAAGACATCGCCCTGCGGATCAGGAATGCCCAGGGCGGGAACCTCTCCCCGAGCGTCGCGATCACCAACCCGGCCGCCGGCGCCACGTTCGCCGCCGGAGCCGACATCTCCATCGCCGCCTCCGCCTCCGACAGCGACGGGACGATCGTCAAGGTCGAGTTCTTCCAGGGGACCGCCAAGCTTGGCGAGGACACGACCAGCCCCTACGGGAGCACCTGGAACGACGTCCCCACCGGCGTCTACACCCTCACCGCCAAGGCCACCGACAACGGCGGCGCCGCCGCGACCTCCGCCCCGGTCACCATCGCCGTGGGCGCCTCCTTCTACCGCGCGATCAACCTGAACGGGTCGGCGCTCACGATCGACGGCAACGCCTGGGAAGGGAAGGACGCCCCGAACTACTCCTTCAACGGCTCCAGCTTCGAGAACCAGGGCATCGCCCTCAGCCCGCCCACCGACGCCAACCGCGCCTCGATGATCCGCTCCTCGATCTGGAACTCCTCCGGGAGCAACGTCACGCTCGCCTCGGTCCCCAACGGGACCTACCTGGTCTACCTCTACGCCTGGGAGGACAACTTCTCGCAGACCTACGACATCTCGCTCGAAGGACAGGTGGTGCAGGCCGGCTACTCCAGCGGTTCCGGCGGCCACTGGGACCGGCTGGGGCCCTGGAGCAAGGACATCACGGACGGCACGATCAACATCGCCTGCAGTCCGGGCGATGCCAACCTGTCCGGGATCGAAGTCTGGACTTTGTCGTCGAGCCCGCCGCCCCCGCCGCCTCCCCCGCCGCCGCCCCCGCCGCCGGCGGGGAAGGGATTGACGGGGAACTACTTCAACAACATGGACCTCACTTCCCCGGCGCTCTCACGGGTGGATGCGGCCATCGATTTCGACTGGGGCACCGGTTCCCCGGATCCCTCCATCGAGGCCGACACCTTCTCCGTCCGCTGGACCGGCATGGTGGAGCCCCTGTACTCCGAAACCTACGCGTTCACAACCTCCTCCGACGACGGCGTCCGCCTGTGGGTGGCCGGCCAGCTCCTGGTGGACAACTGGACCGACCATGGCCCCACGGACGATTCGGGGACGATCGCCCTGCGGGCCGGCCAGTCCTACGAGGTCGTGATGGAGTACTACGAGAACGGAGGCGGGGCCGTGGCCAGGCTTTCCTGGTCGAGCCCCAGCCAGGCCCAGCAGATCATCCCGGTGGACCGGCTGTCCTCCAGCGACGCCCGGGACAATGACGGCGACGGCACCTCGAACTCCGAGGACCCCGACGACGACAACGACGGGATCCCGGACCTGCAGGACCCGGATCAGGACGGCGACGGCGCGGCGAACACGGACGAACTGGCCGCGGGGACGGACCCGCAGAGCAATGCCTCGACGCCCGCACCCCAGCCGCCTCCGCCACCGGCCCCCGGCGGCGCGGATCCCGATGCCGATGACGGGGACCGTTGCGGCGCCACCGGGGCGGAATGCCTGGTTGTCCTGGGAGTCCTGGGCCTTATCAGGAGGGGCAGGAAGACCCGGCCCAATCGGGGCTAAAAGGGGCCTGGGGGCCGGTTCCGGGCCATTCCGGCCCCCCTGCCCGAAATGCAACATAATGGTCATTATCGGACGTTGTTATAGGGGCCCCCGGGGGGGGGCCCCAGGGGGACGTATTCCCGAGCCTCCCCCCTGACCGGGGGATCGGGATTGCGGATTTCCGCCTCTCCGGCCCGGATGTAGGGCTACAATCCCCTTGTGAGAGGACGATCGATCCTGGCCGCGTTCCTCCTCGCGGCGGCGGTCCCCGCCGCGTCCCAGGATCCGCAGAAGAGCCCCGTCCCCGACGCCGCCGACCAGAAACGCGCCGAGAAGGTCATCCGCGACTTCTTCCGCGCGGATTACCAGGCCAAGGACCCGGCGGCCCGATCCGCGCTGGCCGGAAAACTCCTGAAAGAGGCGGCGGCCACCCAGGGAGACGCGGTGGCCGCCTACGTCCTCCTCCGCGAGGCCCGTGACGCCGCGGCCGATGCCGGGGACATCGCCGCCGCCTTCGAGGCCGTCGCGCGGATGGCCGAACGCTTCGACGTCAAGGCCGACGAGATGAAGGCCGCGGCGCTCTCCACGGCCCGCAAGAAGGCTTCCACGGCGGATGACTTGGCCAAGGTGGCCGAGGCCTTCCTCGCGCTCGCCGAGGACCAGGCCAAGAAGGGCGACTTCGACGGCGCCCTCCGCGGCGCGCGCGAGGCCGAGAGCGCGGCCCGGTCCGCTCGGGACGCGGCGGCGGCCCAGAGGGCGGCGAGCCTGGCCAAGGACGTTCCCGAGATGAAGCGCGCGCACGACCAGTACGCCAAGGCCGAACTGACGCTTTCCGCGAATCCGGCCGACCCGGAGGCCAATCTCGCCTGCGGACGCTATCTGTGCCTCGTGCGGGACGACTGGGAGGCCGGGCTTCCCCTCCTGGCCAAGGGATCCAATGCGGCCCTCGCGGATGCGGCCGTAAAGGAACTGGCGAAACCCGAGGATGTCCAGGGGATGGTGGAAGTCGCCGACCTGTGGTGGGACCTGGCCGACAAGAATCGCAATCCCTTCGACAAGCGGCGCCTCCAGGCCCGTGCCCGAATCTGGTACGAGCGCGCCTCGCCGGATGCGGCCGCACTCACCAGAATTCGGATCGAGAAAAGGCTGTCCGACTTGGGGCCGGCGACCGGCGGGGCCGCGGCGTCGGCCTCCGTGGACCTCCTGCGCCTGATCGACCCCCCGAAGGATGCCGTGGAGGGAGACTGGAGTTTCTCCGGCAGGGTGCTCGTCACGCCTCCCGGAGGAAAGCTCCAGATCCCTTACATCCCCCCGGCGGAATACGACATCACGATCGTCGCGGAAAAGAAGGACATCGCGCTCTTCTATGTCGGCCTGATCTCCGCCGGGACGCCCTTCTCCGTCTTCCTCGACTGCAAGGGCAGCACCGCCACGTGCATCGGCCTCTTCGGCCAGGGTCTGGCGGACGAACCCTCAACGCTCTTCGCGGGAGAGGCGTTCTCGAGGACCGCCCCCAGCACGGTCGTCTGCTCCGTACGTCGGACGGCGGTTACGGTCACGGTGGACAGGAAGAAACTCGTCGAATACAAGGGCGACAGCCGGAAACTGCTCCTGGACCCGAACTGGACCGTCCCGGACACGAAGGCGCTGGCGATCGGCTCGAACAGCCCCTACAACGTCTCGAAGATCGTGCTCACGCCCGTCTCCGGCCAGGGCCGCCGCCTCCGCTAGACGACGGTGACCGCCCTTCCCGGCCGGCCCGCGATCGCGTCGAGGATCAGCCTCAGGGCACGGACCTGCCGCGGGAAGGACAGGGTCCTTTCCCCGGGCACGTGCACGAACCCGCACGGGACGCGGGACCGCGCCAGCGCCACGTAGAAGACGTGGTTGCAGATGAACGTCCCGGCGTCGCGGGAGACGCCCGCGGGGATCCCGGCCGCCCTCAAGCGCCTCAGGATCCGGCCGACCGGGAGACGGGTGCCGCGCTCGAAGGGCCCTTTCATGATGCGCTTACGCCGCCCCCGCCGGGGGGGAGGGCCTTCGCAGTAGTCCATGTTCCGCGCCACGGCCTCCAGGGAAATCTTCCCGCGCCCGGGGGCCAGCCCGAGCATCACGATCGCGCCGGGGCGCGTCTTCCGGATGAGGCGGGCGATCTCGCGGCCGGCCTCGGCGTAGCGGACCGGAAGCACGTGGCCGCGCAGGACGCGGGCCGCTTCCCCGCTCGGATTCCGGCGGACTCCCCCCCAGGGCTCGAATCCGGTGATCAGGACCCTCACGGGGGCAAGATGATTGACAAGCCCGGTTTCATTACTACAATCGTAACATCCACGGCAGTCATGTAGAACAACTTGCGGAGATCACCAAACGTGCCGATGGAACTGCGACCGGGATTGAAGGTTCCGATACCCTGCCGTCATTGCGGCCAGTCCATGATCCCTTTCGAGGTCAGCGAGGGGATGCATCCGCTGGCCTGCCCCCGCTGCGGCCTGGAGATGCAGGTGGAGGTCTATAGGCACGAGGCGGAACTCAGGATCCGGACCGCGTCGCGCGGGACGGCCCAGAAGGCGAAGCCAAGCCGGTCCTGATCGCCTTCCCTCTCCTGGGTTGACGGGCTGAGAGCCCCTGATCCGATCCGTGTTGTTGCCTGGATCGGTCAATCCTTCGGCTTCGGCGGCCCCGGCGGCTGGGGCGGCGGGAGGTACCAGTCCCGTTCCAGCCAGACCCAGTGGATGTCGCCCTTCTGGGTGAACGTCTCGCTGGTCCTGGGCTTGACGGCCGTGATCTCGATCGGGACGGAGGCCTCCTTCCGGCTCGTGAGCTGGATCTCCCCGTCGAGGAGGCGGTACGACTGCACCTTCCCTCCCACCTGCATGGCGAGGCCCAGGAAGAACCTCAGCCCGAAGGTCGCCCCGCCCATCCCGTGCTTCCGCAGGATCGCGGGGTCGATGAAGGCGGCAAGGTCCTCGTCCCTCTGGAAACGGCCCTCGCGGACGCATTCCGCGAGCGCCCTGGTCCGTGAGATGACCCGGGCCATGTGGATCGTCTTCTCGCGCCGCTCGATCATCTCGCGCTCGGCGGGATACTTGCCCCGGAGCATGTCGAGGCGCGTGACGGCGTCCCCGAACGGCACCTTTCCGGCCACGGCCACGGCCTCGATTTCCCGGATCTCCTTCTCGAGGAGCTTCACGCGGAGGTCGGCCGCCTCCTTCTCCGCCTTGCGGGCCCACACGGTCCCCGGGAAATACCGCGCCACCTCCAGGAACTTCGCGAGCCGCTCCTCCTCGGACGCGGCCTTCGATGCCGTTCGCCAGGCCCGCTCGCCCTTGCTGGGCCCCAGGACGGCCAGGAGGAGGACCAGCAGGACCAGCGCGCCGACCCCGGCGCCCGCCCCCAGGAGGAGGAGCCGGCGCTGTTTCTGCGGCGTGAGGACCATCTCCGGCGAGACGCCGCCCTTGGCCGCCATGCTGACGCCTCGGATCCGGTCCACCTCCGCGGCGACCTCTTCCGCCGTCTGGAACCGCCGGGCGGGATCCTTGGCCATCGCCTTCTCGACGAGGGCCTCCACGTCCGGGGGCACGGAGGGATCGATCTGCCGCACGGGCGGCGGCTTCTCGTTCGGGTTCGTGTGCTTCATCACGATCGAAAGCACCGTGGGCCCGGTGAACGGGGTCCTTCCGGTGAGCATGCAGAAGAGCGTCCCGCCGAGGGAATAGATGTCCGCCCGCCCGTCCACCTTTTCCCCGCGGGCCTGCTCCGGGGACACGTAGTGCGGCGTCCCCACCATCTCGTCGGGCCGCGTCACGGTCCCCGTCGCGGCGACGTGGCGCGCCAGGCCGAAGTCGCTCACCTTGACCTGCCCCTTCCGGGTGATCAGGATGTTGGCCGGCTTGACGTCCCGGTGGACGATGCCCAGCCGGTGCGCCGCGGCGAGGGCCAGGGCCGCGTGCTTGGTCACCGAGAGCGCGTCCCGGACGCCGATCTTCCACTTTTTCTCGATGATCTTCTGGAGGTCGGTCCCGTCCGCATACTCCATGACGATGTAGTGCATCCCCTCGGCGGAGCCGGCGTCGAGGATGTGGATGACGTTGGGATGGTCCAGCTTCGCGGCCGCCCGGGCCTCCCGGAGGAACCGCTGGATGAACTCGGAGTCGCTGGCCAGGGACTCCGGGAGGATCTTCACGGCGACGCTCTTGTCGAGCGTCTCGTGGTGCGCCAGGTAGACGGCCCCCATCCCGCCCTGCCCGATCTTCCGGAGCAGGCGGCAGTTCCCCAGGATCTTCCCTTCCATGGCTTCAGTAATGGTAACCTTTCAGGGCTCGGATCAGAATCGAGAATGTATTCCCCCCCCAGCCCCCCTGGAGTGCTGGAAGGGGGAGGACGAACCCTTGATCAATGATACTCGATGGTCCCGCGATCCCGATGCGTGAACGTCGCCGGCAAGGCCCGATCAGACCGCGCGGGGGTGGGACCGGTCGTAGACCTCCTTGAGACGATGCGTCGTCACGTGGGTGTATATCTGCGTCGTCGTGAGGTTCGCATGGCCCAGGAGTTCCTGGACCGCCCTCAGGTCCGCCCCTCGGTTGAGGAGGTGCGTGGCGAAGCTGTGGCGCAGGGTGTGCGGGCAGATCGCCTTGCGGATCTCCGTCATCGCCGACCGCCGGTCCAGGGCCCGCCGCACACTGCGGACGTTGAGCCGTGCCCCGTTCTTGTTGATGAAGACCGCCGGGGTGCCCGCCGCGCCCAACCGCTCCAGCCGCTCCGCCCTCGCGGGGATGTAGCGGACAAGGGCGTCCGCCGCCCCCTTCCCCAGGGGCGCCAGCCGCTCCCTGTCCCCCTCGCCTCGGGCGTCGGCCAGGCCCTCGTCCGTCTGGGCGTCCCCGAGGTCGAGCCCCCTCCCCGCGCTCACCCGAAGGCCTCCCCCGTAGATCGTCTCGATCAGCGCCCGGTCCCGGACCGAGATGAAATCGTCCCCCTCGGAGGTGTCGATGAGCTGTTGGACCTCGCCCTCCTCCAGGAACTCCGGCAATTTCTTGTCGAGCCGCGGGGTGCGCACCTGGCGCACGGGGTTCTCCTTGACCTTCCCCAGGCGCAGGCACCAGTCGTAGAACGTCCGCAGGCAGGCCAGCATCCGGGCCGTGGAGGTCTTCTCGTACCCCTCGGCGTGGAGCCGGGCCAGGTAGCGGCGGACCTCGGCCACGCCCTCGGCCCCCTTGAGGAGCCTCTCCTCCCCGCCCAGGAACTCCTGGAACCGCTCCAGGTCGCTCCCGTAGGCGCGGACCGTATGGGGCGAGAGGTTCCGCTCGCGGCGCAGGTGATCGAGGAATTCCTCTTTAAGGCTCATTGTCGCGGCCGGCGCGGAGGATTTCGAGAATGACCTGGTTCGAGACGAACTGCATGTACCTCGACTGCACCGCCAGGAACTCCCGCTCGCGGTCGAAACCCGTGTCGCGGCCCTCCTGCGCCCGGGCATAGGCGGCCAGCCGCTCCCTCACGGCTCCGTCATGGGCATCGAAGACCCGGTCGAACGACGTGATCCAGTGCCCCGCATGGTCCCGCCCCATGGGGAGCGGCCCGCGGCGCCACGAGGCGGACTGGACGAGCCGGTCGATCTCCGGATCCCCCATCGGCCGCGCGTCCACGCGGAAATACTGGATGGAGAGCCCGATCCGCGGGGGCTCGTAGGGGTCATACCCGGTCACGGAGACCGTCACGAAGGCGTCGGCCTTCACGCCCCGCGCCAGGCGGAGCGCGTCCTCGAGGCCCCGGGCCATGTCGCGGGGACGCACCACCCTCGTGCCGGCGACCTTGATCCACTCCGAAGCGAAGATGTCCGCGAATCCGTCCACGTCCGCGCCATGGACGCCCTCTTCCTTCGCGAAGGGAAGGACGGCCACCGTCCGCGGGCCATGGACGGCATCCCGGGACTCCACCGCCTCCTTCCCGGCCGCCTTGCAGGCCGACGGGCCCGCGAAGGCCCAGAGGCCGATCAGCGCCGGGAGAAGCGGGGACCGCCTCACCTCTCCTCCTCCAGCGGCTTGAGCTGGACGCTGTAGACGTTCCGCGCGCCGTCCCGGGTGGAGACGAAGAAGATCCGACTGCCACCCCACGCGGGCCACCACTCGGCGGAAAGGTCCTCCGTGAGGCGCATGTCCAGGGTGCCGTCCGTGCGGATGATCCAGATGTCGTCGGCCTGGTCCTGGGCCCCGAAATGGACCGATTCCCGGCTCTTCCTCAGCGTCGCGTAGGCGATCCAGCGGCCGTCCTGGGAGAAGCGGGGATTGATGGCGGACCAGACGCCCCCCTTGTCGGATACCACCTTGCGAAGCCCCGTCCCGTCGGGCCGGACGATCCACACCGAACTGCGCCCATCGTGCGCGCGGGGCTGGGACTGGAAGCAGATCCACGGATCCTCGAGGTTCGGCGACCAGTCGGGATACAGTCCCGGCCCGAGGAAGGTCCTGAGGCGCGTCCCCACGTCCACGAGGACCAGCCTCCAGGGCCCCTCCCCTTCACGGGAGCAGTAGGCCAGCTTCTTCCCGTCCGGCGACCAGGAGGGCGCGATGTCGTCCGAAGGTTCGAAGGTGACTTGGGAGACCGCCAGGGGCGCGTCGGCGCGGGCCACGAAGACGTCCCAGTTGCCGTCCCGGTTCGAGCAGTAGGCCAGGAGCCGGCCGTCCGGCGAGAGTCGGGGGAAGAGGCTCTCCCCCCGGCCCTGCGTCATCTGCATGGCCGCGGCGCCGTTGGCCTCGCGGAGGGCGATCTGGCGGCCCGCGCCGAACTCGTTGGTAACGTAAGCCAGAAGACGGCCGTCCCGCGAGGGGCCCGGGTGCATGGCCTCGTGAGGGGCCTGCAGGAGGGTATGGCGGGTGAGGTCGCGCCACGAGGGCTCCGCCGCTCCCGGGTCGATGGGGACATCCCTGAGGTCGGCGGGATCCAGAGGGGGCCGGGATCCGGACCCCTCCGGGACCAGGGCACAGGCGGCCAGGAACACGCAGACTGCGATCCCCGGGAGTTTCTTCATCGGACTGCTCTCCCCGTTTCTGTTTTAAATATCGACGCAACGTCCTATAATCTGGAGCACCGGGGAGGGCCATGGACCAATCCGCCAAGGTCGCCGTGCTGATGGGCAGTGACTCCGACCTGGAGACGGTCCAGGGCGCGCTTGACGTCCTCCGGGAGTTCGGCGTCCCCCACGAGGCCCGTGTCCTCTCGGCCCACCGCACCCCCGGGGCGCTCCGGGCGTACCTGGAGAAGTGCCCGGCACGGGTCTTCATCGCCGCGGCGGGCGGCGCGGCGCACCTGGCGGGAGTGATCGCCGCGGAGACGACCCGGCCCGTGATCGCCCTGCCCATCCAGGGGAAGTCGCTCAACGGGCTGGACAGCCTCCTTTCCATGGTCCAGATGCCGCCGGGCGTGCCCGTGGCGTGCGTGGGCGTGGGGGCGGGGAAGAACGCGGCCCTCCTGGCGGTCCAGATCCTGGCCTTGTCCGAGCCCCCGCTGGCCGCGGCGCTGGAGAAGTTCAAGCGGGACCAGGCCGGCGAGGTGGCCCGGAAAGATGCCGCCCTCCAGCAGAAGCTGAAGAAGTAGGGCACAAGCCGTTCACCGCCTTTTTGCCGCAGAGACGCTGAGACGCGGAGTATCTCAAATCCTCGGACGGCCCTGTTGACGAAGCCCCTTCCGCCCTCCTTTGCCCCCCAAGGAAGCATTCGCTCTGCGCCTCCGCTTCTCAGCGGTTGACCAGGAAAACGCATGCGAAGTTGGAATCCCCCTTCCCCGCCGGCGCCGGACATCCGGAATCAGTTGGCTGAACGGACAAAAAACTAAGGAGTGGCCCCGGGACACCCCAGGACCACTCCTCATCCAGTAAGGGCGGGTCAGTATTTCCTGCGGCTCGCGCCGCGGATTCTCAAATTGGAGGCGGAGTCCGGCGCCCCAGCTCACCCGATGCGCCTGGCCCCTCCACCTCCCTCATCCAGCCTCGGTTGCCTCTCTTTTCAAGACCCCTTAACCCATGTCCGGGGCAACAGGAAGTGAAGCAAGTCGCATACCATTCGGTTGTTCCTGCCCGCCCCGCAACCCTGTGGGCCGCAGAAGGATAGGGGGAGGATTGCCCTCGCCTTGCGGGAAGCGTGGATCGCCGCTACCGAAGGGTAATAGAATTACTGGCCGGTGCCTCGAAGAAGCGGGCCATGCCTGTCACAGGGTCGCCCGGCGGATGAATCCTCTCAACAGGGCCGCCATCCGGGGCTCCGCCTCCCGCGCGACGGCGATGATCTCCTGGATGTCGACGGGCTTCAGCTCCTCGGGGATGCACAGGTCGGTGATGATGGAAATCCCCAGGATGCGGAATCCCGCGTGCACCCCCACGATCACTTCGGGCACCGTGGACATGCCCACGGCGTCGGCGCCGATCGTCCGCAGGTACCGGTACTCCGCCCGCGTCTCGAGGTTCGGGCCCGTGAGCGCGGCGTACACGCCCCGGCGGACGCGCAGGCCTTCCGCGGCGGCCGCCTCCTCCGCCGCGCGCAGGAATTCCGGATCGTAGGGCCGGCACATGTCCGGGAACCGCGGCCCCAGCGCGTCGTCGTTGGGTCCCGCCAGCGGGTTGATCCCCATGAGATTGATGTGGTCGTCGATGAGCATGAGGTCGCCCCGGCCGTAGGCCGGGTTGAGCCCCCCCGCGGCGTTGGAGACCACGAGCGCGCGGGCCCCCATCGCCCGCATCACCCGCACCGGGAAGGTGATCTGCTCCGGGGTGTAGCCCTCGTAGGAATGGAAGCGCCCCTCCATGGCCACGACCTCCCGCCCCTCGATCGCCCCCAGGATGAGGTCCCCCTTGTGGCTGGCCACCGTGGGGCGGGCGAAGTGCGGGATGCGGTCGTACGGCACGCGGGCCTCCACCCGGATGCCCTCGGCCAGCGCCCCCAGGCCCGTCCCGAGGATGATCGCGAAGTCGGGCCGCGCGCGCGCGCCGATGGCCCGGACGGCCTCGTCGGTCTTCTGCCGGAGCGTCAGGCCCTCAAGGCCCATAGGCGCGCCCTCCCGATCGGTCAATGGCCGCGGGCCTCGAGCCACCGCTCCGCGTCGATCGCCGCCATGCAGCCCATCCCCGCGGCGGTGATCGCCTGCCGGTAGACGTGGTCCACGCAGTCCCCCGCGGCGAACACTCCCTCGACGCTCGCGTGCGTGCCCCGGGACACCCTGACGTATCCCTTCTCGTCCAGGTCCACGTGCCCCCGGAAGGCCTTCGTGTTCGGCTCGTGCCCGATGGCGATGAAGACGCCGGCGCACTCGAAGACGGACTCCTTCTTCGCGGCCGCGTCCTCCAGGCGGAGTCCCGTCACCCTCCCCGCCTTCGCGTCGAGGACCTCCTTCACCACCGAGTTCCAGAGGAACCCGATCTTCGGGTTCGCCATCGCCTTCTCCTGCATGAACTTCGAGGCGCGGAGCTGGCCGCGACGGTGGACGATCGTCACCTTCGAGGCGAAGCGGGTGAGGAAGAGCGCCTGCTCGATGGCGGTGTCCCCGCCGCCCACGACCGCAAGCGGCTTGTTGCGGTAGACGGGGAGCGCGCCGTCGCACGTGGCGCAGGCCGAGAGCCCCCGGTTGAGGAGCGCCTTCTCGGAGGGAAGGCCCAGGAATCGGGCCCCGGCACCGGTGCAGAGGATGACGGCCCGCGCCCGGACCTCCCTCCCGCCCGCCCAGAGACGGAACGGCGCGCCGCCGAAGTCCACCCGGTCGATCCAGCCCGTCTCCACGCGGGTTCCGAACCGCTCCGCCTGCTTCCTCAGCCGGTCCATGAGGTCCGGCCCCTGGATCCCTTCCGGGAAGCCCGGATAATTCTCCACTTCCGTGGTGATCATGAGCTGGCCGCCCGGGACGCCGCCCTCCTGGCCCGCCTCTCCCTCGATGACGATCGGCCTGAGCCCCGCGCGGGAGGCGTAGACGGCGGCGGTATAGCCCGAGGGGCCGCTCCCCACGATCGCGACGTTCTCGATGTCCAAGGGTTTCTTTCCTTGATCCCCCGGGCGCGCGGGAGGGGACTCTACAGGACGCGGTACGGAGGCACGACCTTACCGGTCTTGAAGAGATCGTCGAAGTCCACCATGAGCTTGACGAACGGGTCGTGCATGGCTGCCGCGTACGCCTGCTCGGAGACGGGCACCGCGTCCACGATCTCCACGATGTCCTCGGCGGGATCGGCCTTGGCGGCCGCGCGCGCCGCGGCGAAGACCGGCTCCTCTGCCTCGTCGGGCATGGAGATGAGGGGAATCGCCTCGAACGCGGCTTCCTCCTCGACGGTGGGCGGGGTGGCCCGGAAGGCCGTCGTCTCGGGCCGGCGCCCGGCGGACTTGGGGGCGGGAAGGTCCCCCCTCTTCCCCTTGTAGATCCTCTCGATCGCGGCGCGGACCTGCTCCTCGTCGGCCTGCAGGACCTTGACCTTGTGCTGTGAGGCGCGCCGGAGTTCCTGCACCGCGGCGCGGTTGAAGTAGTTGGGCTTGGCCACGCAGAGCAGGTCCCCGATCAGGGCCACCGGCACCATCTCGTGCTTCCGGGCCAGGTCCTCCGGCACCATCTTCGAGGCGCCCGGGGGGAAGTTGATCTTGCGCAGGTCCTCGATGATGGGGACGCGGTAATCCGAGGCGAGGAAGGCGGCCAGGTCGGCCCTCCGGGCGTGCGGCGTCCCCTCCAGGGCCGCGGCGAGGGCCGTCCCCTTCACCCCGTCCTCGGAGATCGCGTGCGAGATCTTCTCCTGGGTGACCACGCTCTCCTCGTTGAGCAGTTCGCCGATGCGCCCCGCTTCACCGGATGCCATGATCGTTGCAATTATATGCGGGAGGGTGCATAAAGCAAGGGGATTGAATCAATGATCCGATCGCCCAATGACTCAATCCCTACTTGGGCGGCTTGACGATGTACCACGCCTGGTCCATGCGATGGACCCAGTGGAGGGGCTGCTGCTGGAGCTTGATCTCCCCCTTGGGGGCCTTGAGG
>CAYNDR010000004.1:40342-51694 GCA_964395295.1 uncultured Planctomycetales bacterium
TCTCCCAGCCGATCAGCTCGGCCTGGCTCCCCAGGGCGCGCGGCAGGGTCTCTCCCGTGCCGGAGTCGGCCAGGTCGCCGAAGGTCAACCGGTCCAGCATCGACTTGATGGCCTTGGCGTCCCTTTTCTGGGCCGCCTTGAGGAACTCCTCCGTCCGCGCGATCAGCTCCTCCGTGAGCCGCCGCTCGTGCTGGTCCCGGACCTTCGAGAGGAGGATTTCTTTCCGGGTCGGCGGCGGCGGCGGCTTGGGTTCGGCGGGGGGCGGAGCGGGGACCGGCTGGACCGGCGGCGGCGCGGGCCGGGGCGCCGGCGGCGGAGTCGCCTTGGCCGCGGCCTCCTGGGGCTTCGCCCTTTCCCCTCCGCCCGAGAGGACCATCCCGATCACGATCCCCACGACCAGGATCGCCGCGATGGGGAGCGCCACGACCGCCGCGTGGCGCCGGGGACGCCCGGAAGGAAGGCTGACCAGGGTGAGCCCGGGCTTGAGCGCGTCGAGGTCCCGCACCAGTTCCTCCGCGGCCCCGTGGCGCGCGGCCGGGTCCTTGGCCATCATCTTCGAGATCAGCGCGCAGACCCCCTCCGGGATCGCGGGATCGATCCGGCGCGGCGAGACGGGCTCCTCGTTGACGTGCTTGAGAACGATCGACAGCGGCGTCTCCCCCTCGAAGACCCGCCGCCCCGTGACCAGGTGGTACAGGGTCGCCCCCAGCGAGTAGAGGTCGCTGCGGAAATCCACGTTGACGCCCTGGGCCTGCTCCGGGGACATGTAGTACGGCGTCCCCATGATCTGGCCCGTCCCGGAGACCGACCGGCCCGCGTCCTTGTCCTTGGCCAGGCCGAAGTCCGCCACCTTGACGACGCCTTCCCTGGAAATCAGGATGTTCGCCGGCTTGATGTCGCGGTGCACGATGCCCATCTTGTGGGCCGCCCCCAGGGCCACGGCGACCCGCTTGGCGATCGCCAGCGCCTCCTGGATCGAGAGCTTCTTCCTCTCGCGGAGGATCGCCTCCAGGCTCCTCCCCTCCACGTACTGCATGCAGATGTAATAGGCGCCTTGCTCCTCGCCGACGTCGTAGACCTGGACCACGTTTGGGTGCTCCAGGCGCGCCGCCAGGCGGGCCTCGCGCATGAACCGCTGGATGAACTCGGGCTCGGCGGCCAGGTCGTGCGGGAGGATCTTGACGGCCACCTTCTTGTGGAGGCCCTCGTGCTGGGCCAGGTAGACGGATCCCATCCCGCCCGAGCCGACCTTCTTCTCCAGGCGGCAGTGGCCCAGTTCCCGACCGATATAGGGATCGCTCGTCATCGTCCAGGAATACCGTCGCGGCGCCACGAGGGTTTCGTCCCTGGTGACCCGCGCGCCCTCCTGTTATAAGATAAAGATACAGTAGGTTCGGTTCGCCGGATTCCATGAACAGGCATCGCTGGATCGCGGCGGCGGCGCTGGGGCTCCTGGCGGCCGTCCTGGCGATGCGTCACTGCCGCCGGACGCCCCCGCACCCCGAACCGCTCCCGGCAAGGATCGCGATCCCCCGCCCCTCCCCGCCCCCGCCCCTCCCCTTTCCCGAGCCTCCGCCCGTCGTGGCCTCGGCGCCGGAGCCCCCCCGGCGCGACCTCGTGCCCTGGCTGGAGCGGCTGGGCCGTGCCAGGCTCCTTCGCGACATCAGAACCCTGGAGCGGCTCAGGACCGAAGTCCCGTCCCTTCATGACGGCGACGTGCCCGGCCTCATCGCCCTGCTTCGTTCCGATCTTTTCGCCGCGGCCGGCGCCGCCGAGCTGATCCGGTGGTACAGGATCTCCCGTGCGGTGCCGGAACTCTCCGAGGCCCTCCGCCGCGACAGCCACCCCTTCCTCAAGGGCATCGTCATCGACGCGCTGGCCTCCATCGGCGGCGACCCGGCCGCCGCCGCCCTCGTCGCCGGCCTCGGACAGGACCCCGACCCGGGCGTCCGGGCGCGCTGTGCCTCGGCCCTGGGCTCCATCGAGACCATCGAAGCCTACCAGGCCCTCGCGGCGGCCGTCCGAGATCCGATCCCTGCGATCCGCTCCGCGGCGGCCGACGCCCTGCGGCGGATGAAGTCCCAACAGACGGTCGAGATCCTGCTCTCCGCCCTCCAGGCCGAGAACGATCCGCAGGTCCAGGCGGACCTCGCGGTCGGGATCTACGCGGCCGGGGGCGAAAGCGTCCTCGCCGCCCTGCGGCAGATCCTCGAATCCCGGCCCGATACGGCGTCGGTCCTCGATCACCGTTCCCGCCTCCGCGATCCTGCCCGCTACTCCGCGCCGTTCGCGAGGCGCTTCTTCGAGCCGGGACAGCCGCCGGTCCCCTGGGACCCCGCCAGGCGAAGGATCGGGATCACCGTCGGGCTGGGAGAGGGGGTGACGCTCCAGGACGCGGCCTCGGGCATCTTCGCGTCATCCCCTTTCGACCGCTACCGCGCCTGGTTCCATTTTCGTCGAGCCGAGGAGTTCCCCTCCGCGCGGGCCTACGACTCGTACGGGAATCCGATGGGGGACGTCCCCTACGACGGGATGGACGGCACGGTCTACCTCTATTTCCGCGACCCGGAGAGCTTCAAGCCCGGCGTGCTGGGATTCGCCGAAGGGTCGAAGGCGACCGTCCAGCCGGTCTCCCTCCTCCACGAGATCGGCCACGCCTTCGCGCGCCTGGGGGACGAGTACGCGGGCGGGAGCAAGGGCGAGGCGGCGAACCTCGTCCGCCCCGGCGCGGTGCCATGGAAGCCGCTGATCGATGCCGGCCACCTCGGCCCCCCGGCCCGCCGCGACGAGGCGTTCCTCATCCCCTCCGAGGACTGCCACCTGGGCAACCGGCTCTCCGCCTCGCGCTTCTGCCCCGTCTGCCAGATCGAGATCGTCGCGCGCCTCTGCGAACTCACGGGCGCGCCCCTGCCCTGGTGAATTCCCCGGCCTTGCGCCGGATATCGGGTACTTCTCTGCGTCTCCCGCGCGATCCCGAAATCCCCTCATCGACCTTCGCGGGCAAGAACCACTGGATTCCTGACCACAATACCGGAAATGGCCAGCCTTCTTGCTTGAGGGGAGTTGGGAATAATGTGGTTTCCCGAGGTCGGTATCCAGTACCAACCGACTTCCCGCAACTCTTTCAGCCGGGGAGCACATCTTTTCAGCCATGCGTCCAGCCATGACTTTTTCTGAACCACCTCATCTACCCTTCCGGTGTGAGCCGGGTGGACTTCAGCATACACGACTCGATCGTCTTGCATCACCCTCCCAATGCCAATCATATAATCCCAACGTGGATCGTTAGGATATCTTAGGGAAAGTGCATGATCGAGATCGACGCTGCCCCGGATCAAGGTGCCCTCCTGGCACCGGAAGAAGCGATGATGGCTGCCTTTCAATGCACGCAATCCGGGCTTGCAGGCGCCCTGGATCTGAGATGTTGCCCGAACAGCGGCTTCGAATGAGGGATCAGCCTTCATCCTTCTCTCTGTTCGCTACCACACTCGCCACCACATCTGCGATCCGCCCGCTGAATTCGCTGAGACCTCCCCAACCTGATTCTTGGGAGGCCGACGCACCGGGATTCAGACCGGAAATGTCTTTAGCATTCGTATCTCCCTTGAGGGGCGCATCGTCGAGGTAAAAGACCCGATATGTCTTCTGGAGAACGTTCTCCGCCAATTTCATCATCGGAGGAGTATGTCTGACCTTGAAGATCTCGAGGACTTTACCGGTCTCCGCTCCCATTTCTTTTATGACTTGAAGCGCCCATACGACATCGAGCACGTGATTGGAGTGCGTCGAGAGGACCACCTTGTAGCCCCGACGGAGGAGATCCAGGACGAGCAGCATGACGGCCGATATGGCCCGTGGATGAAGGCCCATCTCGAGCTCCTCGATGACCACCCATTCAATGCCCTTGCGGGTTTGGATCTTCCCTCCTGGAGGGAGGAGCCAATATAGTCCCAGGAGGAGCGGAACGAACTCCCTCTGGCCGGCGGACCATACCATGAAGGGCAAGGTCCCGTTCGATCCGCTCAAGACCAGGCGTTTCTGGATTCCTTGGCGGTCCAGTTTCAAGGAAAAACCCCTGAAGATCGCGTTGTCGATGGCGGCGCGAATGTCGCTCTTCAGACGGCCTTCCTCCGGGAATATTCGTTCACCTTTTCCCAGCCCAACCTCCATCTGAAACCTTAGGTTTTCGCTGAAAGCCCTGACGACATAAGGGTCCCCAAGTCTGAAGTCCGAGAATGACTTGGGCCAACCGTTACTGAGAGCGAGAACTCTCTGAGCTGGGATGAAAAACACCTTTTCCAGATGTTTCCCCTTGGCGGCTGACTTCAGTTTCAGGTCCAGCGTGACCGCTTGGGCCGCGGACGGGAAAAATAGGGCGCTGCCATGACCTTCGGGCTTCCAGATCGATCCCATCCCTTCACCGAGGTAGAGATCCAGAAAGTCTTGAGTGCCTTTCCAGTTCAAGCCGTACCGCTTGACGTCCCGGATTATCTTGCCCATATCCAATAGGAGCTTCAGGAACTGCAGGAAAACACTCTTCCCGCTCGCCTGCGGGCCCACTAAGACTGTAAGGTCTCCGAATTCCACTGTTGCATCTTCGAGTTGACCGACATGCTTCAGCCGGAGCGTCATTTTACAATTCCAAAGCAAGACGCGATCTCAATAGCCAAGTCCTGATTCCCCTCAAACTGAGAAGATAACAACTGCCCGTCCGAACCGCCAGTGGCTTATGCAGGTAGGATGACTACCTCACCAACAGCGGCTCGATCGAGCGGAGCGAGATATCGATGAATCCGGAGGGCCACAATCCAAGCAGGAGAGTCGCCGCCGCCGCGATCGCCACCACGAAGCCGGCGTTCAGGGAAGGCGTCTCCCCCTCGGGAGCCCCTTCCGCCGCCGGATGCATGTACATGTACACCACCACCCTCAGGTAGTAGTAGAGCGAGATCGCCGTCGTCAGGACCCCTGCCACGACCAGGACGTACTGCCCCGCCCCGATCGCCGCCTTGAACACCCAGAACTTCGCGAAGAACCCCGCCGTGGGCGGGATCCCCCCGAGGGACGCCAGGAACAGGGTCATCGCCGCCGCCGCCCAGGGCCGCCGCTTCGCCAGCCCCGCGAAGTCTTCCAGGGCCTCCGCGTCCTTCTCCCCGCGCCCCATCCAGACCAGGAAGGCGAACGCCCCCAGCGTCATGAACGTGTAGGCGAAGAGGTAGAAGACCGCCGCCGCCGCCGACTACCCCGACTGCGCCGCCACCCCCACCAGGACGTATCCCGTGTGCGCCACGGAGGAGTACGCCAGCATCCGCTTCACGCTCCTCTGCCACAGCGCCAGGACGTTCCCCGCGACCATCGTGGCCAGCGCCACGCCCGCCACCAGCTCCGTCCAGACCGGCTGCTGCGCCGGCCCCGCCGCCAGGAGGAGCCTCAGGAACGCCCCGAACGCCGACGCCTTCACCGCCACCGACATGAAGGCCGTCACCGAGGTGGGCGCCCCCTCGTACACGTCCGGGACCCACATGTGGAACGGCACCGCCCCCACCTTGAACGAGAGCCCGATCGCCGCCATCGCCATCCCGAGCGTCGCCGGCGAGAGAAGCGCCGGGGGCGTCGCCTGGAGCGCCCGCCCGATCTCCCGGATCGAAAGCGATCCCGTGGCCCCGTAGAGGAGCGCCAGGCCGTAGAGCAGGAATCCCGAGGCGAAGGCGCCCATGACGAAATACTTGATCGCCGCCTCGTTCGACCTCGGGTCGCGCCGCAGGATCCCCGCCAGCGCGTACACGCAGAGCGACATGATCTCGAGGCTCACGAAGAGCGTGACGAGGTCCAGGCTCTGGACCAGGAGGATCATCCCCGCCGACGCCAGCAGGACCAGCGCCGTGAATTCCCCCGCGGGCACCGCCCGCCGCCTCAGGAAGTCCGCCGAGAGGAGGATCGCCAGCGCCGCGGCGGAGAGGATCGCCAGGGAGAGGAACAGCGAGAATCCGTCGAGCGCCACCGCCCCGCCGAAGCCCTCGATCGCCGGCGCCCCTCCCCGCAGCCGGACGACCACGGTCCCCAGGGACACCCCCAGCGCCGCGCAGGCGATCGACTCCAGGAGCAGGCCGCCCCCCGCCTCGGGCGCGGACGCGCCGTCCCGCCGGCCCCGCCCCGTCAACGCCGCCGCGAGCGCCCCCGCCACGAGCGAGAGCGCCGGCAGGACGGCGATCCAGTCACTTGCCGTGATGTTCATGCGCGACCGGCCTTGAGGGATTCAGATTCCCGGCCGCCCGTGCCGAGGCGGCCTCCGTCTTCGAAAGGAGCGCGTTGGGAAGCACCCCCAGCAAGACGATCAACAGGAGCACCGGGACGAGGTACGCCATCTCGAACCGGCCCACGTCGGTGACCTTCTCCCGCTCCGGCCGGGTCACCGGCCCGAAGAAGACGTCCCGATAGAGCCGGAGCATGTAGACCGCCCCCAGCACCACGCCGACGGCCGCCACGGCCGTGGCGAAGGCGTGCGGGCCGAACGAGCCGAAGAGGACCAGGAACTCGCCCACGAAGCCGTTGAGGCCCGGCAGGCCCACCGACGAGAGCGTCACGATCATGAAGATGGCGGCGTACCGGGGCGTCACCCGGGCCATCCCGCCGAAGTCGTCCGTCCCGCGGCGGTGGGTCTTCTCGTAGAGGATCCCGATCAGGAGGAAGAGCGCCCCCGTCGAGAGCCCGTGGTTCACCATCTGCATCACGGCCCCCTGGGTCCCCGCGACCGTCCCCGAGAAGATCCCCAGCATCACGAATCCCAGGTGCGACACGCTGGAATAGGCCACGAGCTTCTTGATGTCCTTCTGCGCCATGGCCATGGCGGCCCCGTAGACCACGCCGACCACCGCGAGCATCACCGCCAGCGGCGTGTAGGTCCGCGCCGCCTCCGGGAAGAACGGGATCGCGAACCTCAGGAACCCGTAGGCGCCCATCTTCAGCAGGACGCCCGCCAGGATCACGCTCCCCGCCGTGGGAGCCTCCACGTGCGCGTCCGGGAGCCAGGTGTGGAACGGGAAGACCGGGACCTTGATCGCGAAGGCCACGGCGAAAGCCAGGAAAAGGAGGGGCGCCGCGGCCTGCACGTCCCGCAGGCGCGGCAGGAGCAGCTGCAGCTCGACCACGTCGAACGTCTGGGTCTTCAGGGCGACGTAGAGGATCGCCGCCAGCATGAGGACACTGCCGGCCACCGTGAAGAGGACGAACTTCATCGCGGAGTAGACCCGCCGCGGCCCGCCCCAGATCCCGATGATGAGGTACATCGGGATGAGCGTGGCCTCCCAGAAGACGTAGAAGAGGAACAGGTCCATCGCCGCGAAGGTCCCGATCATCCCCGTCTCGAGGAAGAGGAGCGCCGCCATGAATCCCCGGGGCATGTGCCAGGAGGCCAGGACCGAACAGGGAACCAGGAACGCCGTGAGCGCGATCATCGCCAGGGCGATCCCGTCCACGCCCACCTTGAAGTGGATGTTGAAGGCCTCCACCCAGACGAGGTCGTCCCTGAACTGGAAGGCCCGAGCATCGGGGCGGGCGTCGAATCCCGCCCAGAGGATCCCCGCCATCGCCAGGACCGCGAGCGACACCCCCAGCGCCACGGCGCGCGCCAGCGCCGACCGCTCCCCCCGCAGGAGCGCCAGCCACAGCCCCCCCGCCGCGGGAAGGAGCGCCATCATCATCAGGATCGGGAATCCGCTCATGCCGCGAACCGGCAGAAGAGATAGGCCAGGACCGCCAGGGCCCCGGCCATGAACGCGCCGACGCCCGCGTTGACCGAGCCCGTGTGGGCGCGGCGGAAGACGCTCCCGAGCGCCATCGCCAGCCAGCCGGCGCCGTGGACCAGGACCGTGTCGATGAGGATGCGGTCCACGAAGTACCACGCCACCGTGGCCCCCACCCTCAGGGGCCGGATGACGAGCATTTCATAGATCTCGTCCACGTAGAACTTGTTCGAGACGAGCCCGTGCAGTCCCTTCCCCGGGCCCTCCACGAACCGCTTCAGGGCCTCGCGCCTGCAGAGGAAGAGCCATGCCGCCGCCAGGATGCCGGCGGCGCAGGCCGCGATCGAGGACGCCATCGCCATGAACGACTCGGCCTTCACGTCCACCTTCCCAACGGCTTCTTCCACGGCGTGCTCCATCGGGGCCATGCCGCCCGCCAGGGACAGGAGCGCCAGGACCACCAGCGGCGCCGTCATCGCCAGGCCGGGCTTGTGGACCTCGTGGTGCTCGTGTCCCGGCTTCAGGAAGAAGACGCAGAGCACCATCCGCGTCGTGTAGAACGCCGTGAGGGCGGCGGTGGCCACGAGGCTCCAGTAGACGACCCCGCCACCCTGCCTGTGGAGCACGGCGGCCAGGATCAGGTCCTTGCTGAAGAACCCGGCGAAGGGCGGCACCCCCGCCAGCGCCAGGGCCCCGATCCCGTACAGGGCCGCCACGAGCGGGAGCTTCCTCGCCAGCCCGCCCATCTTCCGGATGTCCTGCTCCCCGTGGAGGGCGTGGATCACCGCCCCCGCCCCCAGGAAGAGGAGCGCCTTGAAGAACGCGTGGGTCACCACGTGGAAGATCCCCGCGGCGAACAGGGCGCTGGACATCCCCGCGAACATGAACCCGAGCTGGCTGACCGTGGAATAGGCGAGGATCTTCTTGATGTCCGTCTGCGCCACGGCGATCACGGCCGCCATGAGCGCCGTGAGCGCGGACACGACCGCCACGATCTCCAGCACCTCCGGGACCGAGGCAAAGAGGAACCCCATCCGGCCCACCATGTAGACGCCCGCGGTCACCATCGTGGCCGCGTGGATGAGGGCGGAGACCGGCGTGGGGCCGGCCATGGCGTCCGGGAGCCAGACGTGCAGGGGGATCTGCGCGCTCTTCCCGCACGCCCCCAGGAAGAGGAACAGGGCCGCCCACGGGGCGAGATCGGCCGCGGCCGGCCCGCCCTTCCCCTTCATCGCGGCGAAGTCGAGCGTCCCGAACATCTGCCAGAGGACGAAGATCCCGAGGAGGAACCCGAAGTCGCCGATCCTGTTGGTGACGAAGGCCTTCTTTCCGGCGTCCGCGTTCTTGAGGTCCTTGTACCAGAACCCGATGAGGAGGTACGAGCAGAGCCCCACCCCTTCCCACCCTACGAACATGAGCACGATGTTGTCCGCCATCACGAGCACCAGCATGGCGAACATGAAGAGGTTGAGGTAGGCGAAGTAGCGCGAGAAGCCCGGGTCCTCATGCATGTAGCCGATCGAGTAGACGTGGATGAGCGACCCTACCCCCGTGACCACGAGGATCATGACCGCGCCGAGCCCGTCCACCTGGAGCCCGAAGGGGATCGAGAGGCCGCCCACGGTGATCCAGCTGAAGACGTCCTGGCCCACGGACGGCCGCTGGGAGTCGATCGCCAGCGCGGCCAGCGCCGAGAGGATGAACGATCCCGCGGGCCCGGCGCACGCCACCGCCGCCGCCAACGGTTTCGGCAGACGCAGGAAGGCGTTCGCCAGGAACCCCGCCAGGGGAAGCGCGGGGATCAGCCAGAGGAATTTATCCATTCAAATCCTTCAGCTCGCCGGTATCGACCGTCCTCCGGTTCCGGAAGACCGAGATCAGGATCGCCAGGCCCACGGCCACCTCGGCCGCCGCCACGGCCATCACCATGAGGACGAAGACCTGCCCGCCCGCGTTCCCGTGCAGGCGCGCGAAGGCCAGGAGCGCGACGTTCACGCCGTTCAGCATCAGCTCCACCGACATCAGGATGACGAGGAGGTTCCGTCTCGCCAGGACGCCGTAGGCGCCGATGGCGAACAGGGCCGCGCTCAGGACCAGGTACTTGGCGATCACAGTTTCTTCTTCGCCAGGACCACGGCGCCGAAAAGGGCCGCCAGGATCAGGACCGACACCAGCTCGAACGGCAGGACGTACTCCGTGAAGAGCGCCTTCCCCACCGTCTCCACCGAACCGTGCCCCTTCGGGGCCTCCGGGAGCGCCTTCATGAATCCCGGATCCATTCCCATCGGGACCGCCAGGAAGACGAAGAGACCCAGGCAGAGCGCCGCCGCGACGAGCCGCGTCCCCGGGGGCGGCTCGGGCCCCAGTTCCTCGGGCTTGAGGCTCAGGAGCATGACGACGAAGAGGAAGAGGACCAGGATCGCGCCCGTGTAGACCAGGACGTGCATCGCCGCCAGGAACGGCGCGTCGAGCTTGACGTAGATCACCGCCAGCGCCACGAAGCAGAGCAGCATCCAGAGGGCCCCGTGGACGGGGTTCCGCCGGGTCACGACCATGATCCCGGCCCCCACGCACACGCCGGCGGCCACGGCGAAGATCGTATCCATCACAGGCTCATCAGCTTGTCGCGTTCGTAGACCTTCTCCTCGCGCGAGGAGCACACCTTCGTGAAGGTCGTCGTCAGCTCGATGGCGTCGCACGGGCACGCCTCCTCGCACATCCCGCAGTAGATGCATTTCAGCAGGTCGATGGTGAAGACCGTCGGGATCTTGTCCCGGTCCGGCCAGGGAGCGGGCCCCCCCTCGATGTAGATGCACTCCGCCGGGCACGCCGTCCGGCACATCATGCAGGCCACGCACTTCATCCGGCCCTGGGCGTCCTTCTTCAGCCGGTGCTCCCCCCGGTAGCCCTTGCGCGGGACGTGCTTCTCCTCCGGGTAACTCAGCGTGGCCTTGGGCTGGAAGAACCGGAGGAGGGTCTTCGCCATCCCCTTGACCGACTCGGGGATGTAGAGGGCCACCATGGCCTCGTGCCAGCGCTCCTTCAGGCTCACGGGGCCCCTCCTCCGAGCTTGAGCGCCCCGATCGCCGCCACGGCCATCAGGTTCGCCAGGGCGATCGGGATCAGGCGCATCCAGCCCAACTGCATGAGCTGGTCGTACCGGAACCTCGGGAGCGTCCATCGGATCCAGATGGTGACCACGAGGACGGCCACCACCTTGGCGGCGAAGACGAGGACGGAGAGGATCCCCTGGAACGCGCTCGCGGACCCGGGATCGATGATCCACGGGAAATGCCAGCCCCCGAGGAAGAAGGTCACCAGGAGGGCGCTCATGACGACCATCCCGACGTACTCCCCCATGAAGAAGAGCGCGAACTTCATGCTGGAGTACTCCGTTTGGAAGCCCCCCACGAGCTCCGCGTCGCCTTGTTCACCCGTTGGATGCGACTCCACCAGCCAGAGCTCCATCGCGGACGACCCCCACTTGTCGATCGAATACGACGTGATGGAGCGCCCATCCGGGGCCACCGCGAGGGACAGATCCCATGGTGCGTCGGGATCACTCCCGGTGGCGATCGACCGAAAGGACCAGCTTCCCCCCGGCTTACGGCTG
>CAYNDR010000005.1:0-1938 GCA_964395295.1 uncultured Planctomycetales bacterium
CCATCCTACGCGCAACGGGAACTCGAATCCTTGCCATTGGGCACGCAACGCAACAGTGCACGGTCACGCGGACGCCGTACAGGCCGGCGGCGTCGAGCTTCTGCCGGGCCTGGACCACCTTCTCGGGATCGGGATCGACGGCGCAGATCCGGAGCCGGGTGCGGCGGGCCAGCTCGCAGGCCAGACTCCCGTCGCCGCAGGCGAGGTCGACGGCCCAGCCTTCGGTGATGCCGGTCTTCTCGACGATCTCCCGGGCGGCCGCGGCGGCCTCGCCGGCGGGCGAATCCGTCCGCCTCGGCTTCAGGATGTCGGGCGGGCCGCTCCCGCCCGCCGCGAAGCAATAGATCGAGCCCTTGTCCGTGCCGACGTAGAGGCGGCCGCCGGCCGCGGCCAGGCCGCAGGGCGCGCCGTCCACCTCGGCGGACCAGACGAGCTTCCGGGCGTCGTCGTCCACCACGCTGACCTGTCGTGGCCCCGCGACGACCAAGGTCCTGCCGGCTGCCAGCGCGGCCAGGCCTCCGGGGACGTCGGGCACCGAGTAGGCCTTCTCCAGCCCCCGGTACCTGAGGGTCGCCCCGCCCTTGTCGGCCTTCCGCTTGTCGACGAACCTGGAGACGATCACCTCGTTTTCCGCGGCGCGGAGGAGGCCGTCCGCGGTGAGCGCCAGCGCCCCGGGGCCGACGTTCTCCAGGAGCGCCCCGGTGGGGCCGTCCAAGAGGATGCCGCCGTTGAAGAAGGCCGATCCGGCCGCGAGGATCGAGGAGCCTCCCTTCTGGCCGAACTGCTGGAGGTGGAAGTAGAGGAACTGCCCGTCCGCCCGCCGGAAAACCGCGGGGACGGCACGGCCGGTCGGCACCAGGAGCCGGTCGCCGTCGACCGCGAGGTATCCCTGGGCGGACGCGCCGCTGGCGGCGTTGGCGCCGCGGTGCGGTTGGGGCATGATGATCGAGCCGGAGGCGCCGTTGACCCATAGTGTCCGGCCGGTGGCGGCGTCGAGGGCGTAGAGGTAGATGCCCTCGGAAGGCCAGATGCCGGCCGCCCAGTAGACGACGCCGTCGGCCACGGCGGGCCCGCCCCGCGCCGGCCACCGGGAGATCAGCCGGTCGTTGCCGAGGACCATCCGGTCGTCCGGCCCCCCGCGCTTTTTCCAGAGGAGCCGGCCGTCGGCCGCGCCCAGGCAGTACAGGACGCCGTCGTCGCCGGCCGCGAAGAGGCGGTCCTTCCAGACGGCGGGGGCGAAGCGTATGGGGCCGCCGGTGAGGAAGGTCCAGCGCGGCTGTCCGGTCAGGGCATCCAGGGCGTGCACCTTGCCCTCGGCCGAGTCTCCGAAGAAGAGCGTCCCCCCGGCGATCACCGGATGGAAGGCGCGGTCGAAGGCCATGCGGTCGGACCGGGGCCAGGCCGGCATCGGGGGATGGGAGGCCTGGTAGATCCAGCGCGCGGCCAGCGGGACCGGAAGGGGCTCCGGCGTGAAGCCGCCGCGGCGGGCGTCGCCCCCGGCGGTGGGCCAGTCGTCGGCCCTAGCGTCGGCCCCGAGGGCCGCCAGCAGGATCCCGGCCAGGAACAATCGTCCCACGCCGTTCCCGTTCAGGCGGGAGCGGGGATTCGTCCGCCGCGCAAGGGTGGTCATCTCGGGTGAATTCCCTATTGGACCATCTTCCGGGCGGCCGCCACGATGTGCGGGGTGTCCACCCTCATGTGCTTCAGCATCTCCGGGGCCCCCGGCGCGGGGCCGTCGGGGAAGGCCAGCCTCTTGACGCGGGCGCCGGGCACCGCCTCGGCCACCCGGGCCACGATCTCGGTGCAGTTGCAGAAACTGTAGGAGCCGTCGTCCGCCGTCAGCAGGCGTCCCGTCTTCTTGACCGAGGCCACGATGGGCTCCATCACTCCCTCCAGGGGGGCCAGCGTGCGGGGATCGATGAACTCCGCGCTGATGTC
>CAYNDR010000005.1:1948-8838 GCA_964395295.1 uncultured Planctomycetales bacterium
TCCTTCCCATCCGCGCGGACCACGGCCTCCCCGATCTGGACCGTGTAGGGCTCGTCCGGGACCTCGGGGCCCGTCGCCGGCATGGAGTAATGGCAGAAGACCACGGGGTCCACGTCCCGGATGGCCGAGGTCATCAGGCCCTTGGCGTCATAGGGATTGGAGGGGATCACGACCTTCAGCATGTCCGCGTCCATGGCGGCGAGCTGGCCGGGGGTGAGGCCGTCGGCGTGGCTCGGGCCGTGCTGTGGAGCGGCGCGGACGGCCGCCCCCGCGCCCGCCGCCCCCAGGCGCCCCATGACGGCGCGGCGCGAGACCCCCGTTCCCTTGGGCTTGCGATCGCCGGCACGGGCCTTTTCCCTCATGGTTCGCTCCTCCATTCGCCGGGCCGTCGGGGGCGGGAAATCAGGATGGCGCGGATCTCGACGGGACTGGAAAGTAGTATAACCCGGGAACCGCCCGTGCGGCGGCCGGACTTCCGCATTGAACGTCTCGCCCGCCACCCGGAGTTCCAGCGTGCGCTTCCCGGGCTTGAGGTCCGTGGCGAACAGGACCGTGCGCGGATGGCGCCTCACCAGCGGGGCGGGATCTTGCGGGCGATCGTGGTCTCGTGCCAGCGGCCCTCCTTGCTCATCCAGTGGGCCAGCGCGATCCTCTCCCGGCCCACCTGGACGGCCGAGAAGGTCCCGTCGTCGGCGCGGTGGCCGGCATCCATGACCCAGTCGGTGATCCCGAAGCGCCAGTGCTGGACCCTCTCCCAGTGGCCGCACAGGTGGAGGAGGACGTTGTTCTCCTTGTAGATCGCGTCGATCTCCTCGCGGTTTGTTATGGAGCCGGCGTTGTAGTGGTTGACCACGATCTTGGGTTCCTTGGAATCGTACTTGGCGAGCTCCTTCTTCAGCCAGTCGAGGTCCGGCTTGTAGACGGGGGAGTTCCCGGCCCCGTGCTTGCCCGTGGGGTCGTAGGTCGGCGAGGGCATGAGGAACACGACGCCCTTGTGCCGGAAGGAGTACTGGATCCCCGGGATGATCCCCGTCCCGGCCTTCGGCGGGGTCCAGGCGGGCAGGCCGTTGTCGTCCGCGTGGTCGCGGATGAAGGGGTCCTTCCGGTGCGAGTTGTAGAACTGCTCGGAAGGGGGCTCGCGGCCGGAGTCGTGGTTCGCGGCCACGGCGCGGGTGGGGAACTTGAGGAGCTCCCGGCAGATCTTGTCCCAGGACACCACGCAGGCGTGCGTGGGCCAGCCGGTGCTGTCCCCGCCGCCGGCGACGAAATCGGGCTTCTCCACCGCGCCCCCGATGGCCTCCGGGAAGGCCTTCCCGGCGACGGCGTTCATGGCCTCGATCGTCGGCACGCACTTGCCGAAGTCCCCGTTCTTGCCCTGGTCGATCTCCTGGTCGGTCCAGAACAGGAACGTGAAGGCCTGCGGCTTGTCCTTCCCGGCCGGTTCCTGGGCGGCGGCGCCCATGGCCAGCCGGAGGGCGCAGGGCAGCAGTCGGCTCCGGAATCCCCCGCATCCATGCCTCATTCTCACGGCCCTCCGATATCCGGCAGCCGGTATCGCTGACCGAACGCATAAAATCAAGGACTACCGTTCCTTCGAGGGCCGGGGGATCCCCCCCTCCTCCGGCGGCTCGAGGCGGAGCAGGAACTCCGCCAGCGCGCGGACGTCCCCGGCCGAGAGGTGCGAGGTCCGCCCGTGCCGGTCGGCGGGATTGTGCGCGGTGAAGACCTCCTCGAGGGTCGCGGCCCGGCCGTCGTGAAGGTAGGGCGCCGACTGGCGCAGGTCCAGAAGCGAGGGCGTGTCCAGCCGCCGCAGGATCTCGTTCTCGCCCGGCCGCCAGGTCCCCACGTCGTGCAGGACGAACCGGCCCCCTTCGCCGCGGCGGCCGCTGTCGGTGTACCGCGGCCCGGCATGACAGCCGGCGCAGGCCGTCCGGCCGTCGAAGAAGATCGCCCGGCCCCTCTCGACGAGCGGCTTCAGCTCCGGCGGCGCCGCCGGCGGGCGCTTGGGCTTGAGGCCGGCGACGTACGCGGCCAGGGCGTCGGCGTCCGCGTCGATCCCCGCGTTCGCCCGGCCCAGCTCGTCGTTCATGCGCCCGGGCTCCACGAACCACCGCCCCGCCATCGACAGCCGCGTGAAGCGGTGCGTGTCCTGGATCTCATCGAGGTGCGCGGTGTAGTGGAGCGGCGCCGCCGCCAGGCATCCGCGGAGCGTCCGCGTGTCGAGCGGCCCCTGGCCGAGGTCCCACCGCCGGCCGTCGGTGTCCCCGTCAGGGTGGCAGGCGGCGCAGGACATCCACTGGTCCTTGGTGATCCGCTTGTCGAGGGCCGTCCCGAAGAGGTATCGCCCGCGGGCGATCGGCGCGGGAGTCGGATCTCGGGCGAACCGCACCCGTGAAAGGACGCGGTCGTCGCCGGCCGCCAGCGTGACGATCTCCTGGCCGGTGAGGGTCAGGACGTAGAGGCGGCCTGCGGTCTCGTCGAGGATGATGGCCCCGGGCTCCTGCCCAACCTGCCTGGCGTGCCAGCGGGGGAAGCGGCGCGCGAGGTCGATCGCCAGCACGTCGTCACTGCCGGCGCCGGCGAGGTAGATCGCCCCGGCGTCGGCGGCCAGCCCGCAGGGCCGGTGGGGAGGGAGCGTCATCACATCGGGAAAGAAGGCGATCCGGACCTCCCGGTCCTCCGGCCCCGCGGCGGCGACGGCGGGGAAGACCGTGCGGTCGTACATCCGCCCGCCCAGGAGCGTGTCGGATCGGGTCTGGGGCATGTAGAGGACGCCGTCCGGCCCGAAGGCGGCGGCACGGCACTGGTTGAGCTGGGAAGGGGCAGGCAGGCGGCGGACCAGGCGGCATCGGGCGTCCATCACGGCCAGCGAGCCGGTGCGTAAGCACACGGCGTACAGCCGCCGGTCGGATGCCGACCAGGCCAGGCACGAGGGGCGGCCGATCGGCGGGCTCGCCGCCTCGACCTGCCCCGTTTCGGCGGAGACGCGAAGGACGGTCCCGGCGTCGAAGTCGGCCACCCACAGCGCGGCGCCGTCCGGATCGGCCAGGACCGCCCACGGCTCGTCCCCGACCTTCAGCCGGCGGGCGACCGCCATCGTCTCCGCCTCGAAGGCCGCCACCTCCCGAGACTCGTCGCAGGCGGCGTAGACGGTCCTGCCGTCGGGCGAGAGGGCGATGGCGCGGACGCGCGTGCCGACCCTGCCCGTCGCCTCCACCCGCGGCTGGCCTCCGTCCAGCGAAAGACGGACCACCTCTCCCGACCACGGGTGGGCCGCATGGAGGCGCCGCCCGTCGCGAGAGAGGACAAGCAGGGCGCTGTGGTCGGAGGCGGCCCGCGCCGGCTCCCGCGCGCCGCCGCCCCGGGCCGGCCCGGCCTTGGGTCCGTCTCCGGGAGGCGCCGCCACGGGCGGCTCCTCCGGCGGCGCCCGGCCGGTGCGCGCCTGGGCGTAGACCTCCTCCCCCTGGAGCAGGACGGAGCCCGCCCGAATCCGCTCGCCCTGGCCGGCCCAGAAGGTGAAGCTCACCGTGTCGAACCAGGCCGGCGCGCGGAGGTGTGGGTCGGGCCCCGGAAGGCGCGTGTCGATGTTGGGGAATCCCTTCGACAGGGTTTCAGGGTCATAGGCGTAGGTGAAGCCGCCGTCCAGGACGGGCAACTCCCCGCTCGCGATCACGATCCCCGGCAGGCTCGCGAGGAAGCCCGCCGTGCGGGCGGGGCAGCCTTCGGGCAGGCGGCCGCGGATGACCAGCGGCCGGGGCGGCCGGGCCCGCGCGCCGGGCGGCAGGTCGAAGGCGATGGGCTCAACGCCGCGCGGCACGACGGGCACGAGGAAGGTATTGTCCTTGAGCCCGATCCCGCCTCCGCGGGGCCAGCGATCCTTCGGCACGAGGTCCGAGATCGTCCCGGCGCTGGTCCTGCCGTTGGCGACGCCCTCGGCCTTGACTTGCCACAGGCCCGGCCGGTCGGCGACCGGCCCGTCATGGGTGAATACGCCCATGGAATCCGCGGGGACTTCGAAGGCCGCCGCCGTGCCGTCCGGGCTCGTGATGCTTCCTGCCACAAAGCCGCTGATGGGCGGCCAGACCACGCCGCCCAGGCTGAGCCGGTCGCCTGTTTCCAGAATTGCCCCCGGCCCCGTCGCGCCGAAGGTCAGGAACAGATCGTACCGCTTGCCCGCCAGCTCCAGCAGGGGGCCCGAGGGCGGCGAGCAGGGCAGGAGGCCGTCGAAGGGAGGGAGCACACGGCGCCCCATCGGGTCGCGCTTCAGGTCCACGATCGCGACCATGGAGGCGTAAGCGCCGTAGTGCTTCAGCCCGCTTGGCGCGTCGCGGAAGACCGTGCCCGCGTAGTTCATCTTGAAGTCGCCGGGGAGGTCGCCCTGGGGGCCGGCGCCGAACTGGTACCCGTAGGGATCGTCGAAGAACCAGTAGCCGGCGGGCAGCATGTCCTCGGAGACCTGGCAGCGCACCGACACGCCCGGCCGCCAGGACGTGGTGTAGAAATACCCCCACTGGTCGACGGCCGCCCCCGCCAGGGACGGCGGCAGGCCGGTGGACGAAGTGCTCACGAAGGGCATCTCGCCGATGGCCAGGCGGTCCTCGGGCAGGACGCGGTAGGGGTACAGGCCCTCCCTCCCGGCGCCGCGGCGCAGTGCCGGGAAGCGCGCCTCCATCCTCGCCGCCATCTCCCCCTGGGGGTCCTCGAAAGTGACGTTGGGGAGGATGCTGTCGGGGTCGCGGTCGCCCAGCCAGGCGACGTCGCCGCCCTCGTAGGGGTAGCAGGAATGGCCCAGGCCGGCGTCCTCGTCCGTCGCGCCGGTCAGGAACCGGGCGTTGCGGGCGACGAACCAGCGGGGGCGCCAGAAGAGGTCCGTGCAACGGGTGCCGCGCTCGCCGTGGATGGAGATCGGCGAATCGGGCGTGGCCACCACCGACGCCCCGCGGCGGCACGCCATCCACCAGACCCCGGCCTCGTCCATGTGGCGGACCGTCACGTCGCAGAGGTACTCGCCGGGCTCGTCGAACGCCACGGGCGCCGGCGGCGCGAAGATCCCCCAGCGGTTCGCCCGGCCCGCGATGCGGCGGGTGACGGCCCTGGAGGCGTCCGAGCCGGGGAGGTGCGTGAAGACGATCTCCACCTCCGCGGGCAGGGCCGGCAGGATGCGCACCTGCGGCGACAGCGGCCGTTTCGGATGGAGCGGCGTCCCGGGCTCGGGGAAGACCTCGATGTCCAGCGGCCGGGCCACGTGCACGTCGAACGTTCCCGAGATGAGGTGCCGGTGGCCCTCCGTGTCGTCGGCGTGGCCCTCCAGCTTCACGGCGTGGTGGCCGTAACTGCGGAAGGAGTAGTCGAACGCCCCGCCGCCGCTGAGGTGGTAGAGGTCGCACAGGCTCGGATTGCCGTAGGCGGTGCCAGACGCGGGCACGGGGCGGTCGAGCACCATGCGGGGCGGGCTCAGCGCGGTCAGGTCGTTCCGCCCGCTCAGGAGCGGGGCCGGGCCCAGCCGGTCGGTCCCGCCGTCGGGCCGCGTCACGGTGACGGTCAACCGGCCCGGGGCGACGGGGAAGCGGATCGCCGGGGGCCAGAGGCGGGCCTCCATGGGGCGGTCGGTCAGCGAGACCAGCGGGAGGTAGGGATCGAGGGGATAGCGGTGGGGCTTTCCGGTGTGGGGGTCGTCGCGAGGGACGATGAGGGCGCGGGGCTGGAAGACCGTGTGCGGATTGATGCCGAAGCGTCCGCGGTCTTCGCGGGCGACGGCCCCGCGGCACCCGCCCGTCCCGGCCGAGCCCAGGAGCATCGCCGTCAGCCGCGGCGGCGGCGGCCGGCCGACCGTCAGGCGGCCGAGGTCGAGCCGCCCGGCCGGGCCTTCGTCGGCGGGCGGCTCGCCGGGAGCGGGCCCGAAAAAGCCGTGCACCGCGTATGTCCCCTCCGGCATGCGGGGCGGCATGTCCAGGAGGAGCCTCACGCGTCCCGCGACGAGGCGGCCCCGCCTTTCCCACGGGCCGTGTTCGGTCATGCGGTGGGGCGCGGGCATGCCCGGCCCGGACGGCTCGAATCCTGGCGCGCCGGGCTCGCCGACCATCTCGTTGTGCGTCTCGATCGGGAGTCCCGTCGGGGTCACGACGTGGGTGGCCAGGAGGCGGCTCGGTCCGCACTGCCGGCCCTGGCCGTCGAAGAGCCGCGTGACTCCCAGGTGGAACGGCCGCGGGCGGTCCGCGCAGGCGCGCGCGGCCTCCTCCGATTCGCACCGGATCGTCAGGTCGACCGTGACGCGGGCGGATTCCCCCGGTTTCACGGCGTCCGGCTGGAGGCGCGCCGTGCCCGTCACCCGGCGCTTGCGGTCGATCCGGCCGCCGAAGCAGGCGGCGCCCGGTTCCGGTTTGCGGGGCGGGACGTGCAGGAGTACCGCCGGCGAGGAGGACGTCCCGCCCTGGATCATCATGCGGACATCTTCCGGCTGGCCTTCCAACTCGATCTGCCGCTCGTCCTTCAGGCGGTCCAGGAGTTCAAGGGGTCCCTCCTGCGGCTGGGAGGCCGATATCTGCACGCCGCTTCCCGGGGGGGCCTGCATCGCGAGCTGGAATGATCCGTCCGGCCGGACGAAGGCGGCCGCGTGGTCCAGCGTCTGGAGGTTGACGGCCCGCACGATGCGGCGCGGAGGGGGCGCGTCGGGGTCGTTCGGCGGATCGGGGAAAGGGACGGGCGCGTGGGGGTAGCCCGTGGCCATTCCCGGCGGCACGGCCCCGCGCGGGTGCAGCTCGTCGGCTTCACGTCCGACGGCGTCGGCAGCTCGGCCGTCGCGGCCGCCTACGGCCCGTTGGGCCCGATGGGCCCGCCGACGGTCTACGTCGGCGAGGGCGCACCCCTTGCTCCCCGCGCTCAGTCCGCCG
>CAYNDR010000005.1:8848-12529 GCA_964395295.1 uncultured Planctomycetales bacterium
GGCCCGCCCTTGAGGGTGGCCAGGCCGGCCTCGTCGACGGTGATCGTGATGAGGCGGATGTCGGGCGCGGGCACGAAGCGGGGAGGGCCCGGGCGTGGCCCGGCGGCGCGGGCGTCGAGCCTCCGCATCAGCCGGCGCGCATGCCGCAAGGCCTCTTGAAGTTCCTGCGGCGGGATTTGGACTCGAAGCCGTCCCTGGAGGGCCGCCTCGATGTCTCCGCAGAGGGCTTCCAGGCGCCTGAAGATGCCCGCGGCCGCGTCGTGTTGCCCGCTTTCCAGGGCCCGATGGGCCCGTTCGTCCAGGTCTTGCAGGCGCTGGATCAGTTTTTCCCGCGGCGGCCATGGGCGGTCCTGCGGCCCTGCGCCGGCGCCGGCCAGCAGGGCGCCGGCCAGCCAGGCCGCGAGCCGGCGGTTCCTTGCCACATCTTAGTGAACGGGGATCCCCCGCCGATATTGCGGCCGGCGCGGCTAAACCATCCCCTCAGCGCGGCCGGCGGACCAGCTCGTAGACGCGGGCGACCTTGGGGGAGACGCCGGGGGGCGGGGGCCCGGCGATGCCGAAGGCCTCCGCCACGCGGAGGTCCGAGGCCACCTCCTCGATCCGCTTCCCCTCCAGGAAGAGCGCCATGGACCGGTAGAGGCCCAGGTAGAGGGCCAGGTCGGCGCGGTCCTGGACGCCCAGCTTGTCCCGGGTCCCGGAAGTCCAGAGACGCTCCAGCTCGTCGGCCCGGATCCGGACGTCCTTCACCGACGCGGCCGCGGCGCGCGCCCGGTCGAGGGCCTCGGCGTCGATGGGGAGCCGGGCCTTGGCCGCGGCGAGCGCGCCGCGGAGGTCCTTGTACTCCCGGGCCGCGGAGAGGGCCTGGAAGGCGCGCTCGGCGGCGTCCAGGCGGGCCAGCAGGGCCGGGCGCTCGGCCTTGGCGGCCTGGCGGGCGTCCTCCGCGAGGCGCTCGATCTCCCGGAGCCGGTCCTCCTGGGCGCGGCGGCAGACGGCGTGGAACTTGTCGTCGAACTTCGCGGCCTCCAGCGCCAGGCGGTCGAACTCCTCGATGTCCCGCGTCTTGAACCACGCGCCGAGCCTCCGCGCCCACCGGAGCTCGGGGGTCTCGGCGTCCGCGGGCACCCGGAGGCACGAGGCGAGGCAGGGTTCCAGGTGGTCCTTGAAAAAGTCCTCCTCGTCAATCCGGGCCAGGGCAGTCGAGAAGGCGGCCGTCTCGCGGGCCACGTGGTCCGCGGCCAGGCGGCGGACCTCCTCGACCCGTTTGGCGAAATCGTCCCCCAGCTGGGCCCGGCTGGACTCCAGCGTCTTGAGGGCGCCGGCGAAGTCGCCGCGGCTCAGGAAGGGGTCCAGGTCGATGCGGGGTTTCAGGAGCACGGGGGGCGGGGCCGCGCCCTTCCGCTTCTCCTCCAGCGCCTTTTCCGCCCGGGCCAGGAGGGCCGCGCCGGCGGGCGATTTCCTCAGGTACTCCACGGCCTTCTCCGGGAGCCCGGCCGCCAGGGCGCACTGCCCGGCCAGCCGGTAGGGGAAGAAGTCGTGGCGCTCCCTTTCCGCGCCCTTGTTGATCCCGGTGTAGACGACGATCAGCCGGGTCTCGCGGAGCCGGGGGAGGTTGGGGAGGACCTGCTCCTCCAGCCGCCGGAGGGCGTCGGCCGGGTCGTCCCGCATCCTCCTCTCGGCCGCCTCGCAGGCCTTGACCACGGCGGCGTAGTCGCTGTCGTAGTCGGTGTCCCGGATCCGTTCCTCCTGGTCCTGGGGGCCCGCGAGGGACTCCAAGCCCAGGAGGATCAGGACGGCCAGGCTTCCATGCGATCCCATGCGGATTCCTAGTCGAACTGGTACGTGAACCCGAGGCCCATGAGGACCTCCGTCTCCCCGAAGAGCTCGACCGCCAGGTCCACCCCCAGGACGCGGGTCGCTCCTTCGGCGGTCTTGCGCGCCCAGTAGAGCCCGAGGCCGAGCGTCGGGATCTCCACGCGGTCCCCGCGGGTGTCGATCCGGAGCTGGCTCATGCCCACCGCGGGCATCTCGCTCTCCCGGCCCCAGGGCGTGTCGTAGGACTTGAGGCCCGCCCGGACGTAGAGCCAGGTGGCCTCCTTGATCCGGAGCCGGTACTCCGCGCCCAGCGAGAACGACAGCGTGTCGTTGAAGTGCTCCATCGTGGGGTCCGGCTTGCCCACGGAGTCCCGCCAGCCCACCCACTGGAGGTCGGCGGTGACGCGGAGCGGGTAGCCTTCGGCGATGTAGAAGGCCAGCCCCGCGGAGGCCAGCGCGGGCCAGTCCCACACGGGGTAGATGATCGGGTCCAGGTCGAAGTTGAAGCGGACCCCCGAGTTGTAGGCGGCCCCCGCGTCCACCATGAGCCCGTCCGACTCGTAGAGGGTGACCAGGACGCCCGCCCCGAACCCCATGGAGGACTCGCTGTCCTCGAAGATGAGCGTCCAGGCGTCGTCCAGGGGGCTCTGGTCGATCTCCCGGTAGCGGGTGTAGGCGTAGTCGAGGGCCGCGCCCGCGGCCACGCGGGTCAGGAAGCCCGACGTCTCGGAGAGCCGCTTGCCCAGCGCGAAGGCGGCGCGGATCCGGGAGAACTGCTGGTCGGTCTGGGTCGCCAGGTCGTCCAGGGCGGGATCTTCGAACCAGTAGACGTACTTGATCTGGAACGGCCGGATGAAGGCGAAGGCGGCGGCCATCTCGAGGTCCTTGTCGCCCAGCTGGGCGACCGCGCCGGCGAACGAGGGGGTGATGGGGGGATCCAGCAGTCCCTGCTCGGCCTCGCCCTCGACTTCCCCGGTGATGACCATGCCGACCTTGTCGAACTCGTACTGGGTGAAGCTCTGGTAGGTGATCGCGAGCTGGGAAGGCTGGGCGGCGATGCCGGCCGGGTTGGACCAGATCGCCACCGGGTCGTCGCCGAAGGCCGTGTAGCTCCCGCCCATGGCCTTGGCGCGGGCCCCGACCTGGAAGTCCTGGGCCGCCGCGGCGGAGGCCAGGCACAGCAGGATCGCCGTGGTCCGGATCATTTTCCCTCGACCAGTTTGAGGTCTTCCTTCCTGTCCCAGGTTCCTTCGAGGACGTAGGACGTCCCGTTCTTCAGCCCCCGGACGGGGATGGGGTGCCTTCCGTGCTCCGGGTGCAGGATCTCGATCTCCCCGTCGGTGATCTCCACGTCGCGGAGGGCCGCCGGGGTGCAGCGCTCCTGCGGCGGGAGGGCGGAGACGAGCGGCCCGCGCAGTTCCGCGTAGGGGTGGACCTGGATCAGGATCGAGCAGGTGCCCCGGTAGGCGAGGATCCGGTCCGCCGCGGCGGTGTCCCTCTTCATGAAGGCGAGCCAGGCGCGGAGGCGCTCCGCCTTCTCCCGGTTTTCCAGCCATCGCTCGCGGGGCAGGTTCTCCAGGGCGCTCCTGGCGACCTGGTGCTGTCCCTCGACGAGCTCGTCCACGAGGGGCTTCTGGCGGGGGAACTCCCGCCCGGCGCGCTCCAGGAGGCGGGAGGCCGCGTCGGCCTGGAACGTGTCGATGGAGACCGCCTGCCGGACCTCGCCGAAGAACGCCTGCCATTTTTCCATGGGGTCCGCGGCGGGCGGCGGAGGCCCGGGGCCGCGGAGCGCCGCGGCGAGGATCACGGCCGCGAGGATCGCGGCGGAGACGGCGGCCGTGATCAGGGGGCCCTTGTGGCGGCCGAGCT
>CAYNDR010000005.1:12539-18618 GCA_964395295.1 uncultured Planctomycetales bacterium
CCGGCCAGATCCTGGGCCGAGGCGTAGCGGTGCTCCTTCTGCTTCCGCATCGCCTTTTCCACGATCGCCTCGATCTCCCGCGGAAGGGAGGGGTCGGCCTGCCGGAGCGGCGGCGGGTCGCTGGTGAGGACTTGGACGAGCACGTCGGTGATGCTCATGCCTTCGTAGGGCCGCTTCCCGGAGAGCAGGACGTAGAGCGTGGCGCCGAGGGAATAGACGTCGCTGGCCGGGCCGATGTCGGAGACGTGGCCGGCCGCCTGCTCGGGGGGCATGAAGGAGGGCGTCCCCAGGATCATCCCGCTGACCGTGGCGTCCCCCGCCGTGGAGAGGACCTTGGCCAGCCCGAAGTCCATGACGTAGACGCGGCCCCCGCCGTCGACCATGAGGTTCTGGGGCTTGAGGTCGCGGTGGATCACGGCGTTCTGGTGGGCGTAGTGGGCGGCCAGGGCGGCGTCGCGGATCCAGCGGGCGATCTCGCGCACGTCCTTCTTCCCCCCCATGGCCTCGGCGCGCTTCTCGGTGGTGGCCCCCTCGATGTACTGCATGGCGATGTAGTGGCGGCCCTCCGCCTCGGCGATCTCGTAGACCGAGGCGATGTTGGGGTGCGTGAGCTGGCCGGCGCCCTGCGCGTCCACGTAGAGCCGCCGGATCTCGTCCTCGCCCACCGAGCGGGGGAACTTGAGGGCGACCCGGCGGCGGAGGACCGTGTCCCAGGCCTTGTAGACCTCTCCCATCCCGCCCAGCCCGAGCCGCGAGATCAGGACGTACTTGCTGAAGCGGTTCCGGGGGTCCTCCATGGCCTGGCGGACCTCCTCGGGGAGCCGGCTCTGGGGGCCGGCGGGCCGGTCGGGGGTCCCCGAGGGGCGCCGGGTCCAGAGGATGCCGGAGCACCGGGCACAGCGGGGCTGGGCGAGCGCCTGCTTGAGGGGGAGGGAGAAGGGCGTCCCGCACGAGACGCATTCCATGGGGACGTCGATCATGACCACGGTGGGGGCCGGCCGGGGGGCGCCCGGCTGGGGGGTCAGCTTTTCGATGCGCTCCTGGTCCAGGAATCCCTTCTCGACGGCGATCCTGAAGAGGGGGCGCGGGTCGGGCCGGCCGGTGGACGCTTCCCGCTCCTCGCGGTCCCGGAGGCACTCCTGGACGCGGTTTTGGCTGATGATGCCTTCCTGGACGGCCAGGAGGATCATCTCGATCTCGTCGCGCCGGGCGTCCATCCTCTCCTGGGCCGGGTGGCCCACGGCTCCCTCCCTAGGTCGTCAACGGTCGCAGGCGTTCTGGGGATCAAGAACGGGCCTCCGGATCCCCCCGGAGGCGACGGGGCGACCCACCCCGGATCCTGAAGCCGAGCCCCTCCTGGTGCGGCTTCGCCGCAGACGAACCACGAATCCCGCATCACGAATCACGGGGCCGGCCTTCCAGGGCCGTGATTCGAGATTCGAGATTCACCGTCCGCAATGATCCGTGCGGAACGCGCGGGTTTTGCGGACAAAGACTCCTGTATTTTATCCCATCCCGGGGGAAAATGCGGGGGCGGGCGGCGGAAAATCCGGCGACAAAACGCACCGTCTATCTTGCCGTGCCCCCCCGGCGCCGCGGGAGGCCCAGGAGCAGGAAGAGGGAGGGCAGGAGCGTCAGCGCCGCGAACTGCCCCATGAGCATCGCCAGGGCGGTGAAGAGGCCGAAGGTGACCGTGGGCACGAACCTCGAGAGCGCCAGGACGGCGAACCCCGCCACCACGATCGAGGTGGCGATCCAGATCGCGCGCCCGATCGTGGCGTGCGACCGCGTCACCGCCGCCCGGCGGTCGCCGCCCGCGGCCTCAAGCTCCAGCCGGAAGCGCACGGTGTACTGGATCGCCGCGTCGATGCCCACCCCCATGGCGATGGACGCGATCATCACCGTCACGAGGTCCAGCGGGATGCCCGCCCAGCCCATCACGCCCAGGCACACGAAGGCCGGGAGGACCTGCGGCACGAGAACCACGAGCGACAGGACGGGGGCCCGGAAGAGGAGGAGGAGCATGGCGTAGATCGCCGCGACCACCATGAGGAAGGTGTCCTTCTGGCTCCGGATGAGCGAGTTGAGCATGTTGGCGTAGAGGAGGAAGATGCCCGTGGGCCGCGGATCGAGGCCCTTGATCTCGGGCCGCGCGTCCAGGTGCGCCCGGAGGCCCTTGAGGATGTTGTTCCGGTGGAGCGTGGGGGCCGTCTCCCGGAACCGGACGAGGACGCGCGCCACCGTGAAGTCGGCGTTGACGAACTCGCGGATCTGTCCCTCGGCCTTGAATCCCCGCAGTACTCCCTCCAGCTGGACGACCGTCATCATCGGGAACGCCTTCCGGACCTCGTCCATCAGGGTCTTGAGCGAGCGGAGGTTGGCGGCCTCGTCCACCGTGCCGAAGTGGCTCGACGCGGCGGCGATCGCCCGCAGTCCCTCCTCGGTCTTGAAGAATCCCCGCTCCCCGGAGGTCAGCAGGACCTCCAGCGGCGTGGTCCCGCCCATCCGCGTGTCGATGTACTCCAGGCCCTGGTAGATCTCGCTCCCGGGCCGGAAGTAGTCGATGAACTTCGTCTCGACCCGGAGCCGGGCCGCGCCCCAGACGGCGGCGCCCAGGATCAGGGCGCTCAGGACCGCGACGGCCGCAGGGGCCGCCAGCACCAGCCGCGCGAGGGCCTTCACGACGCCGCGCGGCTCCGGGGCGGCGCCGGGGCCGGCCGCCTGGACGGCCCGGAGGGGCCTCGAGGCGGAGGGCAGGAAGAGGAAGACGCACGCGAGGCCCACCGCCATGCCGCCCGCCATCATGAGCCCGAACGCCCGGACCGGATTGATGCCGCTGGTGAGGAGCGAGGCGAACCCCGCCATCGTGGTCGTACAGCTGTAGAGGCAGGGGGCCCAGATCTCCGCCGCCGACCCGGCGCAGGAATCGAGGTTGGACTCCGAGGGGGACCGCGCGCGGCGCTCCCGGTACCGCTCCACGAAATAGACCGTGTAGGGCAGCATGAGCGTGAAGAGGAGGACCGGCGCGTTCGAGGTGATGACGGTCACCTTCTGCCCGGCCGCCGCCGCGCCCCCCACCACGAGGGCCACCGGGAGGAGGCAGGTGAGGATCGGCAGGATTGTCCACCGCGGCCGGCGATAGACCGCCAGGAAGGCCAGGACGAAGAACGCGAGGCTCGCGGCCCCGAAGGTCTTGAGGTCCGCCACGACGTGCTCGACCAGGTTGACGCTGATGACCGGCAGGCCGGAGAGGCGGATGGGCTCCTCCATCCGGGCGCCCCATTCCCGGGTGACCCGCCGGAGTTTCTCCACCATCGCCGTGCGGCGCCCCTTGAGCTTGGCCAGCGCCGCCTCGTAATCCTTCTCCAGCGCCGCGAGCCGGGCCTTGTCCTTCCTCCCCTGCGCCGCGGACCACTCCGGGTCCAGGCGGAGCATGTCCTCGGGGACGTCCAGGTGGACGAGGAGGGAGACGTCCTTCCCGTCCCTGGAGATGAGGTTGCCCTGCGCCTGGGTGTGGCCGAGGATCTCCTTCCGGGCCTTCTCGAGGTCCACGCCCGGGCGGTCGAGGGTGACCGGCATCGGGATCCCCAGCGGGCTGGGCCGGTTGCGGAGGAGCGGCACGGTCCGGATGGAGGTGACGGACTTGACGTGGGGCACGCGGGACTTCATGGCCTCGGCCAGGCCGGCCAGCACTTCCTGGGACTCCGGGGTGAACCAGTCCGCGCGCCGGGCGCAGACGATGGCGTACTCGTCGTAGCCCCACTCGGGCCGCGTGGAGTTGTAGAGCGCCAGGTCGGGGTCGTCCTCGTTGAGCAGGACGTTCGTCCCGGCGTCCACGTTCAGGCGCGGGAGGAACGCGCCCAGCGCCGCGGCGGCCAGGAGGAACGGGAGGGCGAGGGCGGCCCATCCCCGGTCGAGGAGCGTCCGGTAGGTCATTTGTCGAACCGGAACGGCTCGACGGCGTTTCGCGCGGGATTGGGGAAGCTCTCGCGGGCCACCCGGCGGTCCTGCCAACAGCCGCGGCCGTGGACCTCGGTGCGGACCACGCGGATCTCCTCGATCTCCTTCTTGTCCTTCTCGTCGTACTGGCGGGCCGCGTGCTCGGCCACTTCCTTCATCTCCTTCTGCTGGCGGAGGACGTCGTTCCCGGAGTCCTGGCTGGTTTCGTAGGAGACGCGGAGGACCTTCTTCCCTTCATCCAGCTTCACCTGGACGCCCGCGCTGTCGAAGTTGAACCGGCCGCGGATGTTCTCGGCCAGCCGGGCCCGGTTGCCCGCGGGGGATTCCGAGAACAGGGTCAGGGTCGCCAGGAAGCCCACCATGACCAGGACGAGCGCGAGGATGCCCATCACGAAGACGACCCAGATTGCCTTGCCCATGGCCTTCTCAGTCCGGGAAGCCGCGGAGCGCCTCGGGGGGGAAGACGGCCCTGGTCCCCGGCCTCGGCTTGCCGTCCTTGTCCACGATCCCCTGGCGCCGGAACCAGCCGAGGTTCGTCTCCAGCACGTACTGGGCCGGTCCGGCGGAGTCGCTGGTCGGGTGGTCCGGCGGCGGATTGCGCGGATCGGGGTACGTGGGCGTCTCGTTGACGTTCACGAGCGTCCCGTCCGACCGGAAGAAGGCGATGTCCAGCGGGATGAGCGTGTTGCCCATCCAGAATCGGCGGTAGCCCTCCGAGGGGTAGACGAAGAGCATCCCGTCGTCGGCGGACATGCGGGGGCGGAACATCAGCCCTTGCGCCCGCTCCGCCTCGTCGAGCGCCAGCTCCACGTGGACGCGGGCGTCGCCGATCCGCACCGCGGGGAGTTCCTGGGGGGCGGGGGTCCGCGCCTCGGCCGGGATCTCGGCCTGGTCGCCCGCCCGGACGCCGAGCTTCTCCAGCAGGCCCGGGGCGACGAGGAGCGCGCAGGCCGCCTCGGCCTTCGGCATGACGCCCTCGCGGTCGCCCTGCGGGAGGAGCTGGACGTCCACGACGCGCCCCGCGCGGTCCAGGAAGGCCGCGTCGAACGACGCGCGGGCATGTTCCGTCTCGATCTTCACGAACCGCTCCCGCGGCCAGGCCAGCAGGTGTCCCTGCAGGCCCTCGACGCGGGCCAGCCGCCGGGGCGCGGAGCGGCGGTCTTTTTCCGTGGAGACGACCGTCACCCGGACCTGGGCGCCCTTCAGGGCGACCGGCGCCGGGATGGTCCCGCCCCCGCCGGCCTTGTTCCCGTTGTCGCAGGAGGCCAGGAGGATCGCGAGCGCCAGGAGCGCGCCGGGCCGCTTATTCATTTCCCAGTCCGATAAATTTCATTTTCAGTTGTTGCTGGAGCTTGATCGCGGGCTCGGGGATGAGAGGCACCTGTTTCTCCTCGACGGAGGCCCCGATCCACTTGGCCTTCTCCTCGATCATGGGCTGTTTGGACTCCTCGTTGTACTCCCGGTAACTGCGGATCCGGGCGAGCGTGGAGCCGTTTGCCTGCTCCTCGAACTCCACCTCGACCTTCGTGCGGAATCCCTCGCGCCAGTGCGAGCTCATGTGGGTGTCCCAGGAGGTCTCGAACCACAGGTCGGCCGGGTTGTACGCCGGGATGACGTATCCGGAGCGGACCAGGTAGAAGTGGGCCGCCTTCATGACCTCGTCCACGGGCTTGCGGACGGGGCCCACCTCGTACCAGTCGCTGGACGCGGGGGCCAAGGGGCGGAGGGTCTCGGCCCAGAAACAGCCGCCCGCGAGCGGGATCAGGGCCCAGGCGAGCCGGCGCATCTTGGGGCCCAAGATAGCATGGGGGGTGTAGGGAGACCACCTCTATTGTGCGGGCCCGCGCCGCGTCCGGGGCCCGGCGCGGGCGGGGGCGCGGAGGAGGCGGAGATGATTTAAACACGGAGAGCACAGAGGACACGGAGCCCCGACAGCGGAGAATGTTCAAACACAGAGGGCACGGAGAATGCACGACATGGAGGAGGCGGAGGGCGCGGAGGAGGCGGAGATGATTTAAACACGGAGAGCACAGAGGACACGGAGCCCCGACAGCGGAGAATGTTCAAACACAGAGGGCACGGAGAATGCACGACATGGAGGAGGCGGAGGGCGCGGAGG
>CAYNDR010000005.1:18718-20779 GCA_964395295.1 uncultured Planctomycetales bacterium
CAAACACAGAGGGCACGGAGAATGCACGACATGGAGGAGGCGGAGGGCGCGGAGGCAAACGAAACGATGAAATGGGGGTGACCCCCCTCCCGAGGCCCCTCCCGCCCCCATCGAAGCCCTTCCGCGCCGGTTTCCCTTTTCCCCAAACTCCCGCCGGAGGCTATAAGCCCCCCAGGAGTTGCGTTTCGTTTTTCCCATGCTTCGAGCCTCAGCCGCTTCACGATCTCCCCGAAGCGTTCCATGAGGTACCTCCTCAAGCCGGGTGGTCACTCCCACCGACGCCGGACGCAGGACCAGGTTCCCTTGAAGTCCGTCCCCTCGCAACAGGCCTCGTAGACGGGGCCGACGAAGGACACGATGAGCGCCATCGTTTCCTCGAACGCCCTGGGGCCATCCGGGAGCTTCGTCCGCCTGAGAAAACCCGTCCATTGGGCCTGGCGTCCCCGATCCGACCGGAACGGTTCTTTGAGGACCGGTGTCTCGGGCGACAACCGGGTGCCTCTCCGCTCGAACGTACGAATCAAGGCTTTCCCGACCATCCCGCCCTCGAAGTCGCGCGTGGATGCCAGGATGCAGAGGTCGTAGAAGTCCTTCATCCGGCTGTTCTCGGTCGAGAGCTTGACCATCGCCTCGAACTTCTCCGAGACCACGGTCTCCAGGGGATAACCATGAAGCTCCAATGCCTCGTCCCCCAGGAGCATCGGATACCGGATTTTCCGCGGACCCGGCGTCATGGCGTGTCCGAAGGCGACGTCGACCTGGAGGCGCTCGCGTGCCTGGCCCAGCTTTCCCCAGAAGCGGATTCGCACCCCGGCGTATTCGGCACCCTCCATGATCCGTGCCGCTTGCACCGTTTCCGGGTCGAAGGCGATGCCGTCATACAATGGGATGGCCGCTATCTCGCGGAAGACCTTCTGGAGATCATCGGGTCTCCCTGGGGTCCCGCGCCCAAGGAGGTCGATGTCCCGCGTCGGACGGGAGCGCATCCGCTCGGCGTCGGGGGCGGAGGCGAAGAGCAAAGAGGCTCCCTTGAGCACGAATCGGTCCCGGTGGGGTGAGGCCGCCAGGCGCGCCAGGAGCCGTTCGTGAAAGTAGAGCCGGAGAATGAATTCGAACGGCTTGCCCGAGGCCTGGGCGAGCCTCGCGAGCCGGTCGCGCACGGACGCGGGAAGGTTCCGGATGGGCCGTCTCAAAGCAGGGCCTCCAGATAGAGACGAAGCCGCTTCTCGACCCGGCATTCCCGGGACATTCCCACCAGCCGATCCAGGTCCCGGTCCTTTCGGGTGAGGTACGTCCGGAGGGCCGCGATCATCAGGTCCTTCCCGACGACGTCCCGGTGGCGGATGCAGTCGCAGATCGTCTTCTCACGGTCGAAGGTCCGCAGGGGCCCCGGAGCGTTCATCACGCCGATCCGCAGCAGCCGGTCCGTGAAACGGAAGTACCGGATGGGCGGATAGGTCACCCGGGGGGCCCATTTCCTCCGCCCGATGGCCAGGTAGACCTCCGGGGGATTGGCCTCCGTCAGGTCGTGGCACGAGAGCGCCGAGAGCAGGCAGAGAATCCCGTCAGGCACAGCCCTGCAGGCGTCGATCAGGCTCCCCTGGGCCTGGGACGGGATTTTGGCGAGCTTGTAGAGCCCCCGGCGGACCCGGAAGATGGTCTCTTCGGCTTCCAGTCGGTCCAACCAACGCGGATGATATCCCGCCTTGAGGAGGTCCGGTTGACGGAGCCATCCGCCGTGCGACTTGAAGAGGAGCAGGATGGCCCGACGGTCCCCGGGATCAGGCTCCAGGCTCATGACCCAAGTGTATGGAATGAATCATAGACAGTCAATATAAATGTCAATGTAATATTCCAGTATATGTCGGGCCCTCCGCTCCTCCGGGTCCTCCCCCTTCGCCCAGACCTCATCGATGTCCTGGGCCTCCCGCTCGCCTCAGCGCTCCACCCAGCAGGGGCGGCAACACCCGAGGCGGATCGAGTCCTCAAGGACCGCCCAAGGGAGCCTCCGGCCGCAGAGGACACATGCCCCTTCTGTGGCCCTGGCACGGTGGACCATAC
>CAYNDR010000005.1:20789-32661 GCA_964395295.1 uncultured Planctomycetales bacterium
TACAGGAACTGTCCGCCTCCAGCGGGTCCGTCACGCCCGTCTTGGCCAGGTGCGCGGCGGATCCCGGACTGATTCGCCGCTCCGCCTCATCGGCCCCCAAAAGATCACCGGGAAGTCGGACGGGACGGCCCGGCGGCAATTTAATTGAACGCGCCGGTTGACGGCAAGCTCCTGAACGATTACAACAGGACCATGCCAGACGCCGGCGACCTGGTCCTGGAAGCGGGCCCCCTGGAGGGCGTGCCCGGCGCGGCGCTCCTCCGCGTCTCCGGGAAGGGCGGCCGCTCCGTCGTGAAACGGCTCCAGGACGCGATCCAGCCGCTCCTCGCCGCGGGGACGGCGAAACTCCTCTTCGACTGCGCCAGGCTCGAATTCCTCAATTCCACCGCCCTGGGGTACCTCATCAACCTGGCGGACCAGGCAAGGGCGGCCGGGGGCGCCCTCGCGTTCTGCCGCGTGCCGAAGAAAGCCCAGGCCGCCTTCGACCTCCTCGGACTGCGGGAATTCTTCAGGTTCTTCCCCGATGAAGCCAAGGCGGCGGCGTATCTCGGGGAAGGCATCGCGCCTCCCGCGCCCCCGCCCCCGCCCCCGCCCCCGCCGGCGCCGCCGCCGGAGGCCGAAGCCCCCGAAGGCCCCAAGCCCCGCCTCCTTGCCGCGTTCCCCGCGTGGCTGGAGGAGGTGGACCAGCCGGCCGCCCCTTCCCTGGAACACCCGCGGTGGACGGTGCTCCTCCAGACGGTCGCCGACCGGATGGGGACGGCCGGCCTTGCGGCGATCTGCGGCCGCCTGAACGTGCCCACCGGCGGCCACCTGGCCCAGGTCATCCGGAGGGTCCTCAGGCACCTCCGGACCCCCCAGGACCTGCTGGGCCACTTCGACGAGAAGACGCTCGCGAGGATCGGCCGCCTCTACGATCTCCCCGCCCGGGGCGGGAAGGACCGGCTGATCGAGGCGATCGTGGACTTCGTCCGGCGATCGAGCACCGAGTCCATGTCGGAGGTCCTCAGGGAGCAGCTGGAGATCGCCCCGATCGACTTCGCCATGCTGCCCGTGGAGCTCACGGGCGACAACCTGCTCCGGACCCTCGAGAACTGTCCCTTCCCCAAGCTCCTGAAGAGCGGGCGCGCGGCGCGGGACCTCCTCTCCCGGCGCATGGCCAAGGTCTTCGGCCCGGAAAAAGTCGCCTGCGGCAAGGCCGTGGGCCGCCGCGTGGCGGCCAAGGTCGATATCGAGGTCGCCGGGACGTTCGGCATCGTCGTGAGGCTGGCGGGACGCCTGCTCGGGGGAAAGGGGGCGGCCGCCCGGGAGGTCCCCGGCCTGCTCGGGCAGATCGTCCTCCTCGCGGGACGCTACGGGAAGGGGAACCTCTTCGCCGTCCTGGCCGGGGAGCTTCCTTCCGAGCACGCCGCGGCGCTCGACGAGGTGCGGACGCTGGCGGAAGGCGCGGGCGCCCGGTTCGTCCGCCTGCGGTGACCTCTTCCCCGGGGATTTCCCGGCGCGATGGCCGGCCTTCCCGCCCCGATCAGGGGCGCGGCACGCGGCCTACTCGCTCCCCGCCTCGACCAGCTCCAGGCCGAAGCCGCGGTGCTCCGGCTCCAGGAACTCCAGCTTGACGAGCCCCAGGCCGGGGGCGTAGGTGCTTCGCGAAGTCATCGCGCGCCGGCCCGAGACGCTGGTGAACTCGATCACCGCGCAGTCCTCGAACGTCCGCTCCCGGTCGCCGCGGCCCACCCGGACCGTCTGGCCCAGCGCCTTGACGGTCCGGCGGAACTCCTGGTTGGCGGACTTCCACGCCCAGGAATCCCCCTCCCGCAAGGGGAACTTGAGGAGCGTCTCCCGCTCCCGGCCCGTCGCCAGCAGGACGGCGTCCTTCTCGATCTCCAGCTCGTAGGGCTTGAAGGTGGAGTTCCCGCGGTAGATCTCCTGCAGGCTGTAGCGCACGCGGACCGTGTCCTTCAGGCGCGTGACCGCCTCGGTCCTGACCTTCTGCTGGACTTCGCCGTCGGCCCGCCGGTAGAGGAGGGTCGAGCCCGCCTTGACGGGGAAGAACCGGTTCAGCTCCGCCAGGGCGGCGGGATCGGGGGCGGGCTGGGCCGCCAGCCGGCCGAGGGCCTGGACGGCCCACTCGCGGTGCCCGGCCCGGCGGGACCTCGAGAGGAACGCCCGCAGGAGCGACTCGGCCTCCGCCCCCCAGGCGGCCTGGGCCTGCCCCTTGAGGAGCGCGAATTCGGCGTCCTCGAGGAGCCCCCGGGCGCGGTCGTGGGCGGGATTCAGCTCCAGCGCCTCCCGGGCGGCCTCGAAGGCCCCGCGCGCGTCCCCGGTCCCCAGCCGGCGGAGACCCGCCTCGACCGCGGCCTCCGCCAGGGGATCCTTGAGCGCGTCGCGGCGCCCGGAGTCGAGCTTCAGGGCGCCCCGGTAGAGCGCGGCCGCGGCCGCCGCGTTCCCGGCCTCCGTCTCCCGCCGGCCCTGGAGGACGAAGCGGTCGGCCAGCGCGGTCCGGACGTCGCCGGAGGCCGAGCCCTCCTCGACCAGCCGGGCGAGGCCCTCGGCGAAGGCGGAGGTGAAGGGATCGTCGGGGGCCGCGCGGACCTGCTCGGCCAGGCGCTCGGACAGCTTGGCCAGGAGGTCCTTCCGCGCCTCGGCGGGCAGGGTCTCGGGGAACCGCCGGAGCGCGTCGGAAAGGCCCGCGGCGTCGCGCTTCTCGATGAGCTTGGGCAGGTGGCCCTGGTAGACGCGGACGGCGAGGCCGTGGATCTCCTCGCTCCGGCTCTGGATGCCGTCCAGGGCGTTGAGCACCTTCTGGAGCGCGGCCTCCGTGTCGCCCCGCTCCAGCGCGGCGAGGGCGTCCTCCGCGGGGACGGGGACCGCGACTGCCCGCTCGGGTGCAGGAGGGGCCTCGGGCGGGGGCGGGGACCCGGTGAGGACGATCTCCTGGACGCGGGCCTCCTCGATCTCCTCGGCGCCCCCGTCCTTCGTCTGGATCCTGTACTTGCCGTCCTCGTAGCCCAGCAGGTCGCCCTCCACGACCTTGCCGTCCGTGCGGGTGATCCGGACGCCCTGCGGGTCGCGGGCGGGGCCGGAGCGGGGGAGGGCGGGCGCCGCGAAGACCGCCCCGGCGAGCAGGGCGGCCAGGATGCCCCGAATGCTGGCCATCACTTCACATTATCGGCCTTTATGCAGGGCCTTCTGGAGTTGACCGTAGAGGTCCTCCAGGGCCTGGGGGACGACCTTGGTGAGGCCCACCACGGGCATGAAGTTGGTGTCCCCGTTCCAGCGCGGCACGATGTGGAAGTGGACGTGGCCCGGGACCCCGGCGCCGGCGACCCGCCCCAGGTTGAGGCCGATGTTGTAGCCGTGGGGCCGCAGGGCGCGGTCGAGCGCCTCCTGCGCCGCGACCAGGAGGTCGAAGATCTCGGCGCGCTCCTCCGCCGTGAGCTGTCCCAGGGCGCGCTTGTGGGCCAGGGGGGCGACCATGAGGTGGCCGCTGTTGTAGGGGAACCGGTTGAGCAGGGCGAAGCACGTCCGGCCGCGCAGGATCACGAGGTCCTTCCGGTCCCTCTTCCGGCGGGCGTAGTCGCAGAAGAAGCAGGAGTTCCGGCGCGGGCCCAGGATGTACGTCATGCGCCAGGGGGCCCAGAGGGGGCGGGGGGCGCGGTCCTTGCTCATACGAACCTTCGGAGCGTCTTGCCGATGAAGAAGGGCGCCGTCACCCGGCGCCCCGACCGGGTCGTGTACTCGATCATCTTGACGAAGACCGCCCGGGTCTCGACGTGGTCCTCGCGGAGGGTGAGGACGTCGGGCTTCTGGGTCACGTGGAAGAGGGACGGCCGCATCCGGGAATCGAAGAGGATCCCGGAGTAGACCCGCTGGAGGGGGAAGTCCCGGTCGGCCGGGGTCTCGGCGTGGATGTCCCCGATGACGCCGCGGACGCACCAGAACTTGCCGCGGAAGCGGGAGGGGTTGGCCTCGCAGGCGGCCCAGTCGAAGTCGCCCCGCGAGAGGGCGTCCACCTCCTCGGCCTTCATGGGGAGGAGCTTCCGGAGGACGTGCTGGTAGATGTGGTCGGGCACGCGGTCGGAGAAGTCCTCGATCACGAGGTCGAAGCGGTCGGGCCCCTCGGAGATCCAGAGGGGCGACTCGGGGGGGACGCTCTTCTGGAGCCGGGAGATCTCCGCCCGGATCTCGAGGGCCTCGTCGTCGAGCGAGTAGGAACACGCCCCCAGGAGAATCAGGCCTGCCGGAATGAAGAATAGCCGCATGCTCGCCCCCGGATTATAGCACCGCTATATAGGACGGCCAAGCGCCGGCGGATTCCGATCCATCAATCCTGGAGGTACGGGATCGTCATCGGGCCTTCGGGGAGCACCGCCACGGGCGCGTCCGGCCCGGCGCGGCGGAGCTCCTCCTCCAGCCGGGCGCGGATGTCCCGGACGGGCTCCAGGTGGGCGCGGCGGACGTCGTCGGGGGGGATCTCGCTGTGGAGCCCCACCCGCGCCTTGAGGAGGATCGCCGCCAGGATCTGGGCCTCCCACTGGTCGAACAGGAGGAATCCGGGGGCCAGGATCGTGTCGAGGATCGCCTGCGGCGTGGCGTGCTCGAAGAGGAGCCGGCGGAAGTTCCCGTGCGAGGGGAATCCGTCGTTGCATCGGGCGGCGGCGAGGATGAAGCCGCCCGGCGAGACGACCTGCGCCGCGGCGGACATCCCCTTGACGGACTGGTAGAGGTTCTGGTCGAGCGGGAATCCGCCGTTGGTGGTCACCACGATGGGGAAGGGCTCCCGGCAGGGGACCATGGCGGTCTCGCGGGCGAAGGCGGCGCCGGCGCGGTGCGCCTCCAGGGGATCGCCGCAGAAGCACGCGGTGATCCGGCGGTCGCGGTTGAGGGTCACGTTGGCGCAGAAGTCCAGCGGGAGGAGCGATCCGCAGAGGCGGACCCGGTCCTGGGTGGGATTGCCCTCGATCACGCCCCAGGTGGAGCGGGGATCGGCGATCACCTCGGCGCGGTGGCAGCGGAGGATGGCGTCGATCCCGGCCACGCCGGGGAAGACGCCCTTGTAGCCGCCGGAGAAGCCCGCCATGAAGTGGGGCTCGATGAAGCCCAGGACGATCCGCTTGTCGGCCCGCACGTACTCGCGGTTCATGAGGACGTCGAGGCCGTCGGGGTCCTTCCCGGCCGGCTCCAGCGTGGAGGGGTCTTGCGCGTCGTGGTTCACGGTCCGGTACCTGGCCGCCACGTCCCGGCCGACCATGCGGGCGATCTCCTCCGGGGTGTTGGCGCGGTGGGAGCCGGTGCCGTTGACGATGGTGAATTGCCCGGCGGGGACGTGGGGGAGCTCCTCGAAGAGCCAGGGGAGCAGGCGGTCCGAGGGCAAGGGGCGCGTGATGTCCGGGATCACCACGGCCACGCGGTCGGACGGGCGGACGATCTCGCAGAGCGGTTTCGACCCGATCGGGTTCCTCAGGGCCTCGCGGAAGGCGGCCGCCTCGTCGGGCAGGTCGGGGACGCGCCGCGGTTCCAGGACCGTGACGCGGCGGCCGGGGATGTCGGCCTGGAGGCCTTCGGTGCCGTACTGCAGATGCACCCTTGTCATTTCGCGGTGGCCTCCTGCCACTTCTGGAGGAGCGCGCGCATTTCCTCGAGGTCGTCCATGTGGCGCGCCCCGATCGCCAGGTCCCGCCGCTCGCTCTGGTCCGCGTACAGGTCGTAGAGGTGCTCCCGCCCGCTGGCGAAGCGGACGTACTTGAACCGGTCACTGCGGAGCATCTGCCAGGTCCCCTCGTTCACCATCCGGCCCTCCGACCAGGCGTTGAAGCGGGGCGTCCCCTCGCCCAGGAGGGCCGGCATCAGGCTGAAGGCGTCGCCCCGCTCCGGCTTGGGGGCGCCGGCGGCCTCGCACAGGGTGGGGAAGAGGTCCACGCTGACGGAGCAGGACCAGACGCGGGTGCCCGCCTTGATCCTCGCGGGCCAGCGCGCCAGCGCCGGGACCTTGATGCACTCCTCGAACCAGACCCCCTTGCCGGTGTAGCCGTGGCTGCCCAGCATACAGCCGTTGTCGCTCAGGACGAGGAGGAGGGTCCTGTCGTGGAGGCCGAGGTCCCGGAGTTTCCGCGTCAGGCGGCCCGCCTGCTCGTCCAGCATGCTGACCGTGGAGTAATAGCCCGCCCAGTCGTGGTCGCTCAGGTCCTCGTTGTGGGGCCAGCCGGGAGGGGCGTCGATCTCGGCGGGCTTGTAGGGGTGGCGCGGATCGAGGACGTACGGGGTGTGGGGCGCGGTGGTCGCCAGCCAGAGGAGCCAGCGGTCCCCCTTGTGGCGGTCGATCCAGGCCAGGGCGGCGTCGAAGAAGACCGGCGTGATGTCGCCCTCGACGACCTTTTCGGCGCCGTCGACCATGAGGGCGGGGTTGCGGTGCCGGGAGGAGCCGCCGGGGAGCCACACGGGGCATTCGCGGAATCCCCAGCGGCGCGGATCGCCGCCCAGGTGGGCCTTGCCCACGAACCCGGTGACGTAGCCGGCCTTTTCGAGGACGCGGGGGAGGGTGACGGCGCCGGGCCGGAGGTCGGGCTTCCCCTCGTCGTCGAAGATCCCGTTCTGGTGCGGGTAGAGTCCCGTGAGGAGCGCGGCGCGGCTGGGGCAGGAGAGGGGGGAGGCGGTGTAGAAGTTGTCGAAGCGGGCGCCCTCCTTGGCGATCGCGTCGAAGTTGGGGGTGCGGACCGTTCCGTTGCCGTAGCAGCCCATCGCGTCGGGGCGCAGGTCGGAGGCGAGGAGGATGAGGATGTTGGGTCGCTCGGGGGCGGCCTTCTCCTGGGCGCGTGCGGGGAGGGGGAGGAGGAGCGGCAGGAGGATGGCCAGGCGCATCATCTACTCATCCAACGCGCTGGGGGCTTCGGGCTTTTCGATGATTTCCGGGAGGCGTGGGAAGTTCGCGCCTCCGGTTGGAATTATATCTCTTGATGGGGGACTGGGTGGGGAAATCCCGGGGGGGGAGCCGTCAGGGGGCCTTCGGGCGGGAATCCACGGGATCGCGGAAAGACAGATGGTCCGCCCGGGCGGTCTCGGGCATGCCGCTTTCATGGGGCGTCGCGCGAATGTCGTGCCCCGCCGGATCGCGATCAAACACGTCGTGCCCTACCGGATCGGGGACGCATTTGAGGCTGGGGCGTTCGGTCTTGCCAGATCAACCCCGAACCTGCCTGCTGCGATACCGAACGCGGCTTCCACCTTGGCCAAGGCCTCCTCAAGGATGGCCCGCGCGGGCGCAGCGGCGATCCTGCCGCTTACGGTGGGGTACCGGTAGGTTGTGGCGTACGCTGCCAGGTGCTCGATAGCGCGAAGCGCGGGCTTGATGGGATTCTCGCCCGGCACCAGATCCGTCATCTCCTTGAGGTCGTGCCTGATGCCCGAGTGCTTTCCCTCGGACGTGAGCACGGAGCGAATTATCTTTTCCGCGGCCTGCTCGCAGAGATAGATGGCGTTTCGATTCCCCTGGGGGACGAGGGCTCTGGCGCCGTCGAGGTCCTCCTTCGCCACCCTGAGGAGATTCGCGATGAGCAGCTCAGCGCTCATAGATCAGAACGCCGGCGTGGGCCGCCTCGAACGCGATGGTGTTCGGGGTGTCGCGATCCTCCTCGAACTCGGAGGACCTGCACAGGAGCACGTCCGAAGGGACCTCGAAATCCTTCTTCAGGCGCCACCCCGCCAGGGGGTCGTCGACGTCCGGCGTTCCATCGGGCACCACAACCAGAAGGTCCCAATCGCTTGCCGCGGCGGCTTCGCCCCTGGCATGGCTCCCGAAGAGCCGGATGGACACGGGCTGCCACGCGTGGATGATGCGGTCGAGCAGGCCGGCGATAATCCCGAGGTCGATGCTCGAACCGCGCGTGTCCCTGATGAGGCGGGCGCCCAAGGCCATACGGTCATCCTAGCATGAGGATCGGGGGAAGTGTAGGTTCCTTGAATAGGGTAAGCCAATGAGGGGAGCGATCCAGGCGGGGATTGGTGGCCGGTGTGCCCGTCCATCCCATGCCCGGCATATCAGGCGGCGAAATCCATGGAACCCTGTTCCCGGGAGGGCACCCACTGCCTCGAATAATTTGCGGACCGATATTGTGAGGCCATGCCTTGAGTTCGGCTTGTATAGCTGGACCTTCCCGCGTTCAGCCTTCCCATGGGCACCCCATCTCCAAGCCGCTCTTGCCTGCGTTGCATTGCCCGCAAAGGGTTTGAAGATTCCCGATGTCTGTGTTGCCGCCCTTGATCCGTGGCTTCACGTGGTCTACAGGCAGCGCCAATCCGTGCTGCAGTGCGGGCGATCTGCCGCAGATACGGCACCTAAAATCATCGCGTCGCATGACAAGAAAGCGTAGGCGCCAAGAAATGCTCCTCGGTGATTTGCCGGGAGATGAGTCGGCGCAATCTTGAGTCGTCCGCAATAAGTCCCTTCCTTGCGGACGACTCGTGCTTGATGCGATACAGCCCATGAACGGATACAAGGCTTCTTCAGGGAGCCTTGGGGACTGGAATATAATTTGTCTTCCCCGCCTCTTTCTGCTGAATTATAGACGCCAGGAGGGATGCACGTGTTCAAGTACGCGATCTGCAACGAGACGTTCAAGGACTGGAGCTGGGAGCGGACCCTCGAACTCGTGGCGCAGGCGGGCTACGACGGCCTCGAGGTGGCGCCGTTCACGCTCGCGGAAAAAGTCACGGACATCGACGCCCCAAGGCGGCGCGGCCTGCGGCACGCGGCGCGGGCGGCGGGCGTCCCGGTGATCGGGCTCCACTGGCTCCTCGTCAAGCCCCCCGGGCTCTACCTGACCACGCCCGACGACGCGGTCCGGAACCGCACCGCGGACTACTTCGTGGATCTCGTCCGCTTCTGCGCCGACCTCGGCGGGAACGTGATGGTCGTGGGGTCTCCCAAGCAGAGGAGCCTCCTCCCCGGGATCACGCGGGACCGGGGCCTGAAGTACGCCCGCGAGGTCTTCGAGCGGGCCCTGCCGGAGGCGGAGCGGTGCGGGGTGACGCTCGCGATCGAGCCGCTCACCCCCAGGGAGACGGACTTCATCAACACGGCGGAGGACGGGATCGCGCTCATCGAGGCGATCGGGCACCCGAACTTCCGCCTGCACCTCGACGTCAAGGCGATGACGGGATCCGAGAAGAAGCCCCTCCCCGACGTCATCCGGGCGAGCGCGAAGCACCTCGCGCACTTCCACTCGAACGATCCGAACCTCCTGGGGCCGGGCATGGGGGACGTGGACCACCGGCCCATCCTGCGCGCCCTCAAGGAGATCGGATACGAGGGGTACGTCTCGGTCGAGGTCTTCGACTACGCGCCGGGGGCCGAGAAGATCGCGCGGGACAGCCTCCACTACCTCCGGTCGGCCGCCGCGCAGATCTGACCGTCAGTTGCCGGCGGGCTTCTCGACGGGGTCCCCCTTCAGCGCGAAGGGGCCGGCGTTGATCTCGAGACGGCCCTTGAGGCCGGCGAGGTCGGATTCACGGGGCGCCTGCCAGGCGCCCCCGAAGGCGCCTCCTCAGCCGTAGGTGCAGTCCCCGGAACCGAGGATCTTCCCGGAGCGGAGCGCCTTCCAGCCCACCGTGATCCGGTCCTCTCCCTTGAGGAGCGAGAGGCCCATCCCGGAGTCGCCGACGAAATTGCCGCCGACGTTCGCGCGGTTTCCGCGGGACGAGACCGAGGTCTTGAGCGTCACGGCGAGGTCGAGCTCGATCTTCGTCTCCTCGCCCTCCCGCACTTCGACGGCGCGGCCCTTCCCGGTGGCCCATATCTGCCAATCGCCCTTGGAGACCGCGTAGCGCCGGAGCGCATAGGTGCCTGGGGGGATGGCGCGCGTCTTCTCCTTGTCGTCCCGGCTCCAGACGAGGCGCAGGCCCGCGTCCAGGCCCTTGTCCTGGGGGACCAGCAGGACGTAGCCCTCGTCGAAGTTGACGCTCGCGCGGCCCGCGGATTTCGGCGCGGGGGACTTCGCGTCGACGCGGGGGAGCTGGGGCGCCGCGGAATTCACCCAGGCGATGATCGCGTCGCGCTGGGGGAGCAACTCACGGTTGCCCGCGGGGCCCACTCAGGCGGATTTCTTGACCAGCCGGGTCCAGAGCCGGTCCGCCTCGATGGACCGGTCGGGGGCCGCGTGGCAGGCGGAGCAGCGCGCGAAGAGCTTCCGGCCCTCCTCCTGGGCCTGGGCCATGCCGGCGGCGATGAGAAGGGCGGACACCACAAGCTTCGAATCCATGGCCGGCCTCCTTGCCTCTTGCCCGTCCGGGGCTACTTGCCTGAATCGAGCTTCTTCAGCGCCTTCTGGATCGCCTGCTTGAGGGCCGCCGGCGTCTTCTTCCCGGAGAGCCTCTCGAAGGGGTCCTTCTCGGGGGTTTCCTTGGACGCGTCGGCCAGGACGATCGAGGGTGCCTGGATCACCTTCCACTTGTTGACCGCGTCGCCGTTCTTTTCGTAGGGCTGCTTCAGGAAGACCAGCCGGTCGCGGAACTTGACGAGCGACTTGTCCTCGAGGGCCTTGAGCCCCCCTTCCTTCTCGTCGTCGAAGCCCACGACGAGGAGCTTCTTCGAGCCGGGCTCGGCGGTGAACTCGGTCTTCCAGGAGACGGGCTGGTCGGAGTACTTCGAGGCCGCGGTCTCCATGGCCCGGGAGAGCGTCTTGTCGTCGAAGAAGACGGCGCGGTGGATCTCGTCGCCGTCGGAATCGGTGAAGAGGGCCAGGGGGACGTTCTTGACCTTGAAGTGGTTGGCGTACTTCTGGTTGCCCTGGACGCAGATGAAGTCGTCGGTCTTCTTGGCGGCGCCCAGGGTGGCGAACGCACGGTTCGCCGCATCGGCGTTGCCGGGTCAGCATCCTTGGGTGGGTTCCCCCTTGACGGCCTCGCCGCCGAGGAAGAACCAGCAGATGGGCTTGTTCGCCGCCGCCGCCAGGGTGAACGAGGCGTCGGGCTTCTCCCACTTGACCTTCTCGCCGGGGCCCGCCGCCAGGCAGGCCGCCGCCAGGATCGCCGCGCTCCAGCCGCCCTTCATCGTCGATCTCCTTAACCGGGTTTCGATGAGCCAACGGATCATCGCCCGAAACCTATCCGCGAATCGTCAAGGCCGGTCCGTGCGGAAGGGGGAGGCCGGCAATCCCTCCTTGTTATACAGGGTGCATTCCGGATTGTCGGCCCAGGCGTAGCGGACGGCGGCCGGCTTCTCGACCTTGTCGCTCCAGGCCACGACCGCGTCGCCCTCGATCTTCGCCTCCGCCCAGACGAACTGCTTGTCCTCCCCGGCGATGGAGAACCCGGCGAGCTTGTCGCCCCTGGCCGCCAGCCCGCCGCCGACGTGCTTGAAGGAAAGCCGGGCCTTGTTCCCCTCGGCCTTCATCGAGTCGTAGATCGGCCCCGAGTAGACCAGGTTCTCGCCGTAGGCCTCGCGGCGCGCCGCCAGCGCCAGGCGCCTGCCCACGTCCTGCTTGTTCTTGGGGTGGATGTCCTTCGCGTCGCCGATGTCGATGATGACGGCCATCCCGGTCCTGGGGAGGGAGAGGGTCATGGTCTGCGCCTCGCGGAGCTGGGCCCAGTTGCTCTCGGCGGGCTCGGCCTTGCGGGCCATGTAGTTGGCCAGCTGGACGAAGAGGAAGGGGAAGTCCCCCTGCCCCCAGTCGTCCCGCCAGTTCCTGATCATCGCCGGGAAGAGCTTCTGGTACTGCTTCGCCCGTCCCGCGTTCGACTCGCCCTGGTACCAGGTGGCGCCCGCGATGGCGTAGGGGAGGAGCGGGGCGATCATGCCGCTGTAGAGCTGGGTGGGCCCGGGCCCGGGTTCCATCGGCGCGGGCTTCCCCTCCGCCTTGGCCTTCTCGACGGCCTCGGCATA
>CAYNDR010000005.1:32671-47966 GCA_964395295.1 uncultured Planctomycetales bacterium
ACAGCACATTCCCCAGGCTGGTGATGGCGAAGTAGTTGCCGGGGTTTTGTTCCAATGCCAATTTCAGTGATTCCTCTGCCTTGTCGTACTCCCCCAAAATGATGTACATGTTGCCCCTGTGGATGTGCCCGGTCGGGACGTCCAGGGCCTTGTGGAGGTCGCGCCCGAAAAAGTAGCCCACGGCCGAGAAGCCCGGCACCGTCTGCGGACCGCACTCCTTCCAGGCCCCCACGACGTCTTTCTGCGGCGTGTCGGCGGGCTTCTTGGGGACGGTGAAGAGCCGGATCTTCGGGAAGTCGGCGGCGGCGATCTCCTCCGGCGCGTTGGCCGAGGATCGCACCGACATCTCCATGTTCGACTGCCCCGAGCAGACCCAGACCTCGCCGACCATCACGTTCTTGAGCGTGACCGCCCCGATCGCCATCTCGTGCGGGCCGCCGGCCTTCATCGGGTCGAGCTTGACCATCCAGCGCCCGTCGGCGCCGGCCTTGGCGGACTTCTTCTGGCCGGCGATCGCGACCGTGACCTCCTCGCCGGGAGCGGCGGCGCCCCAGACGGGCGCGGCGAGCCCCTGCTGAAGGACCAGGTTGTCGCTGAAGAGGGCGTGGAGCTGGACCCCGGCGCGCGGCGCGGAGGCGAGGATCAGGAGGACGGCCGTCAGGATGCGGGGCATGGAGGTCTCCTTAATCAAGCCACGTGTCTCGATGCTCGGCCACGAAATCGTCGTCGTTCAGGTGAGGGTACGCCTGGTGCACGCGGTCGATCTCCTCCTTCTGCCCGGGCGAAAGGCCCTCCTTCGGGTCCAGGCACCAGAGGCCATCGAGGAGGCCCTGCCGCCGGAGGACCTCGTGGAGGCCCGCGATACAGCCCGCGAAGCCGTTCGCGGCGTCGAAGAAGGCGGCGTTCGAGTCGGTGATCTGGACCGCGAGCGTCAGGAGGTCGTGCGGGATCGGCCGGTTCCCGGCTCCGGCGCCTCGGATCTGGTCCAGCATGGACACGGCGTAGGATCGCGCCTCGGCGTGCGCGGGACCGGCGGCGATCTTCATCTTGTAGAGCGCCTTCTCGACGCTCTCCGGCAGGGCGCCGCCCTCCCTGAGCGCCCTGGTCTGGTCCAGGATTTCCACCGCCTTGCGCGTCCAGACCGCCCAGTGGCCCAGGAGGCCGCCGGCGATCCGCTGGGAGACGTCCTCGAAACGGTACTCCGTCAGCAGGTCGAGGACGATGTTGTCGTCGTTGCCGGTGTAGAGCGCGATCTCGCCGGCGCGGCCCGCGCGGGCCACCGCGCGGACCACGTCGATCGTCTGGTAGCGGTTGAAGGGCGCGATCTTGATGGCCACCACGTTCGGGATCTCCGCGAACCGGCGCCAGAATTCATACGACAGCCGCCGGCCGCCGACCGAAGGCTGGAGGTAGAAGCCGAAGAGGGGGATGACCTTCGCCACGGAGCGCGCGTGGGCGATGAGGGCGTCGTCGGAGGCGTCCTTGAGCGCCGCGAGGCTTAAGAGCCCGATGTCGTATCCGAGGTCGCGCGCGAGTTCCGCTTCGGCCGCGGCCTGGGGGGTGGGGCCGCAGATCCCGGCGATCTTGAGCATCCCGCCCGCCTCGCCCGCCGCGAGCTCGAGCACGGGCTTGAGCAGGCCCTTCTCGCGGATCGCGAACTGCGTCGTGTGGACGCCCACGGCCACCCCGCCCGCCCCGGCGGCCTTGTAGTAGCGGGTGAGCGCCCGCTGGCGGCGCTCGTCGAGCCGTCGTTCCGCGGTGAGCGCCAGGGGGTGGGCCGGGATCGCCGTCCCTTTCCGGAGGGCCGCCAGCGCCGCCGCCGAGGGCATCGGGTCAGAACTTGCCATCGCGCGTCTCGAAGTGGGTGGGTTTCGCGAGCGTCCGCCCGCCGATCTTCACCCAATGGGCGATCCAGCGGATCACCCGGTCCACGGGGGTGTTCGGCGGCCCGAAGAGGCGGCCTGCCTTGGAGGCGTTGGAGAGGAGGGCGGTGTCCGCCTCCTTCCCCTCGAAGACGGGGGCCTTCCCGAGGAGTTCCCCGAAGCGCCCGGCCACGGTGCGGACCGGGAGCGTATCGAGTCCGGTCACGTTGAGGATCTCGGCCGGGGTGCGGGCGGCCGCGATGCAGCGGAGGGCGATCGCGTTGGCGTCGCCCTGCCAGATCACGTTGGCGTATCCCATGCGGAGGTCCACCGGGATCCCCGCGCGCACCTTCTGGGCCACGTCCAGCAGGACGCCGTAGCGGAGCTCGACCGCGTAGTTGAGGCGGTAGATCGCCACGGGGGTGCCGTGCCGGAGCGAAAAGTGCTCGAAGACGCGCTCGCGGCCGAGGGCCGACTGGGCGTACTCGCCCACGGGGGCGGTGGGAGTCTCCTCGGTGGCGCCGCCGCCGGCGACCGGGACGAGGGGGTAGACGTTGCCGGTGGAGAAGACGACGGTCGGGACGTTCCGGTAGCGCTCGGCCACGAGGCCCGGGAGGTAGGCGTTGGTGGCCCAGGTGGCGGCCTCGGCGCCGGTGGTGCCGAACTTCATCCCGGCCATGAAGACCACGGCGCCGGCATCGGGGAGGCGGTCGACCTGGGCGCGGTCGAGGAGGTCGCAGGGGTGGGTGCGGACGCCGCACGCCTCCAGGGTCTCCCGCGCCCGCGCCTCGGAGAAGCGGGCCGCGCCGATCACCGCACGGCGGGAGCCCGCCTGGTCGATCGCGCGGCGGGCCATGCGGGCGAGGGTGGGGCCCATCTTGCCGCCCACGCCGAGGATCACGAGGTCGCCCTTGAGGCCGGAGAGGTCCCGGGCGGCCTCCGGCGCGGGGCGGGAGAGGGCCTCCTCGAGTTCCTCCTCGGTGGAGAGGTTCGCGCCGGGATCGTCCGGGCTCGCCGCCATTCCCGCCTCCTTGGATGCCTGTGAACTCTACGTTCCCGCCCGGCCCCGGTCGAGTGTTAACGCGGGCGCGCCGCACCAGCGTTGACAGTTGACGGAGGGGTGGGGGGGTTGTATGCTGGCTTAGCCACCATGGACGACGGCCTTGTCCGCGACCCGGTCTACCAGCAGCTCAACCGGGCCCTCCGCCGCCTGGTCGGGGGGCGGCGGTTCGGGGCGGGGGACCGGTTCCTCACCGAGCGCGAGGTCTGCCGGGAGTTCTCCGTGAGCCGCCCCACGGCCAACAAGGCGCTCTCGACGCTGGTGGCCGAGGGGATTCTCGAATTCCGCAAGGGCGTGGGCACCTTCGTCCTCGGGGGGGCGCTGGACTACGACCTCCGGTCGCTCGTGAGCTTCACCGAGAGGGCGAGGGCGGCCGGGAAGAGGCCCGCCACGCGCGTCCTCGAGAGCGACATCGTCCCGGCCCGCCTCATCCCCGCGGAGGCCGCCCGCGCGCTCCGGCTGGAGCGCGAGGACCTCGCCTGCTTCATGGCGCGCCTCAGGACGGCCTCCGGCGTCCCCGTCATCCTCGAGCGCCGATGGGTGGCCGCGTCCCTCTGCCCCGGACTGGAGCGGGCCAACCTCGCGGGTTCCCTGTACGCCCTCTGGACGGACCGCTACCGTTTGAAGGTCGAGGGGGCCGACCAGACGATCCGCGCGGTCCGCATCGGGGCCGGGGAGGCCCGGCGGCTGGGGACGCCCGTGGGCGCGGCCGGCCTCCTGGCGGTCTCCACGGGATTCCTCGAAGGGGGCAGGCCGCTCTGGTTCGAGCGGACGCTCTACCGCGGCGACGCCTACGAGTTCCGGAACCGCCTGGGCGGGATCCGCCGGACGGGCCCCGCGGTGGGCGCGTTCCTTGGATCGGGAGGAGGGCGGCCATGAGGGGCGCCCCGGCGCTGGCCGCGCGGCGCGGCCGGGCCGAGGCCTGAACCGAAGGAGGGTTTCGTGGACTACACCTACGCGGACGTGGCCAAGATGATCGACCACTCGCTCCTCAATCCGGTCCTGACGGCGGAGGAGATGGACCGCGGGTGCCGGCTGGCGCGCGAGTACGACGTCGCGAGCGTGTGCATCCTGCCCTACGCCCTGCGGCGATGTGCGGAGCTCCTGAGGGGGAGCGCCGTCAAGGCGAGCACCACGATCGGATTCCCCCACGGGGGGCACGCCACGGCCGTCAAGCTTGCGGAGGTCCGGCAGGCGCTCGCGGACGGCGGCGAGGAGCTGGACGCGGTGGTCAACATCAGCATGGTGAAAAGCGGCCGGTGGGAGTACGTGCGGGACGAGATCCGCGCGCTCACGGAGGCGACGCACGCGGGCGGCGCGAGGATCAAGGTCATCTTCGAGAACTGCCACCTCGCCGACGCGGAGAAGGTCCGCCTCTGCGAGATCTGCGGGGAGGCCGGCGTGGACTGGGTGAAGACCTCCACGGGATACGGGACGGGGGGGGCCACGATCGAGGACCTGAAGCTCATGCGGAAGCACTCGCCGCCGCGCGTGCAGGTGAAGGCGGCGGGCGGGGTGAGGGACCTGGACAAGCTCCTGGAGGTGCGCGCGCTCGGGGTGACCCGGTCGGGGGCCACGCGCACGGCCGAGATCCTCGATGAGTGCCGGCGGCGCCTCGGGATCGCCCCCGGGGCCCGGCCGGGATAGGCTACTCCTTCGAGGGCTTCTTCTTCGCCTCGTCGAGCGCCTTCTGCCAGGCCTCCCTGGCCTCCGCCATCTCCTTCTTGAAGGCCTCGACCTCGTCCGCGGGCACCTGGTTCTCCTTCCAGGTGATCCGGGACTCCTTCACCTGGGAGAAGGACTTCATCTTCTTCGCCGTCTCGCCCTCGGGATTCCCCGCCGCCTCGAAGATCGTCTTCCCGTCCAGCGAGACGGTTGCGGTCCGGTCCTTCTTCTCGAAGAATCCCTGCGCCTCCTGGATGGGGCCGGGGACCGTGACCGTGACGGATACTTTGAGGTCCTGCATCAGCGGCTTCATCATCTCGAGCATCGCCTTGCCCATCGCCTCGGCCCCCTCGCCGGCGCCCTTGTCGCCGCCCAGGCCGGGCATGTCCTGGAGGTCCTTGCGCGTGTCGTCCTTGACCGTGAGGACGTGCCCTTCCTCCGTCTTCTCGTACCGGGCCGAGAACGAGAGCTCCCGCTTCGTCCCGCCCTCCTCCTGCTGTTTCTCGTTGTAGATCTTCACCTTGTTCACGTCCTCGAAGTAGCCCACGCAGGAGATCCGGATCCACTCGCCGTCCTCCTCCTTCTTCCCGACCTTCCACGCCGCGATCCCCTCGGAATTCTTCGCCAGCTTATGGACGTCGGAGAGCTCGGCGAAGGGGTCTTCGGGCTTGCCGGCCTTGGGGGCGTCCGGGTCCGCCGGGTCCATCCCGCCGGGGGGCGTGGCGAAGCCTTCCATCATCTTGAACATCGATTTCTTGATGGCCATCTTGATCACGATCTTCCCGGACCCGTCCGGGAAGAGGGTCGTGGCCTGCTCCACCTGGAGGCACCCGCCGATCGCGGCCAGCGCCGCCACGGCGAGGAAGGAAAGGACGCGCGACGTCTTGGACATGGATGATCTCCTCCGCAGGGTCTTGAGTTCCCGTCCGATCGCCGCATTATACACGACGGGAAGGGGCCGCGGCCCGGTTACTTTTTATCAAGGTTCTCCTTGAGGTCCTCCGGCGCCACGGTCGACGCCACGCCGTCGGCGGGCACCTCGATCTTGCAGAGCCAGACGAGCGCGTTGAGGATCACCTTCCGGTAATCGTCGTTGCCCCAGTTCTTGTGGTAGTGCCCGCCGGTCCAGCCGAAGCCGCGCCCGCCGTCCGGCCGCTCCACGCACCACATCATGACCTCGTCCTGCCCGCTTGCCGCCACGATGTGCTCGTAGGGCCCCTGCGGGTAGACGTAGGGCCCCTTGCGGACCTTGTCCGAGGGCTTGTCGACGAGGATCGGCGTGACCCCCTTCATGTCCGGGCGGAAGCGCATGTGCATGTACCACTCGTCGCGGCAGGAGAAGGGCTTGACGCCCCTCGTGATGGGGTGCTTGGGGAACTTCTGGTAGTCGGGGGACCACATGGGATTGCAGGAGAACTGGTGCTCGTAGTGGCCGCCGATCCACTGGAGGAACTCCGGCCCGCCGTTGTCCTTGGGGACCTCGACGGCGTAGTGCATGTTGCCGATGCCCACGCCTTTCTTGGCGAGCTCTCCGATGACCTTCTTGCGGTCGCCCTGGATGAAGGGGTTGCCCCCGCCGCCGTCGGAGTAGAGCACCACGGCCGCGGCGTTCTGGAAGACCTTCGGGTCGGCCACCCAGCCGTTCGTCTCCACGGTCACCTTCAGGCCCTTCACGTTCGCCAGGCACTTCTGCAGGAGCAGGCATCCCGCCCTGAACTCGTGGTCCCCCGGGCCGTGGCTTTGCTTCCCCGCGATCAGGACCAGCTCCTTGTCCGCCGTCCCGGCGGAGGCGGACGGCAGGAGGAAGGCCGCGACGAGGGCGGCGCAGGTGAGTCGCATGGTCGTTCCTTTCGCAAAGAAGGACGGCGGCAGTATAACGCCGGCGGGACCCCGGGAACAGCGTGAAAACGGAGGCTACTCGACCTCGGCCGACCCGGCGTCGGGCCGGACGCCGAGGGGGCGGGGCTGGCCGCGCTGGTCGGCCGGGGGGTAGGCGGAATCACTGCCGACATCGATGGCGGGGCCGCCCGGGGCGGGGAGCCGCGTCCGGGTCGGGCCGCCGTTGTTGCCCAGGGCGCCGAGCTGGGGGTCCGCGAAGACGACCGTGCCCGTGGCCGGGATCTCGGCGGTGCCCCAGTAGCTCTTGGTCTGGGGCCACTGGACGTTGCCGCCGCCGTCGAGCGCCGTGATCCGGACCGCGTGGCCTTCCCACTGCCGGGTCCCCAGGTTTCCGCTGAAGACGCACGACTTCAGCCAGGTGTTCACGTCGTTGCGGATCGCGGCCCCGATCCCCGCCCGGTTGTCCGCGAAGGTGCAGTGGGAGATGTAGAGCGGGGCGCCATACTCGGCGATCGCGCCGCCCCAGTTGCCGTCGTGGGCCACGGTGTCGTACCAGACGCTGTTTCCCGAGAAGGTGCAGTTGGCCACGCGGGAGGGGCGGTCGGTGTGGAACGAGATCGCGCCCCCGGCGTTCTGGGCGAAATTGCCGCTGAAGGTCGAGTCCACGATCGAGGTGTCCGCCCCCTGGGTGTAGAGGGCCCCCGAGGTGCCCGCGTAGAGCGTCGGCGAGTCGGGGACGGTGTTGCCTTCGAACGTGCACCGGCTGACGATGGAGACACTGCCCGTGCCCGGGATGGTGTAGTTGAAGACCGCCCCGCCGTGGTCGCCCGCCGTGTTGCTGGTGAACGTACAGCGGGAGAGGATGGACCGGGCGGCGTCGGCGTTCTGGCTGACGCCGTCGGTGTAGATCGCCCCGCCGATGCCGCCCATGCCGGCTCCGCCGTTGGGAATCGCGTCGGCCCCGCCGCCGTAGCCGTGGGCCGTGTTCCCCGTGAAGGTGCAATCGACGACCGTCAGCTGGCAGCCGAGCGTGTTCACCGCGCCGCCGTTCGACCCCGAGCAGTTGGTGAAGGCGCAGCCCGAGAGGCGGAGGTGGCGCTGGCCGAGGGCGCGGATCGCCCCGCCGCCGCGGTCGGGCCCGTCTTCGGTGCAGACGCAATTGTCGAACGTGCAGTTGACCACGGTGAGGCGTCCGTCCCAGATCGTGTTGATGGCGGCGCCGCTCTCCAGGTCGCCGTCGTTTCCCGCGTCGGCCCCGACCCGCCCGTTGACGAACTTCAGGTTCTGCACCGTGAGGTCGATGCGCCAGTCCTTCCGGAGGATGCGGACCAGGTTCTGGCCGTCCAGCGTGACCTTCCCCTTCCCGTCGATGACGATGGGCCGGGGGGTGGTCTCGTAGGAGGCGCTGTACGGGATGTTGAGGGTCTGGGTCAGGGGCAGGGTGACGTCGAGGGCGGTGTTGAAGACGATGGTCCCGCCGCTGGCGGTGTTGTTGAGCGCCGCCTGGAGGGCGGCGATCATCTGGGACTCCGTCCCGCTGATGGTGTGGTGGGGCGCCGAGGTGTCCGCCGGGGCCACGGCGGGTTCGTTGTAGACAGCCGCGTCGGTGACCCACGCGGCGTTGGGGCCGGACGCGCCGCCTCCGCCCCCGCCTCCGCCGCCGCAGGCGGCGGCGAGGGCGGCCAGGCAGAGGGATCCCGCCCGCAAGGCCTTCATGCAATCATTATAAACCCGGGAAGGGACTTTATCACGCGGGGAGGGATTCCAGCCTCCGGATGTCCCGGAGGATGACGAGGAGCGGGACCGCCCCCACGATGCCGAACGAGCCGTCCACGAAGGTCCAGAACCAGGGAAGTCCCCGCAGGTGGGGGACGATGGCGGCGAAGGCGAGGACCAGCCCGCAGCAGATCAGCCCGAACCGGACCACCCAGACATTCCGCACCGGGTCGCGGGCCGCCCCCAGGAAGAGGATGCCGAGGACGCCGATCCCGAAGGCCAGCCAGTCGTAGCCGTAGAAGAGGAACGGGTGGCGCGCGCCGACCTCGCGGACCGCCTCCAGGACCCGGGCGAGGAAGACGTGCATCGCCGGCCACCACGAGGTCCCCGGCGCGGCGCCGCCCCAGCCCACGGAGAGGATCGTCCGCAGTTCCCACTCCACCGGGACCGCGGTGAGGCCGCTCACGATGAGCGCGGCCGCGTAGAAGACCATCCAGGCCCGGATGCGGCGGAGGAGGACCTTGCGGGGGGCATCGCCGGGAGAATCCGCCATGGGGATCCCTGATCAGCTCGCGGCTGAAAGCTTACCATGGCGCGCGGGGCCGCGGCGTTTAATTCTACGAGGCGTTCGAGGAGGGATATCCCATGGGCTGGAGCGGGATCGCGAAGGCGGCGCTGGCCTTTTTCCTGGCCGTCCCGGCCGGGTCCGTCCCCCAGGACAAAGTCCTCATCGACTTCGACAAGAACGTCCCGCCCGTGCCCGTCGAGGTGCGCGGCGCCCAGGCGACGCTCTTCAAGAAGGCGGACAACACCGTCCTCCGCGTCGCCAGCGGCCGCAAGGAGGACTGGCCCGGGATCACCCTCAAGGCGCCCGGCGGGAAGTGGGACTTCTCGGCGCACACGTCCCTGGCCATCGACGTGGCCAACGCCGGCCCCGAGGCGGTCACCGTCACCTGCCGCGTGGACAACGAGGGGGCCGACGGCACGAAGAAGTGCAACAACGGGAGCGTCACCCTCAGGCCGGGCGAACAGGGGACGCTCCAGGGCATGTTCGTCCGGAGGCCGTCCGGCTCGGCCCCGAAGCTCTTCGGGATGCGCGGCTATCCCATCGGCGCCGCGGGGGAGGGAACGATCGATCCCGCCCAGGTGACGCAGGTCATGATCTTCCTCCCCAAGCCGAAGGCCGACCACCTCTTCGACCTCGACAACATCCGCCTCGGCGGGGCGTTCGTCCAGCCGCCGGACGGCGACTCCTTCTTTCCGTTCATCGACACCTACGGTCAGTACGTCCACAAGGACTGGCCCGGGAAGACGCACAACGCGGGGGAGCTGGCCTCGTACGCCGCCGCCGAGGCGCAGGACCTGGCGAAGAAGCCCGCGCCCCCCGGCTGGGACGAGTTCGGCGGCTGGGCGAAGGGCCCCACGCTCAAGGCCACCGGATTCTTCCACCCCGAGAAACACAAGGGCAAGTGGTGGCTCGTGGACCCGAAGGGGAAGCTCTTCTTCTCGCACGGGATCGACTGCGTCAACGAGTGGGGCGCCACGCCGGTCGACGAGCGCCAGAAGTGGTTCCAGGACATCCCCGCCGACGGGGGCGACTTCAGGGCGTTCTACGGGACCGGCCACGCCCTCCACGGCCACTACGCGGGCCGGAACGTGCGGACGTTCGACTTCATCCGCGCGAACCTGGCGCGCAAGTACCCCGGCGAGTGGAAGAAGAAGACCAACGAGCTGGCGCACCAGCGGCTCCGCGGCTGGGGGATGAACACCATCGCCAACTGGTCCGATCCGCAGATCTACCTCATGCGCCGGACGCCGTACACGGCCACCATCCACTTCGAGGGGAAGCTCCTCGAGGGAAGCCAGGGATACTGGGGGAAGTTCCGCGACGTCTTCGATCCTTCGTTCGAGGCCGCGATCAAGAAGCGGATGGCGCAGGAAAAGGGGAAGAGCGCCGGAGACCCGTGGTGCGTCGGCTACTTCGTGGACAACGAGATCGCCTGGGGCGACGACACGTCCCTGGCCCTCGCGGCCCTCCAGTCCCCCGCCGAACAGGCCGCCAAGAAGGCCTTTGTCGAGGACCTGAAGGCGAGATACAAGGAAGTCGGGGCGCTCAACGCGGCATGGGGGACGAACCACGGATCGTGGGAGGCCCTGGTGTCCCACCGCGGCGCGCCGGACAAGAAGAAGGCCCGCGAGGACCTCACGGCGTTCTACACGAAGACGGCGGAGACCTACTTCAAGGTCATCCGCGACGCCGTGAAGGAGGTGGCCCCGAACAACCTCTACCTCGGCTGTCGCTTCGCGTGGGTCAACGACCTCGCGGCCCAGGCGGGGGCGAAGTATTGCGACGTCGTGAGCTACAACCTCTACCGCCGCGACGTGGCGGACTTCAAGTACCCCGGTCCCGACATGCCCCTCATCATCGGCGAGTTCCACTTCGGGGCGCTCGACCGCGGGATGTTCCACACCGGCCTCGTCCCCGTGGCGAACCAGAACGAGCGGGCGCGGATGTACGCCTCGTACGTGACGGGCGCGCTCCGGCACCCGCAGTTCGTGGGCACCCACTGGTTCCAGTACCGCGACGAGCCCACGACGGGCCGGCCGCTCGACGAGGAGAACTACCAGATCGGCTTCGTGGACAACGTGGACACCCCGTACCCGGAGACGGTGGCGGCCTGCCGCGAGGTGGGCTACGCGATGTACGAGACCAGGCTGGCGGAGGGAAAATGAAGACAGCCGCCGTCCTTCTGGCCGTCCTGGCGCCCCTCGGGGCCCAGGATCCCAAGAAACGGGTCCTCATCCTCGGCGACTCGATCTCGATCGGGTACACCCCCTTCGTCCGGGAGGCGCTGCGCGACGCCGCGGCCGTGGTCCGTCCCGCCCAGGGCGGGAAGGACGAGAACTGCGAGGGGACCGCGAAGGGCGTCAAGGAGATCGAGCGCTGGCTGGCCCTGGAGGGAGGGAAGTGGGACGCGATCCACTTCAACTTCGGCCTGCACGACCTCAAGCGGGTGGACGCGAAGACGGGGAAGAACTCGGACAGGCCGGAGGACCCGCGCCAGTCCGAGCCGGAGGCCTACGAGAAGAACCTGCGGGAGATCGTCGCCGCGCTCAGGAAGACGGGCGCCAAGCTGGTCTTTGCCTGCACCACGCCGGTGCCGGCCGGCCGCTTGAGCCCCCTTCGCGACCCCGAGGACCCGCCGCGCTACAACGCGATCGCGCGGAAGGTCATGGAAGAGAACGGCGTCGCCGTGAACGACCTGCACGCCTTCGCCCTGCCGCGGCTCAAGGACATCCAGCTCCCGCGGAACGTGCACTTCACGAAGGAGGGGTCGCGGCTCCTGGCCGGCGAGGTGGAACGGCACCTTCGAACCGTTATCGTTTCTGGGTCGCAGGAACGGTAACACTTCGCGGGGGTGTGCGATCCCGCTATCATGTTCCGGACGGAGGTGATTCCCATGCGCATCGGATGGATCGTGGCGCTCCCGCTCCTGGCGGCCCAGGACCGGTATGACGTCGTCGTCTACGGCGGGACCTCCGGCGGCGTGGCGGCGGCCGTGCAGGCCGCCCGCATGGGGCGCTCCGTCGTCCTCATCGAGCCCGGAAGGCACCTCGGGGGGCTCACCTCCGGAGGGCTCGGCATGACCGACAGCGGCAACCGCGCCGCCATCGGCGGCCTCTCGCGCGAGTTCTACCAGCGCGTCAAGGCCCACTACGACCAGGACTCCGCCTGGAGGCAGGAGAAGCGGCCGGACTACAAGTTCTTCAAGGCCGGCGAGGACGCCCTCTGGCGCTTCGAGCCCCATGTCGCCGAGAAGGTCTTAGGCGACCTGATCCGCGAGGCGAAGGTCCCCGTGGTCCTCCGCGAGCGGCTGGACCTCGGGAAGGGCGTGACCCGGGAGGGGACGCGCCTCACCGCCATCACGATGGAATCGGGGAAGACCTTCCGCGGCCGCGTCTTCATCGACGCCACCTACGAGGGCGACCTCATGGCCAGGGCGGGCGTCACCTGCACCGTGGGCCGCGAGGCGAACTCCGTCCACGGGGAGACCCTCAACGGCGTCCAGGCCCGCCGCGCCGTGAGCCACCAGTTCCTGAAGCCCGTCGACCCCTACGTGAAGCCGGGCGATCCCGCCAGCGGCCTCCTCCCCGGCGTCCACGGCGGCCCCCCCGGCGAGGAGGGCCAGGGAGACAAGCGCGTCCAGGCGTACTGCTTCCGCATGTGCCTCACCGACGACCCCGCCAACCGCCTGCCCTTCCCGAAGCCCGAGGGCTACGACCCGATGCGCTACGAGCTCTACCTCCGGTACATCCAGGCGGGCTGGCGGGACGTCTGGGGCAACCACCAGCTCATGCCCAACCGCAAGACCGACACCAACAACCACGGCGCCTTCTCGACCGACAACATCGGGATGAACTACGGCTACCCCGAGGGCGACTACGCCGCGCGCGAGAAGATCATCAAGGAGCACGAGACCTACCAGAAGGGCATGATGTGGTTCCTGGTCAACGACCCCCGCGTCCCCGAGGACCTCCGCGCGAAGATCGAGAAGTGGGGACTGGCGAAGGACGAGTTCAAGGACAACGGGAACTGGCCGCACCAGATCTACGTCCGCGAGGCGCGGCGGATGGTGAGCGACTACGTCCACACCGAGCTCGACTGCCGGCGCTCGCGCCAGACCCCCGAATCGGTCGGCATGGGCTCCTACAACATGGACTCGCACAACGTCCAGCGCTATGTGGACGCGGACGGCAAGGCCCGCAACGAGGGCGACATCCAGGTGAATCCCGGCGGCCCGTACATGATCTCCTACCGGTCGATCCGGCCGAAGGCGGAGGAGTGCACGAACCTGCTCGTCCCGGTGTGCGTCTCCTGCTCGCACATCGCCTACGGGTCGATCCGCATGGAGCCGGTCTTCATGGTTTTGGGCCAGTCCGCCGCCACCGCGGCCGCGTTCGCCGTGGAGGCCGACCTCGACGTCCAGAAGGTGGACTACGATAAGCTCCGGGAGCGCCTCCTCCGGGACAAGCAGGTGCTGGATCTCGGGGGAAAGCCCCAAAGCGAGGCGCCGGGCGGCACGGTGGTGGACGACGCCCAGGCGAAGCTCGTCGGGACGTGGACCGAGAGCTCCGCGGTGGGCCCCTTCGTGGGGGCCGGGTACCGCCACGACGAGAACCGCCAGAAGGGGGAGAAGTCCGCGCGCTTCGAGGCGGCCCTGCCGAAGGCCGGCCGCTACGAGGTGAGATTCTCCTGGACGCCGAACCCCAACCGCGCCACGAACGTCCCGGTGACCGTCCACCACGCCGAGGGGACGGCGGCCGTCCGCGTGAACGAGCAGAAGGCGCCGGAGGAGGGGGCCTTCACGCCGCTGGGGACGTTCCGCTTCGAGGCCGGCCGGCCCGCCGTGGTCGTGGTCGAGACGGCCGGGACCGACGGCCACGTCGTGATCGACGCCGTCCAGTTCCTCCCCAAGGACTGAGACGACATGGCCGGGGATGCGCTGGTCCTTCGCGAGGGGGATGACGTCGCGGTGGCCCGGCGGCCGATCCAGGCGGGGGCCCCGGCGACCGGCGTCACGGCGCGCCAGGACATCCCTCCCGGGCACAAGGTCGCGCTCCGGGCGATCCCCGCGGGCGCGCCGGTGAGGAAGTACGGGCAAATCATCGGATTCGCGTCGGCCCCGATCTCCCCGGGCGACCATGTCCACGTCCACAACGTGGAGCTGAGAGACTTCGGGCGGAAGCACGAGTTCGGCACGGAGGTCCGGCCGCTCGCGCCCCCGGATCGCCCCCGCACCTTCCAGGGCTACCTCCGCCCGGACGGCCGCGTGGGGACGCGCAACTACGTGGCCGTGGTCTCCTCGGTGAACTGCGCGGCGTCGGTCGCCCGCTTCGTGGCGGACCGTTTCCGCGGGCCGGAGGTCCGGCGCGAATTCCCCAACGTGGACGGCGTGGTCGCCTTCAATCCCAAGGGCGGCTGTATCGAACAGCCCGGCGAGCCCAAGCGGATCCTCCAGCGTGTGATGGCGGGATTCGCGAGCCACCCGAACGTCTGCGGCTGTGTGATGATCGGCCTGGGGTGCGAGGGGAACCAGATCGGCCTCATCCGCGAGGGGCACGGGCTGGACCGCCTCGATCCCGCCCCGGCGTTCCTGACGATCCAGGAGGCGGGCGGCGTGCGGAAGGCGGTCGAGGCGGCGGCGGAGGCGGTGCGGAAGCTCCTCCCGTTGGCGGACGCCCAGCGGCGCACGCCCCAGCCGGTGGGCAGGCTGGCGCTGGCCCTGAACTGCGGCGGGTCGGACGGCGCCAGCGGGATCACGGCCAATCCGGCGCTGGGGGTGGCCTCGGACGAAATTGTGCGGCACGGCGGGACTTCCGTCCTGGCCGAGACGACGGAGATCTACGGGGCGGAGCACCTCCTGGCGCGGCGCGCGGCCTCCCGCGAGGTGGGGGAGAAGCTGGCGGAAATCATCTGCTGGTGGGAGGGGCACATCCGGATGCACGGGGCCAGCTTCGACCACAACCCGAGCCCGGGGAACAAGGCGGGGGGGCTGACGACGATCTACGAGAAGAGCCTGGGGGCGGTGGCCAAGGGCGGCCAGGCGCCGCTCTCGGCGGTCTACCGCTACGCGGAGCGGATCGGCGCGCCGGGCTTCTGCTTCATGGACACGCCGGGGTACGACCCGGTGAGCATGACGGGGCTGGCCGCCGGCGGCTGCACGGTCGCCGGATTCACGACGGGCCGGGGGAGCGTCTTCGGCCTGAAGCCGGTGCCCTGCGTCAAGATCGCCTCGAACACGCCGCTCTACGAGCGCATGGGCGAGGACATGGACCTCGGCGCGGGGACGATCCTCGACGGGGTTGAGACGGTGGAGGAGGTCGGCCGGCGGATCTTCGAGAAGATCGTGGCGGTGGCGGGCGGGGAGCGGACGAAGGGCGAGCTGGCGGGGATCGGCGACGAGGAGGTCGCGCCGTGGACGCTGGGGCCCACTTTCTAGATGCCGACGGCCGTTATCGCGGTTGAGTGGATCGTCAGCCTTTGGATCGCATGCCGAGGGGTTCCCGATGAGGCGGGGCCTGCGCATATTGATTTACGTCACGTATCCCTTTCTCGCGTTTTCGCTGATGTTTGTGGGAGGAATGGGGTTCG
>CAYNDR010000005.1:47976-51479 GCA_964395295.1 uncultured Planctomycetales bacterium
CGCCATGTTCGTGGCCGGCTTCACGGTGGAGAATCGGACCGGGGAGACGATACGGATCACCCCGGTGGGCACGATCGGGAAGGACGGCGTGAAGTCTCCGTTGCCCGTCAAGGTGTTTGCCTTCGCGCCCTTGCCCGCCCTGCGATACGGCGGATTCTGGCTTGCCGACGGAGAGGCCATCACCATCTATTATGATTGGGACGACATCAACTTTTCGGAGATCGTGGTCGAGGACAACCGGGGCCGGTACTTTCAGCTCGTCGCCGATCCCGACCCGACCGCAAGGCAGTATCATGCCCCGTTGCAGCACCGTTATGTCATCGACGATTTACGGCGATTGGGGGAGGTTCCTCCCTCGGTCCAGAAGGCCACCCAGGCGGCGGGTCGCTCCTGGACGGTGAGCGTGATTACGTATCTCCTGCTGGTCGGGCCATGGATCGCGTACGGCGGCCTCTCCCGGTCGCTCCGGCACCTGGATCGGCGCGCCGAGTCTGGTCGCCCGGCCGGCCCCGCCTAGCCCGGCGTCTCCTCGCTCACCCGCCAGAACATGCCCTGGACGCCCACGACCTGGCCCTTCGAGTCGTAGACGGGGGTCTTGATGACCTTGACCTTGAAGGCGGCCTGGCCGGGGGGCTTGTGCTCCTCGACGGCCTCGAAGATGCCTCCGCGGCGCTCGACGTCGTGGTCGTCGGCGCGGTACTTCTCGGCGAGCTTCTTGGGGAAGAGGTCGTAGTCGGTCTTTCCCAGGAGGTCCTTGGATTCCTTCTTGAGCTCCTTGCAGTAGCGCTGGTTCACGTAGACGACGCGGCCCTCCATGTCCTTGCGGAAGATGCACATGGGGAGGCTCTCCACGAGGGAGCAGTAGAGGGCCTCGGAGTCGCGAAGGCGCTCCTCCGCGCGCTTGTGGGCGCCGATGTCGCGGGAGATGCCGAAGGTGCCGACGACGCGTCCCTTCTTGTCGCGGAGGGGCATCTTGGTGGCGGAGGCCCAGGTGGACTTCCCGCCGGGCCAGACGATCTTCTCCTCGAGGTTGAGGATGGGCTTGCCGGATTGGATGATCTCCTGTTCGACCTCGATCGCGGCGCGGGCGAACTCGCCGGTGTAGAAGTCGGCGTCGCTTCTGCCGACCGCATCGTCGGGGCTCTTGACGCCGAGCCATCCGGCGTGGACCCTGTTGACGCGGGTGAACCGGCTCTGGAGGTCCTTGAAGTAGACGGCGTCGGGCAGGGCGTCCAGGAGGGCGGCAAGATGGGTGGCCTCGTCGCACGGTTCGGGGGAGGCTTTCCGGGCGGGCTTTTTCATGTCTTGTTCTCTTAGCTCAGGTCGCGCATATAATACAGAATTGCCGCGTCCGGGCGAAGGAGAACCGGCAGGGCCGCGGTCCCCCCGCCGGGGGCGATCCAAGGGATTTCAAACTTGACCGGCAGGGAGGGGCTCAGGGGATTCCGAGGATCTCGAAGAGCATCCTTTTGAGCCGTCCCTCTATCGGCCGGGCAGGCCCGGCGAGGCCGCAATGGAGGACCGCCCGGTCGCGTTCGAAGGCCCAGCCTCCGCGGTGGCCGATGATGCCGAGTTGCAGGGCGGCGAGGGCGGGGACGTCGGCCAGGCTCAGGTTGAATCCGGGCTGGTCGAGGACCTCCTGGAGCATGCCGCACGAACACTGCCGGGCGATGGGGAAGCCGGTCTGTATTTCCATCTCGTCCAGGAATTGCCGCAGGGTCGAGTCCTTGAGGCGGATCGTGACCCGCGTCCGCAGGAAGGCCTCTTCGCAGGCCCTTCCCGGCCCGCAGGCGGCGAGGGCCAGGAGCGGGATGACGAGGATATTCCTCACGCCGTTCCCCTGTTGCGACGAACCGGGGCCGTGAAGGTAAATCGGCCGCCGGGACCGGCGTGGTATTGCCGGGCCGGAGCCGGGATCCCCGTCCTTGAGGATCACGCACGGTGCGCGACAGGGAAGAAGCCCCGTATGCGTTCAGTCCCTGGTTATGGCCAGAATCGAGAATCAAGAATCGAGAATGGATTTCCCCCCGTTGCCCCCCCGGGGGGCAGGGGGGACTACTCCTTGATTCTCGATTCTTCATTCTTGATTCTTAGATACCCCTGGTTACGAAGCCCCATTCCCCGCTCCGGAAGGCCTCTTGACAATCCTCCAGGAGTGAACTATTATTAATCAGCAGTGAACCGTATGATGGTTCATATAATGGTTCACATATTGCTGTTTCTGGAGGATCTTGGCCGTGAAATCGATTACGATCCATGGCCTGGATGAGGCCGTGGCGCGGCTCATCGAGGCCCGCGCCCGGTCCCAGGGCCGGAGCCTCAACCAGATCATCAAGGCGCTCATCGAGGAGGCCCTCGGGGTGAAACCCCTCAGCGCGGCGAGCCACGCCCGGGATTTCGAGGAGTTCCTGGGAGTCTGGTCCAGGTCGGAAGCCGCCGCCTTCGAGGCCGCGACCGGGGATCTCCGCCGCGTCGAGCGGGGGGAGTGGAAGCCTTGAAGGTCCTGCTCGATACGAGCGCCTACACTTCGCTCCTGGCCGGGAGTCGGGCGGTGCTCGATGCCCTGGGAGCGGCCGACACGGTCTACATGTCCGTCTTCGTCCTGGGGGAACTCCACGCGGGATTCCGCGGGGGCCGGAAGGACCGGGAGAACAGGGGCCGGCTGGAGGCGTTCCTGGCCAGGCCGACCGTGAAGATTCTTCACGCCACACGGGAGACGGCGGAGCTTTTCGGGGCGGTCAAGGACACCCTGCGGCGGGCGGGGACCCCCATCCCCACGAACGACGTGTGGATCGCCGCCCAGGCACTGGAGACCGGATCGCGCCTCCTCTCCACGGACGCCCATTTCAGGCAGGTGCCGGGTCTCTACCTTCAGGACATGGCCTGATCGCGCGGCGGCTTGAAGCCCGGGACGTCGGCCGCGGGGAAACGCATGAGGCCTATAATCCCAGGCCGCTCAGGCCCGTGGGGAAGACGAACGCGATCATCACCGCCAGCACGACCCACAGGAGGGCCACGAACAGGGGCCACGTCACAGCGCGGCCGAGCCGCAACCAAAAGGGATTGTTGCGGCGGTTGCCGCGCATTGAGCGATTGTAGATTTAGCCATTGAGCCATTGTTGCTCGCGGCCACGGACTCCCACAAGAAATGACGCAACTCCTTGGGATTAAGTTCTTCCCGCACGATGCCGGGAAATCTTCGCGGCGCGAGAAGATTCTTGTCGTTAGTAGGCTCGATCCTCAGGGCGTAGCGGAAGTACGTCAGGGGCCCCATCCGGACCATGTCCACCAGGGTGCGGATCAGCGCCCACGCCACGATGAGGGCCGAGAAGGCGGCCAGGACGCAGACGAGGAATCCGAAGGCATTCGCGGCTCCGCCAAAGAACGTCCCTACGCCGTTCATGACCTTGGGGGAGCAAATCGCGGGCCCGCTCCAGGCCGGGGGGGGGGGCGGGGATCGACGCGGGAAGTGCAGGGTTGCTCAGAGTGGGGCGGAGCTCCGG
>CAYNDR010000006.1:0-19851 GCA_964395295.1 uncultured Planctomycetales bacterium
CTGCCCCTCGAAGTAGGCGGGGGCCGAGACGTTGACCTCGTACGGGGTCTTCATCAGCCATCAAAATGCTGTTCCACAGACTTTGCGTAGTCTCAAAATGGGCTTTACGCTGTAGGAATAAGAGTGTTACTTCTTTAATACCTTGGTTAGCTGGGCGTAATCCTTTTCGCGTATGGGTCGGCATACTACCTTGGCTGGGTCTGACCTTGGGGTGAGGCATTTCCCTAGGCCGAAGCAATCGTAGCAGTCAATGATGGGATTCTTGAACAGGAATCCCTGGCCACCGCACATAGGGCATTCCAGGATGTCTGCAATGTCGGCCATGGAAGGGGCTTGACGGGGTCCCTTGCAATCCCTGCAGTCCAATGCGCCGGTACCACCACAGGTTTTGCAGGGTTGATCCTTGAATACGCCTCTTCCTTCGCAGGCGTTACATCTCTGGCTGACCAACGTTCCGGCCGACAAGACCATGATGTAACCGTGACCGCTGCAGGGCGAACAGTAGTAGTCTCTCTTTGTTGTGCCCTTGCAATCGCGGCAGACGACGCCCTGTGTGTACTTTCCTCCGCAGGACTTGCAGGGGGTTGCCCGGCGCATACCCGTCGCAAGGGCGGCGAAGTGATCCCGGAAGGCTCTGTTGATTGACGCTGACGATGCATTATCCAGGGAGGACTGGGCGGCGATATAGTCCTTATATTGACCAGTATTCAGGGCATTCTGGATCCTTGAAAATGAATGAATCAATCCTGAGGAGTGAACATTGCCCTTGATAGTCCTTGCGTAGGTCGGGCCGGTGGCCCCCCCCCTTGGTGACATTGTCATGGTATTGTGCCAGTTCAATGCCAACCCGAGTTCCCCATATTTCGAGATATTCGGATTTTACGTAACCGACACTAGTGTAAATGGCTTCCAGACTGCCTTTGTCGCTTTTCCCGAATGCCCCAGACTGAAGGGTATTGAGGTGCATTACCAGGAAGGCATGAAGAGCCGCCGGATATAAGGCTGGCTCATCCTTTTTTAGCCGCGTTATGGATCTCTGAATTTGCTGGATCAGCGCCATATGGCGGGCCTTGGCGTGGCGGTCCGTGGCCTGTATGACGGCATTGAAATAATATTGGAGTTCGTCAAGCTGTCTGGTCTTTACGTTTTCCCCGATCGAGAAGCTGTCAGCGGCTTGGCTTTCCCCTCCAGGGGGTGTAAAACGGACTACATTGGGAGACTGGCTGATAGAAATAACGCCACCCTGGCTGAGCTCAAACTCGGCGTTTATGGCACTCTTACGGATAACCCGACCCGGTGTGTTCTGGTAGTGAATATTGGTCCCGTTTAACGTCAATTCATCCCACCGAAGGCCCCAATCATACTCGGACCGGCTGAGGAATATGGCAAACGCATAATCGTAGGGAGACGAATCGTTTCTTGTGATGTTTAAGACGTTATCTCGTGTCATGCCTCGCGGTCCGGAATCCAGCCGGATATCAGGTGCGAGCAGGTATCCTTTGATCTCTGAAATCGGGTCCTTCGGGGTCCGGGGCTCTTCGCTTGTGGCGGGAATATTTCTCGGATCGGCAGGGGTTATTTCATTCCAGGGCCTTGGAGATGGTGGATTACTGGCCCTGGTGGAACGTTCCCTTTGCCGTACTAGAAGGATCATTTCACACATCTTGGTAATGCGTTCGTCAAGCCATCGGTCCGCATCGCTCGAAAAATACTTACGCGTTAGGGAATATCCATCCAGGGCTGCCTTGGACTTGCCAAGGGCCTGATTCAGCAAAGAGTTTTCATTGCCCAGTTCAGACGTGATACGCGACCTTTCGTAGAGGAATTGGGCGTCTGCGGCAGCCAACTTTGCCTCCGCGGACATCTCGTGAGAGGTCTTGAACCAGCTGACAGTGTCATTGGTGTCGACGGTGATATTCTTTTCGCCAGATAGAACATTGAAGTGATCGCCCTCCTGCGAGATGAGGCCGGGCAGGTAGGTGCCTTGGCGTAACAGCAGGACGGAGGCGATAGGGCTGGGAGCGCGATATTCTTTCAATAGAACGTCGTGCGTGTCCGTCATTGGGGACTTTACAGAGTCGGGAACTGTTGAAGAGATTGCCGGAATGGATTCGCGATTAGGCTGCGCATTCCTGGATATGTTGCGATTGAGCGCAAGGAATACCACACCCACAAGGGCGGCGGCGCATACTCCGGCCATGAGCCAAATGGCAATAGGTGAACTCTTTGAGCTGAGAATGATGACGCGCTTGCCCCGCATGGATCTGCGGGTGACGGGGGATCGACGCAACGGAAGGGACAGTAACTGGATGGCCTCAATACAGGAGGAAGGGCGTTGATCTCTTTCCTTAGACATCAACTTCGTAATGAATTGATCTAGGTGGGGGGGGATGGCGGGATTGTACACGCTGGGTGGAATGAGGGGTTCGTAAAGTTGCTTTTTCAGAATATCCGTGACGTTATCCCCTGAGAAGGGGACGCGCCCCGTTGCTGCCTTATACAGGGTAGCACCGAGGGCATAGAGATCACTGCGTACATCCGGGGAACGTCCCACGGCCAGTTCGGGGGCCGCATACTCGGGGGTGCCAAGGAACTTGTTGGTGACGGGCTGTTCAAACAAGGGGATACCTTTGGACAAGCCAAAATCTGCATATTTATAGGTGTGGTCGTTTGTTGCCAGGATATTGCCGGGTTTGATATCAAGATGCAGGAGTCCGGCCGAATGGATGGCATTCAGTCCCTCCAGGAGATGCCGGGCCAATGTCTGAAGCCGATCCGGAGAGAGAATTCCAGAAAGCTTGATCAATTGATCCAGGGAATGGCCGTCAACATATTCAAGCGCCAGATAGGTTATCCCGTCTGCGGTATTGCAGTCATAGACCCGCGCAACATTTGGGTGGTCAACCTTTGCGAGGGCGACAGATTCGCTGAGAAGTTTCCTGGCCTTGTCGGGGGTGCAAATCAGAAAGAGAGACAGGATCTTTACGGGCATTCTTCTCTTTAAGGCCTGATGCTCAGCGAGATAGACGTGCGATGTGGCGCCTGAGCCGATTAATCCGATCAAAAGATAATTGCCGACCAGTCTTCCGCTCAGCTTGTCGAGGGCTACATGAGAATCCGTGTTATAGGCCGGGATCCGAGCGATTGGGGATGCTAGAGATTGGGTGGGGATGATGGCCTGTTGTGGCAGCGGAGCGGGGGGCGGGGATGGGGGATTGGGCGGCAAGGCCAATGAGGGCAGGGTATCCGGTGGCCGATGGGAGGTGGGACCGGGAGAGCCCCCTTGAGTGCCGGATGGAGTTTCGCTATTTAGGTATGCATCAACAGGGTCGGGGGGGCCTCCAACCACTTCAAATCGACCGTCAGGATGATTTTTGATTTTAACGTTGCACCCGGGACATCTGAACAGGCGCCCCTGAGCCCTGTCATGAAGAGCTTGTTCCTTACCACAAGAGGGACATTTATAGTTCAGCATGAAACAGCCAAGCTGTTCAAAACCGGCATGAATATAGTACCATCCAACGTAGATGAGTAAAGGGCCCGGCCAGAATATTCAAGAGGCCGTCACCGCGCGCGGACGTCGTAGCAGCTCAGCGCGTCGTGATAGCGCAGGTAGAGGCGGCCGTCGAGGACGACGGGGTGCGCCCACGCGTCGTTCACCCGGCGGGGCGTCAGGCGGAACTCGCCGACGATCTTGAAGCCGTCCGAGGCGGGCGTCACCAGCGCCGCCCGGCCGTCCTCCCCCAGGCAGTGGAGCCGGCCGTCCGCCCAGACCGCGGAGCCCGTGGTGAGCTCCTTCAGCGTCGAGCGCGTCTCCCCCGTCTTCCAGTCCACGCCGATCCAGTGGCGGAACTTCTTGTAGCCGCCCGCGTAGAGGACCCCGTCCACGAGCAGGAAACCCCCCGTGCAGGTATCCAGCGGCGTGGTCCAGGCCGGCTCCGCCTTCGCGCCGTCCTCGCTCAGCCGGAAGGTCCCCACGGCGGTGTGGGGCGTGGCGAAGTGCGCCTGCCCCTCGAAGTAGGCGGGGGCCGAGACGTTGACCTCGTACGGGGTCTTCATCGGCACCGTCCAGAGCAGTTTCCCCGTGTCCGCGTCCACGGCGAACCCGTGCTTCGAGGAACAGCTCAGGAACAGCCGCCGCCCGCCCCGGCGGACCAGGATCGGGGAGGAGTAGCTTGCCGTGTCCCCCTCCAGGGGCTCCGACGACCAGACCGTCTCCCCCGTCTTCTTGTCGAGCCCGGCCATGAGCGCCTTCCGCCCCCCGGGCGTGACGATCACCCGCGACCCGTCCACCAGGAGGCACTCGCTCGTGGCCCAGGTGATGTTCCGCCCCTCGAAGCGCTGGAGCGCCTCCACCGCCCAGAGTTCCTTGCCGGTCGCCGCGTCGAAACAGGCGGTCCGGCCGTGGGCGTTCATGTGGTACAGCCGCCCCTCGGACCAGGCCGGGCAGGCCCGCGCGCCGGGCCAGGGGTCCTTCCAGGAGCGGCCGTTGGGCGCCTTCCAGACCGGCTTGCCCTCGAGGTCGAAGGCGTAAAGGACGCACTCGCCCCCCGCGTCGCCCGTGATGAAGACCCGGTCGCCGACGACGATCGGGGAGGACCACCCCCGGCCGAGCGCCTCGGCCTTCCACAGGAGCCGGGGGCCCCCCTCGGGCCACGCCTGCAGGAGCCCCTTCTCGGCCGACACGGCGTCGCGCCGCGGGCCGCGCCACTGCGGCCAGCCGGGCTCCGGCGACGCGACGTATCCGTCCTGCGCGAGGAGCAGGGCGAGGAGGAGCGTCATGACGCCGGCCCTCCCTGCGGGGCCGCGCGGCCGAAGGCGAACCGGTTCGCCAGGACCGACTCCGCCAGCGCCGCCAGGAGCGCCAGCGCCATCAGCCACCCCGAGAGGCTCTTGCCGTGCCGGATCTTCTCCAGGAGCGCCGCCAGCTCCCGCGCGTCCCGCACCACGTGGGCCGCCGAGGCGAGCTTGACCGGGTCCACGCGCTCCAGCGTCCCCTCCTCGGGGTCCACGTTCACCGCCACCACGCGCGACTCCAGCCGCTCGGCCGACGACCACTCGTAGGCGACCGTGCCGGGCGCCTCCGCCGGGCCGAAGTTGAAGAGCGCCATGTTCCCCGAGACCTCCGCGGGGACCTCCCGGACGTCCGAGGCGGAGCGGAAGGCCCGCGCGGCCTTCGGGGCGCGCTCCCTGGGGATCTGGAGCCGGAGCGGCTCGCCCACCAGCACCCCGGACGTCCCGCCCGGCTGGGCGAGGTAGGCCACGAGGCTGTGCAGGAACGGCACGAAGCCGACCTTGAGCGGGAGGGTCGTGGAGTCCGTGTGCAGGGCCGAGGCGATGAGGACCACGCGCCCCAGCCCGAACGGGCGCTCCACCACGGCCGCGTCGCCGCTCCCGAAGCGCGCCAGGACCCGGGCGCCCTCGCGCTCGGCGGGCTCCGTCTTCGCGATCCGGTAGAAGAGCGCCGAGCCGCGCGAAGACCGGGTGCCGCGGGTCCACCTCCTTGATCGACTGGTAGCTCGCCGGGTCGTGCTCGCTCCCCAGCGCCCCCGCGAAGGCCGCCGGCGAGAGCGGCCCCAGCTCGTCGTCCGCCCCGAGCGCGTCGTTGAAGGCCTTCGGGTCCATGTTGGGCCCGGCCGCGATGACGAGGCTGCCGCCCGCGGCCACGTAGGCGCGCAGGGCCGCCCCCGACGCCTCGGCCGGGGGGACGCACTCCACGAGGAAGACCACCGCGAAGTCCGCCAGGTCGATCTCCCCGAGGGCCGCCGGCCCGCACGTGGCGACCCGGACGCCGGTGTTCGCCGGGCCTCCCGGATTGAGGGCCTTCTCGACGTAGAAGCTCCGCGGCAGGGCGCCCTCCACCCCCTCCCGCGCCAGGAGCGCCCCGAGCTGGGAGCGCACCTGGACCGGGAGGAGCCGGCGGTTGTCCGCGGGGACCGAGTCGTTCTCCAGCTCCGCCGCGACCGTCTTCCACCCCGCGCGGTCGAAGCGCAGGTTCGCCGCCACCGCCGCGGTGCCCCGGGCGGGCGTGAAGATCATCTGCTCCGCCACCACGAGGTCGTCCACGCGGACCTTGAGGTTGCGGCCCACCGACTCGGGCCCGCGGTTGGCCAGGACCACGCGGATGCGGAAGGGCGCGTCGGTGGTGGCGAAGGGGGAGAGGGGGTCGAGGGCGGCGATCGAGAGGTTGTCGCGCCGGGCGGAGGCCACGGGGACGAGGACCGCGGCGAAGTCCGGCCCCTGGAGGTCGGCGTCCTGGAAGTCGGCGGCGCGCTGCTGGAAGTCCGAGACCACGTAGAGCTCGCGCTGGGCGGCCGGCGTCTGGCGGAGGAGCTTGACCGCCGCCTTGACCGCCGGCCCCAGGGTGGCCGCGCCGGGGGAGGGCTCCATCTTGTCGAGCAGGGCGGCGAGACCGGCGGGGTCGCGCGACATCGCCGGCGCGCGCCGGGAGGTGATCAGGCCCGCGGCGTCTCCCGCCTGGAGGGTGCCGAGGATGGATCGGGTGAGGCCCTTGGCGCGGGCGAAGATGGGCCCCTCGGCGTCGAGCATCCCCATCGAGTAGGAGTCGTCCAGGACCACGACCGCCGCGGTGCCGCTGGAGCCCAGCGACCCGCCGGAGGGCTTGATCACCGGCCCGGCCAGCCCGAGCGCCAGGAACGCCAGCGCCAGGCAGCGCAGGAGGAGGATCAGCAGTTCCCGGATCTTCTGCCGCCGGGCCACCTTGCGGTCGACCTGCTGGAGGAAGCGGACGCTGGGGAAGGGGACCACGCGGGCCTTCATCTTGAAGACGAGGTGGATGACGACGGGGACGGAGACCGCGCCGAGGCCCAGGAGGAAGAAGGGGTGGAGGAAGTGCATTTAACCCAGCCTCTGCCTCTTGAAGAGGTACTGGGCCAGCACCTTGTCGAAGGGGACCTCGGTGTCCACCAGGGTGTAGTCCACCAGCATGTTCGAGCAGTCGCGGCGCATCGAGGCCGCGAAGCCGTCGATCGCCTTGAGGTACTCGGGCCGGTAGACCGAGGGGGCCACCTGGATGCGCGCCCCCGTCTCCAGGTCCCGGAACTCGGAGAGCGCCCGGTAGGGGAAGGCGAGCTCCGCGTGGTCGAGGACGTGGAAGAGGATGACCTCGTGCTTGCGGAACCGGAGGTGCCTCAGGCCCGAGAGGATCGCGTCCCGATCGTCGTAGAGGTCCGAGACGACGACGAAGAGGCCGCGCTTGCGGACGGTCTCCGCGAGGTGGTGGAGGGTCTTGCCGATGCGGGTCTGGGCGCGGGGCTTCGCGGCCTCAAGCTGGGCGACGAGGTCGCGGAAGTGCCGGAGCGTGGCCTTGGGCGCGAGGTACCGGACGGTCTCCTCCGCGAAGAGGGCCAGGCCCACGGCGTCCTGCTGTTGGATCATGAGGTAGGAGAGGGCCGCGGCGATGGCGGAGCCGTAGCGGAACTTGGTGACCGGGTCGCCGAAGTCCATGGAGGCGGAGCAGTCGAGCACCACGTGGGCCCGCAGGTTGGTCTCGGAATGGTAGAGCCGGACGTAGGTGCGGTCGGACTTGGCGTACGCCTTCCAGTCGAAGTGGCGGAGGTCGTCCCCCGGCGTGTAGGGCCGGTACTCGGCGAACTCCACGCTGAAGCCGTGGTAGGGGGAGGCGTGGAGGCCGGAGATGAAGCCCGCCACGATCCAGCGCGCCACGAGGTCCAGGTTGGCGAAGCGGGCCAGCGACTGGGGGGGGAGGATTTCGCTGATCGCGCGCATGGGTTCACCCTAAAGCCGACAAAACGCACCGTCCGTTTTGTCGTGTCAGGCCTTCGGGAGGTCCTTGGCCTCGGGCTCCTTGATCTCCTTGAGAAGCATCTCGACGATCCTGTCGGAGTCCACGCCCTCGGCGTCCGCGTTGAAGTTCGTGAAGAGGCGGTGCCGCATCACGATGGGCGCCACGGCGCGGACGTCGGCGCAGGAGACGTTCACGCGGCCGTCCAGCATCGCGCGGGCCTTGGCCCCCAGCGTGAGGTACTGGACCGCGCGCGGGCCCGCCCCCCAGGTGACGAAGTCGTTGATGAACTTGGGCGCCACGGGGGTCTTGGGGCGGGAGGCCCGAACCAGGTCCGCCGCGAAGGTCACCACGTAGTCCGACACGGGCATCTTGCGGACCAGGCCCTGGAGCGCCACGATCTCGTCGCCCGTGAGCACCTGCTGGGGCGTGCCCGGATCCTCGCGGGTGGTCTTGACCGCGATCTCGATCTCCTCGGCGCGGGCGGGGTAGTCCACCCGGAGCATGAACATGAACCGGTCGAGCTGGGCCTCGGGCAGGGGGTAGGTGCCCTCCTGCTCGATGGGGTTCTGCGTGGCCAGCACGAAGAACGGCTCGCGCAGGCGGTAGGTGTAGCCGGAGGCGGTGACCCGGTGCTCCTGCATCGCCTCAAGCAGCGCCGCCTGCGTCTTCGGCGGCGTCCGGTTGATCTCGTCCGCCAGCAGGATGTTCGTGAAGACCGGCCCCTTGATGAACCGGAAGACGCGCTCCTTGGTGCCGGGGTCCTCCTCCAGGACCTCCGTGCCCGTGATGTCCGAGGGCATCAGGTCCGGGGTGAACTGGACGCGCTTGAACTCCAGGTCCAGCGCCGCGGCGATGGTGCGGATCATGAGGGTCTTGGCGAGGCCGGGGACGCCCACCAGGAGCACGTGGCCCTGGGAGAAGAGCGCGATCAGGATCTGCTCGATGACCGTCTTCTGGCCGATGATGACCTTGGCCACCTCCGCGGAGATGCGGTCCCGCGCCGCGCGGAGGCGCTGGAGGGCCTCCATGGAGAGGTCCGGGGCCGCGCCCGCCGCGGTCTCGGAAACCACCGCCGGCCGGGCCGCCGCCTCGGAGCGGTCGAAGCGCATGTGGCAGGAGCCGACCTTGAAGACGTCGCCGGGCTTGAGCAGGTGCGGGGCGGCGGCGTGCGCGCCGTTGACGAAGATCCCGTTGCGGCTCCCGGCGTCGGACACGACCCAGTCGCCGTCCTGCCGGACGACCTTCGCGTGGACGCGGGAGACGTCGGTCTCGGCCAGCCGGATCGTGCAGTCGCGCGAGCGGCCGATCGTGACCTCGTTCTCCTGGAGGGGATAGCTCGTCCCCTTGGCCTGGCCTTCGACGATGGTGAGCTTGTCCATGGTCCCTCAGTGCGTCATGGCATACATGATGATGTTCACGGCGAGCCGCTGGGCGTCGGCGGGCAGGAGGCCGTACGCGTAGGGATGCTCCTCGCCCTCCCAGCCGCAGCCCAGGTCGAAGCGGGAGTAGATCACCCGCGTGTCGTCGCCGATCGCGACGCCTTCCAGGTAGGGCAGGGTCAGGTCCTTGAAGGAGACGCGGACCTGCGAGGTGTAGGCGACCTGGCCGACCTTGTGGAAGGTCGAGAAGACGGGGTGCTCCAGCGGGAGCTCGGAGAGCGCGCCGTCCGGGAGGGCGCGCTTGAGCTCGCGGCGGAAGGCGATGTCGAACTCCAGGTTCCCGCAGCAGGCGTCCGCCAGCAGGAAGCCGCCGTTGAGGAGGTAGCGCCGCAGGATGTCCACCTCCTCCGGCGGGAAGGCGAAGTCCCCGTGGCCCGTGAGGTAGAGGAACGGGTAGCTCAGCAGGTCCGGGTCGGTCAGCGGCACCTCCTTGCGGCCGAAGTTGACCTTGGTGTTCGTGGCGGCCAGCACGTTCTTGAGCATGTTGGCGAAGGCGGAGGGGTCCGGGTCCCAGTGGCTGCCCGTCTTCACCTGGGCGAAGATGAAGCTGCCGCGGAGGGAGTCGTCGTCCGTGTCGATCGCCCGGCGCTGGGAGAGGAACTTGCCGAGGTTGTAGTAGGAGATCGCGTAGGCGGCCATGTTGATGCCGATCTTCATCGCGTCGTCCCCGAGGACGCAGCGGCCGCCCTCCGGGCAGTGGAAGGAGTCCCACGCGCAGGAGAGGTCGTAGGGGGCGAGGATCACGGCCGTGCGGCAGCCGATGTAGACCCCCTCGAGGACGGGGGCGCCGTCGGGGCGGCCCGCGCCGGGGGAGTACTTGACCTTCGAGATCGTGTGGGAACTGCGGTAGACCGGGTGGTCCGGGGCCAGCGTGGCCATGGGACGGTCGGGGAAGACCATCCGCATCTCCTGGCGGAAGGCGTCCGCGAACTCCGCCTTGCCCTGGCAGGCGTCGGCCCAGAGCGAGCCGCCCTTGAGGATGTACTCGCGGAGCTTCGGGCGGAAGGCCTCGCCGAGGACGAAGGCGCGGCGCCCCTGGGCGTAGAGCACCGGGACCTCCATCGGGTCCCAGGAGAACGCCTTGGGGTCCACGTTGATGTGGCGGTAGCGGACGTTGAGGGCGGCGTTGGCGAACTTGAGGAGCCTCTGCATGTCGGCCGGGTCGGTGTTCCAGTCGTACCAGCCGATCTTGCGGCCGTCGGGGAGGACCTGGGAGCGGTACTCGCCCCAGACGAGCTTGCCCACGAGCGTGGGCGGGGCGGGCTCGCGCTTGCGCTCCGTGCGCCGGAGCGGCGTGGCCGGGAGCGGCAGGGGCGGGACGGCCTCGCCGCCCTTGAGGCGCTGGGGCTTGGCCTCCGGGGGGAGCCCGCAGGGGCCGTCCGCGGGCTTGTCCTGCGCCGCCAGGGGCAGGGCCGCGGCCAGGAGCCAGGGCCAGGCGAACTTCCTCATTTCATCTTCTCCTTCGCCAGCGCGGCGAGCTTCGACTCCGGGAACTCGAAGAGTATCTTCTCATAACAGCGCTTGGCGTCATCGGCTTTTTTCAGGGCCTCGCAGGCCTCGCCCTTGAAGTAGAGGGCCTCGTCGGCGAACGGGGACTTCGGGTCCGCGGCCAGCGCCCGGTCGAACTCGCGGACCGCCAGGTCGTGCCGCTTCATCGCCAGGAAGACCCGCCCGCGGAGGTGCCGGATGAGGCCGGAGAGGATCTCCGTGGGCTTGTTCCACGCCCAGGAATGGACCTCCTTGAAGGAGGCCTCGAAGTCCTTCTGGCGGAGGTACTCCTCGAAGTTGATCGAGTGCGCGCCCTCGGAGATCTGGAAGTCGCCCTTCCAGCGGCGCCACTTGTCGGACCGCTCGGCGTCCTCGAGGACCTTCCGGGCGCCCTCGCGGTCGCCCCGGACGAGGGCCAGCTCGCCGGAGCGGATGTAGGCCAGGCGCACGAAGTCCGAGGGCGCGGCGGCGAGCCGGTCCAGCACCATCCGGCAGGAGGCCTCCGCCTCGGCGGCGCGGTCCTGGTAGTCGTAGAGGATCTCCGCCTTCATGACCAGCGCCTGCGCCGCGGCGGGCGGCGGGGGCTTGCGGGCCAGGACCTGGTCGCAGACCCAGAGGGCGTCGGCGTACTTCCCGTCGTCGCGGTAGAGCTCCCAGAGGCGGACGATCCACTGGTGGTCCTCGGGATTCTGGGGGACGTAGCCCTTCTCGATGGCCGCCCGGAAGCCGCGGGCGGCCGGCTCCATCTGCCGGGCCTCGTGGCAGATGAGCCCCATCTCGAAGCAGGCCGCGGCGGAGAGGCCGGTCGTGGGGTAGTCCTTGAACTGGCCGGCGTACTTCTGGATCCGGCTCTCGTAGGGCTTCCCGGGGTGGCCGTGCATCGGCTGGACCCGGACCTTCTGGGACACGCTTTTCCCGTCGATCTGGGCGGCGACGGTGAAGGTGCCGGCCTCGAGGTAGGTGTGCAGGGGCGCGGGCTCCAGGCTCTTCACCCCGTCCCCGAAGTCCCACGAGCAGGACCTGGCCGGGGCGAGGGGATTGAACCGCACGACCGTCACCTTGCGCCCCTCGTAGCCGAGGTCCTCGACGAAGCTCCACTCGAAGTCCGCCGCCGGGCCGGACTTGGCCTCCGCGGGGCCGGGCCGGGCCACGCCGTAGCCGGCGAACGCCTCGGGGGGGATCGGGACGATGTTCGCGTCCCCCGGCCTCTGCCACCCCACCGTGCAGGCGCCGTGGGGGCGGAAGGCGTTGAAGAACTCGATCTTGTGGATCCCCTTCTTGAGGTCCGCGGCGCCCCGGTGCGCCGCGCGGCTGCCGCCGGAGGCGTCGTGCCAGCCGGGCCACTCGGCCACGACGCGCCCGTCCACGAGGACGAAGGAGGCGTCGATCGAGTTGACGGCGAAGGTGTAGGCGCCGTCGGAGGGGCAGTGGAGATAACCCGTGAAGACGTAGATCCCGTTGTTCCAGGGCCCCAGCGGGTTGAAGCCGATCGCGATGTTGGGCCACCACCAGCGGCCCGTGCGCTGGGGGCTGGCCTCGAGGAGCTTCTGCATCGCGGCCCAGTTCTTGGGGTCCCCGGGGCCCAGCGCGCGGACCTCGAGCATCAGCCCGGCGCGGAAGTCGAGCTTGAGGGGCGGCTTCGCGTTGGGGTTCCCGAAGTAGAGCGTGTAGGCCCCGCGGGCGGGCGCCTCGAAGGCCACCAGCGCCCGGTCCTCGTCCCCGCAGGCGAGGACGTGGACCTTCATCTCCTTGCCGTCCTTGTCCACGACCCGGAAGTCGGAGCCGTCGGGGTTCACGACGCCGAGCGTGGGGACCTCCGCCACGGCCACGCCCTCCGGGTGGGAGCCGCGGACCTGGTCGGCGACGGTGAGCGTCCTCCGGTGGGTCCAGTTCTCGTTCCACCACTTGGCGGGGTCCGGCGTTTTGGCGGGGGCCTTCTCGGGGCGCTTGTCCGGCCCCTTGGCCTGCGCCAGGAGGATCGCGGCGGCGAGGACGCTACTCCACATCGTCGTCACCGCCTTCCGCCGCGTCGGGGCCGTGGGACTTCAGCGTGAAGCCCTTCTCCGTCCTGCGGTACTTGTAGGGGTTGCCCCAGGGGTCGTCCGACAGCTCCAGGACGTAGGGGCCGCGCCACTTGGGGTCGCCCGGGTCCTTGACGAGCGCGCCGAGGTCGGCCGGCAGGGCGCCCAGGTCCTGCCGGTACCGCTCGATCCCCTGGCGGATGTACCCGAGGCAGTACTTGGCCTCCTTCACCTGCGCGGCCTTCTCGTCGGAGACCTCCTTCCGGGCCTTCTCGTTCCGGACGGCCCAGCGCTTGGGGGCCTCGGCGTCCTGGCCCGCCTCGAAGATGCCGATGTTGTCGAACCAGTAGTTCTCCGGCGGCCAGTAGGCGAAGATCATCACGCGCATGCGGCGGACGTCCTCGCGCTCGTGGGTGGGGCAGAACTCGAGGGAGCTGGTCTTCCACTCGGGGCCGCCCGCGCAGTCGAGGAAGATCTTGTAGGTGACGCGGGGGATCATGACCTTCCTGGCCTTCCCGTTGTCGTCGATCTCGACGGGCAGGTCGGTGTAGCCCTTGACGAAGATCTTGGGGACGCCGCCCCCGGAGCGGACGTCGGCCTTGAGGGTGTAGCGCCGGGCGGGCTTGACGTCGATCCAGTCGGACCAGAAGACGACGCCGTCGTTCCCGCCCACGGTGTCGTAGCCGATGCCCTTGATCGTCTTCGGGGGCTTGGGGGGCGGGGGGTTGTCGAGCTTCATCTCCTCCAGGCGCGCGTGGTACTCGTCGTTGTCGATGCGCGTGTAGAGGCGGAGGCACTTGCCGGGGCGCTTCTCGTCCTTCTCCCAGAACTGGGTGAGGCCGTCGCACCGGCTCCAGTGGGCCGGGTGGCGGTCTCCCTCCTCGAACCCGGGGTTCTTCACCAGGTTCTTTTCCTGGAGGGCCAAAAGCAGGAGGATCGCGGTCTTCATCGTCCGGAAAGGGAACGGTAGTATTCTCTCACCCAGTCGCCGAACTCGGCGGGGATGTCCTCGTCGAGGGAGTTCATCAGGTCGTCGCGGCGCTCCTTGGAGACGGCGGCCGTGGGGTCGCGCATGAGCTCCAGCTGGTCCTGGATGGACTTCCGGGCGGCGTCGAGCCGCTCGGCGACCGCCTTGGCCTCGGCGGGGTAGTCGGCGCCCTGGTGGCGGCGCATCTGGTCCTCGAGTTCCTTCATCTTCTTGATGGCGGCGGCCAGGTCGTCGGAGACGTAGCCGCGCTTCTGCATGGCGACCTTGGCCTTTTCGGAGGTGTTGCGGATGTCGGCCTGCTGGTCGGCGAGGCGGTCCATCTTCTGCTGGATCTGCTGGGGGGGGACGCCGCGGAGGCCCTCCTTGTTGCCGCTGCCGGCCTTGCCGCCGCCGGTGGAGCCGCCGGAGGGGTCCTTGGACTTGTCCTTGACCTGGCCCGCCTCGTAGGGGTCGGGGGTGGAGCGGGTGGGGGTCTGCTTGCCGCCCTTGCCGCTGGCGGACTCCTCGACGAACTGGCCGGAGCTCTTGCCGCTGCGGCCCTCGCCGGAGCGGCCGGCGACCTCCATGGAGTTGGGCTGGAGGTTTCCGGTGACGCCCTTGGCGCTCATGTTGGAGATGGGGCCGTCCGCGGCGCCCCATCCCGCGCCCTTGTTGAGCGAGTCCAGCCAGGAGCTGGTGACGTCCTGGGACTCGTCGGCGAGCTCGTCCTCCTTGTCGATGAGGTCGCCGATCAGGTCCTCCAGCTCCGCGGGGAGGTCCGCCATGGGGACGTCCACGTCCTTCATGGGCTCTTCCATGTTCCACTTGAGGTTGTCCGGCGCGTCGGCGAGCCAGCGCTCGATGTTCTCGGTGATCTCCTTGGCCAGCTCGAGGCCGGACTCCTCGTGGGGGATGGCCATCTCGACCGCCTTCTTGGAGAGGGCGTCGGCCGCCATCTTGACCTCGCTGAAGGCCTCGTTGAGCTCCTTGGAGACGCTGGAGGAGGAGAAGTCCTGGGGCGGGACCTTGGAGAGGTCGGTGGCCTTCTCCTGGAAGAACTTGCCCCACTGCTCCTCGGTCTGCCGCAGGGTGTCGAGCTTCTTCTTGTCCTCGGCGGTGAAGTCCTCGGGGGCCTTGAGCTTGAGGTCCATCGAGTCCTGGATGACCCGTTTCTGCTCGTTCATGAAGTCCTTGAGGCCGGCCAGGAGGTCGCGGGCCTCCTGGCGGGGGGTCTTCTCGGCGGCGTCCTGGAGCGCCTTGGCGAGGTCCCCCTGCTTGATCTGCGCCATGAGGCCCTCGAGCTCGGCCACGATGGCCTCGAGTTCGGCCACGATCGCCGCCTGGGTGACGGCGGCGGCGGGGCGGTCGGCGCGGACCTCCTCCACGGCCTTGGCGGCGGGGCCCCGGACGACCTTCTCCAGGCGCGCGCGCGCGGCGAGGTGGCGCAGGTCCGGGTTGGTCCAGGCGGCGTGGATCTCCGCGAGGGCCTTGAGGATGCCGTGCTGTTCCCGGACGAGGGCCTCGGGGTCCGGCTTGGGCTGGAGCGTCTGCTCCCGGGTCTTCTTCTGCCAGGCGATCGCCTGGCGGAGCCGGGCCACGATCCCGGCGAGCTCCTTCGCCAGCTCCTCGCGGGCCTGGGCCTCGTCGAGGAGGCGGAGGGTCGCCGTGTTGGAGAAGGTCTCGGAGCCCTTGAGGTCGCGGGCCGCGGCGAAGAGGGTGGCGGTCTGGCCGGGCTGGACCCCGAGGTCCTTCACGCGCACGCGGCGGGAGGCGCGGACCTCCTTGTCGGAGACCTTGATCTCGGCCACGGGCTGGCGCTCGGCGCCGGGCCGCGAGCAGAGCAGGGCCACGGAGGCCAGGCCGAAGTCGTCGGCGGCCTGGATGACCGCGGTGATCTCGGTGTCGAGCCGGACGGACAGGCCGCGGGACGGCTCCAGCAGGCGCACGGTGGGCGGGTTGTCCTTGAGGGCCGCCAGGGTGTAGGTGGGGCTCTTGCCCTCCAGGCCGTCCCAGTCCGTCCAGTCGAACCGGTAGTTCCCGCTCCGGGCGACCTCGAACTCCCACCTCTCGCCGCTGCGGGCGGCGTCGATCGGGGGGGTGGAGGCGATCTGGATCTTCTTGAGGGGCTTGGTGGTCTTGAGGGTGAGGGTCGCGCGCGTCCCTTCCACGGCGGCGATGTGGCCGGAGGCGGGGTCCTCCACGCGGGGGGGCAGTTTGAGGTAGTCCGGGGTGCGGTACTCCACGCGGAGGCGCTCGACGCGCGCGCGCTTGACCACGGTGACCCGGAAGGTGTCGCTGGCGGCGTCGCCGGCGCGGACGGAGTACTCGAAGGGGGCCTCCACACTGCGGAAGTCGAACGCGAAGTGGCCGCCCATGAAGCGCATGTCGTAGCTGGTCTTGCCCACGGCGATCCGCGCGCCGGAGGGGATCTGCCCGCCGACCTCGGCCTTGACGGAGACGGTCTCGCCCTCGACCACGGTCTTGTGGCCCGGGAGGACCTTGAGCGTGGTGCGCGTGATGGGCGGGGTGAAGGCGGCGGGGAGGGCGTAGCGCCGGAGCGCGTTGGAGAAGTAGTCGGGGAGGAAGAGGGCGTAGAGGAGCAGGAGCGCGGCCGCAGAGCCGGCCGCCAGGGCCGCGCCCTTGAGGAGGCGGAGGGGCAGGACATGGCGGAGGTCGGACCGGTCGAGGACCCCGGAGGCCTCGGCGGAGATGAGGCGCAGGACCAGCGCCGGGGCGCTCCCCTCCCGCTCCAGGCGCAGGGTGTTGATCAGCCGGTTGTCCATCCCGGGGAACGTCCGCTCGATCTGGAGGGCGGCCTCCTCGCGCGGGGCCTTCCGGAGCGCGGGGAGGACCAGGGTCTTGGCCGCGAGGCACCCGAGGGCGGACAGGAGGAGCAGGCCCAGGGCGACCCGCGCCGCCGTGCCCAGGTGGAGCGGGTTGTCCAGCGCGAAGAGCGCCAGCGCGCCGCCGGCGAGCGCCGCCGCGCCCCACAGCAGGCCCCGGGAGGCGAGCATCTTCGCGCCGCGCGACCGCACGCCCTCGATCGCGCCTTCCAGCGGACGGATCATCGCGTCACCCCTTCATTCGATCGCGGCGTTCTCGGGGACGCCCGCGAGCTTCTCCTCGGCCGAGTACTGGTACTTCGGCAGTTCCTTGTCCGCCGGGAGACGGGCCCGGTGGAGGAACAGGCGCTGGCGGATGTCCCACGTCTTCAGCGTGGGCTCGAACGTCCAGACCTCCCAGCGCGCGTAGCGCCACCCGGCGTCGTGGCTCTCCTCGGGGCGCGTGAGCTCCACGAGGGCCCGCGCGACCTTGCCCTCCCGGGCGGCGTCCACGAGCCGTTTCCGGGTGAAGAACTCCTCGATCAGGTCCACCTTGGCCTGCATGGCCTTGAGGTCCTCGGCGGGGACTTTCTCGCCGGCCAGGCCGTAGCGGACCTTCGCGTCGCCGAAGAGGAAGACGTCGTAGCGCCCGGCGGGGAGCCCCGTGAAGGGGGGCTGGAAGGAGACCTCGCGCCGGACGTTCACCGCCGCGGCGGCGCCGGGGGGGACCTTGAGCGTCCCGAGCTTCGCGTCGCCGACCTTGCGGTTCGGCAGGACGACCTCCTTCACATAGAGGAGGTCCGCGAGGGCCTGGTTCTTCTCCCCCTTCTGGTCCGCCTGGAGGAGGAAGCGCCTCCGGTCGTCCTCCTTCTCCAGGTAGAAGACGGCCGTGGTCCGGCCCTTGAGCGTCTCGCCGGAGACCAGGGTCACCTCGGTGACGAGCTTGCGGAGCGGGTACTTCCAGGTGAGCTTGATCTTGGTGTGGTCGCTCTCCTCCTTGAACATCCAGGCCTGCTCCAGCTTTTCCTCCTCCACGGCCACGGAGACGCGGGCGATCTCGGCGGGCTCGACGCGGATGCGCTTGGACTTCTGGACGTCGAAGATCTCCAGGGCGCGGCCCTCGGTGAGCGAGAAGGCCCCCTCGTGCCGCTCGCCGTTGGAGAGCGTCACCACGGCGCGGTCGGCGTCCTGGGCCGCGCACAGCAGGACCAGCAGGGCCGTCGTCATATGACCTGCATCCTCTTGCGGAGGCCCCACTCCGTCCCCAGCGCCAGGAGGGCCGCCAGGAAGGGGAGCCACGACTCCGCGAAGACGAACTCGATCGTTTCGACCTTGAGGCGGCCGGACTTCTTGAGCGCCTCGGGGAGGGTCCTGGCGGTGATCGCGTCGAAGTACTGGCCGCCCGAGGCCGCGGCCGCCTGCCGGAGCAGGGGCTCGTTGAGCGCGATCCGGTCGAACTCGCCGGCCGTGCGCTCCACGAAGAACGTGCACTCCGCCTCGCCGGCCGCGGCCGTGAAGAGGCCGGGCTTGCGGGGGAGGAAGGTCCCCACCTTCTGGTCCAGGTTCTGCTGGAGCGGGACCTTCTCCCCGCCGACCTCCGCCTCCGCGGCGTCCTCCGCCCCCGACCCCTGGAGCGTGAGGCGGACGACCTCGCCGAAGCGGTAGATCTCCTTGTCGGAGAGGAGGACGAGGGGGTTGCGGGGGCCGCCCTCCGCCTGGCGGTTGGCCGCCCAGCGGACCGCCTGGCCCCAGAAGCGCGTGAAGAGCTCCTCGCCCCCGCGGTCGCGGTGCTTCATGATCCACTTCCAGTCCGAGTCGGTGGCGCAGAGGAAGACGCGGCCCGCGCCGTACCGCTGGGCGGCCGCGAGGGGGACTTTGCCGCGGTCGGTCTCGGCCACGGCCAGCAGTTGGGCCCCCGCCTTGAGGGGCCCCGTGGTGAAGAGGCTCTCGATGGGGAGGTACTTGGTCATCCGCGCGAGGGCCGGGTGGGTGACGCCCTCGGGGGTGGCCTGGACGGGGAACGAGCCGGAGACCTCGCGGACCTCGGCGAGGCCGGCCGGCAGGAGCGGCTCGAGTCCCATCGCGGGGAGGCCGTTCGGCGAGAAGGCGTCCTTCCCGGCCAGGAGGATCAGGCCGCCGCCGTCCTCGCTCACCCAGGCCTGGAGGGCCGCGGCCTGCTCGCGGGAGAAGTCCGAGGCGAGGACGTCGCCCAGGATCACGCAGTCGTAGCGGCGGAGGACGTCGCGCCCGGAGGGGAAGAGGGTGCCCTCGGGGCCGCCGGGGGTGGACTGGTAGGCGCGGTCGCCGCCGGTGCGGAGGACGGACTGGAGCGCCAGGTGGGGGTCGCGCTTGAGCTCGCGGGTGAGGAACTTGTAGGTCCAGCGGGGCGTGCCCTCGTAGTAGAAGACGCGGACCTTCTGGGAGGCGACCTTGATAGCGAAGAAGCGGCTGTTGTTCTCGACGATCTTCTCGTCGCCGACGGGGAGGACGCGGGCCTCGAACTCGAAGAGGCCGGGCTCGCGGGGGGTGAGGGCCATGGGGGCCTCGGTGACGGCGCGGTTCAGCTGGACCTGCTGTTGGGCGAGGACGGTGTCGCCCTTGAGGAGCTGGACGGTGACGCGCTCGCCCTGGAGGTGTTTCTCGCGGAGCTCCACCCGGACCTCGACCTTGGTGTTGATGAGGGCGTGGCGGTCCGCCTTGATGCCGGAGACGGCGACGTCGGGCATCTGGGCCACGGCCTCGTCCACGGAGCCCAGGCCCACCGGGTAGAGGGGGGCGGCGGAGGGGACCTCGGAGAGGCTCTTGGCGCCTGTTTCGCAGCCGTCGGTGAGGAGGAGGATGACGGAGAGGGGGGTGGGGTCCTTGGCCTGGCGGGCGGTCTGGATGGCGCCGGCGAGGTCGGAGGCGTCGCCGGTGGGGTTGAGCGCGTGGGGCAGGGCGGGGCGGGTCTCGGTGTCGAAGGCGTGGAGTTCCACGCGGGCCACGCTGGAGAGGCGGTCGAGGGGGTGCTCGCCCCCCAGGAGGCGGGAGGCCGCGTCGAGGCGCGAGCCGCCGCCCACGGAGTCCTGGACGGCCATGGACTTGGAGGTGTCCACCAGGATGGCGATGCGCTGGGCCTCCCTGGGGGTGCGGTCGATGCGGAGGATGGGATTGACGGCCAGGAGGACCAGGAGGGCGAGGGCGCCCAGGCGGAGGGCCAGGAGGGACCAGGGGAGCCAGCGGCCGTAGTCCCGGACGGCCAGGGCGCGGCGATAGCCCAGCGTGGCAATCGCCAGCGATCCCAGGCTCAACAGGATCGCCAGCGCCAGCCCGATCCCGCTCCCGCTGACGATGGCTGGGTCGGCAC
>CAYNDR010000006.1:19861-28336 GCA_964395295.1 uncultured Planctomycetales bacterium
CATCTATTATACACTAATAACAGGGGCGGGGCCGCAGGGTTCCGGGGTTTCGGGGGCTGTTTGACAGTCTGCGCCCGGCCGGCGATAATCCGTCCATGTACCGAAGGACCCTGGCGGTGAAGGCCCCCCGGAGGGGGCTCCACGAGGTCACCCGGGAGGTGGCGGGGGTGGTCCAGGAGAGCGGGGTGAAGGAGGGGATGTGCAACGTCTTCCTCCAGCACACCTCCGCCAGCCTGGTCCTCAACGAGAACTGGGACCCGAGCGTGCGGGCGGACCTGGAGGCGTGCCTGGACCACCTGGCGCCCGAGGGGGAGCCCCATTACACCCACACGCTGGAGGGGTCCGACGACATGCCTTCCCACCTCAAGGCGGCGCTGACGCCGGTGAGCCTGACGATCCCGGTGGCGGGGGGGCGGCTGGCCCTGGGGACCTGGCAGGGCCTTTACCTCTGGGAGCACCGGGACTCCCCGGGCCCCCGTAGCCTCGTCGTCACCGTCTTCTGTTAACTCTGTCGAGTCGCCACTGCGTTAACACGCTGTTAACTCTGTCGAGTCGCCACTGCGTTAACAGCTGAGAATCCTGTCACATCCCTCCGGGCCCGTCACCATATAGGGGGGAAGGCGCTTATGGGATTCGCTAGGCTCGCGGGGGCCATCGCCGCGGCGATCGCCGTGGCGGGGGCCGCGCCGGCTCAGCAGGCGAAGTGGAAGCACGCCTCGGGCTCGTACAGGCTCTGGCTCCCCGAGGCCAATCCCGTCAAGGCCGTCTTCCTCTTCAATGCCTACGGCTCGTTCAAGGGCTTCGCCGAGGACCCCCGCATCCGGGAGCTGGGGACGGAGCTCGCCTGCGCCGTGGCCGCCTCCGAAGGCAGTGATTACGGCGGCGCCCTGGAGGCCCTGGCCGACCTCTCCCGCCAGACCCTGCGCCCCGACCTCGCCTACGCCCCCCTCTTCGTCTTCGGCCACTCCAACTCGACCCACACCATGGCCCAGTTCGCCAAGACGGTCCCCGACCGCATCGTCGCCTGGGTCGCCATGAAGTCGGCCTTCGGCGACCAGTTCTCCGTCCCCGAGCTCTACCGGATCCCGGGGCAGGTCGTCTCCGGCGAGAAGGACAACGACTACTTCCAGGACCAGCTCGCGCGGGTCAAGAAGCTCCGCAAGGAGCACGGCGCCCTGATGCACATGATCGTGGAGGCGGACGGGCCCCACTGGCCCACGGACCCGACGTTCAACATCATGCTCGCCTTCCTGAAGAACGCCTTCCTGGTGCGGGTGCCGGCCGACGCGGACCCCCGCAAGGGGCGCGTCAAGCTCGCCGAGCTCGCGGAGAAGGGCGGCTGGCTGGGGAGGAACCTCGACGGCCACCGGATCCGCCTCGCCGACCGGTGGGCGTGGGAGAAGGAGGTGGACGTCCGCCAGAACCTCGAGATCGGGCCCTACGGCGAGTTCCCCGGCGACCGGACCACGGCGTCCTGGTTCCCCACGGAGGACTACGCGCGGAAGTGGCAGGAGTTCTGCCGGACGGCGGCGGTGAAGGAGTGGTCGAAGCCGAGGGCCCCCGTCCGGCCGGCGGCCGAGGCGCGCGGCGGCGCCGACGGCATCGACGGCCTCGCCGCGGACAAGCTGGCCGCGCACGTGAAGCGGCTGAACGCCGCCTCCCCGGTCAAGGCGGTGCTGGACGAGCTCCGGCAGATCGCGGCGGATCCCGCCCGGCCGCAGGAGGCCGAGGAGGCCCGGAAGATCGTCGAGCGGGTCGAGAAGTGGGGGAAGGAGCGGCTGGACGAGGCGAGGGAGATGGAGGCCGTGACGCCGCGGGGCGCGAAGAGGCTCTACGAGACCGTGGCGCGGAAGTTCGCCGGGATGGAGCCGGGGGCCGCCGCCGACGCGCGGCTGAAGGACAAGGAGTTCGTCCGCGAACTCGCGGCCTGGGACCATCTGGAGAGGATGGCGCGGGCGGAGGAGGCGCTCCGGGAGGTGCCCGGGGCGAAGCGGGCCGCGAGCGATCCCAAGTTCGCCCAGGCCAACGCGGGGCCGCTGGGCACGATCCTGGGAGAGGGGCGCCTGCTGGCCTCGCAGTATGCCGGCACCCGGGCCGCGGCCTCCGCGCGCGCCACGCTGGAGCGGTACGGGTTCCCCCCGGCGCCGCCCCGTTAGCGGCTACCTGATGCGGAGCTGGGTCGAGACGGGGGCCGCCTCGGCCCCGCGGGAGCCCCAGGCCCCGAGGCACCAGGCGGAGACGACCAGGAAGGTCGCCAGGAGGCCGCCCGCGAGCGCCAGGACGCCCGCCGCCATGACCCCCTCCTCGACGCGGGACTTCAGACTGCGCTTTTCCGGCTTCCTCATGACGCGCCTCCAGGGTTGCGTCCCGGCTCCAGACCTGGATAGCGCGGGGGGAGGGATTCGTCGCAAGAATCGACGGCGCGGCGCGTTTCGTCTATGATGGCGGGAAGGGAGCGAAGCATGGCCAGGAAGATCATGGCGACCATCACCAGCCGGGACCGGCCGGGCATCGTGGAGCAGGTGACCGAGGTCCTGGTCAAGCACGGGGCGAACCTGGAGGAGAGCCGGATGGCCCGCCTGGGCGGCGACTTCGCCGGGATCATGAAGATCGCCGTGCCGGAGAAGCGGGAGGGGAAGCTCGTCGCCGCCCTGAAATCGCTGAAGAAGAAGAGGATCAGCGTCAGCGCCCGGCCGATGGAGGGAGGGCTCCCGGAGCGCCTGGCCGGGTACCTGCCTCACGAGATCGCCGTGAGCGGCGCCGACCACGAGGGGATCGTGCACGGCATCGCCGCCACCCTCTCGGGGCTGGGCGCCAACATCGAGGAGCTGGCCACGAGCGTGGTCCACGCCCCGATCACCGGCGCGCCGCTGTTCAACATGCGCGCGGTGGTCGGCGTGCCGCCCTCCTTCGGCACGGACCGGCTCCGGGAGCGGCTGGGCCGGATCGCCTCGGAGCAGGGCGTGGACATCGCGGTCAAGGTGATCACGGGCTGACCGCGCCGGGGGGCTACTTCTTCCTCTCGGCCTTCCTGCGGCGGCCGCGCCACTGCAGCCAGCCCACGACCGAGGTGACGATCACGCCTCCCACGATCGCGGAGAGCAGGCGGATCTCGGTGCGGAAGACCGTCAGGCGGATCGGATCGTAGATGTCGAGCCAGATGGAGAGCCGGGTGCCCCCCCAGGCGCCCACGAACCCGATGACGATGCTCATGATCAGGCCGCCCGCCTGGATGCCGGTGAGCCTCTGGGACACGACGCCCAGGATGCCGGCCACGAGGAGGAGCAGGATCAGCTCGATGACGTTCATTCGACCCCCAGTATAGCCTCCCCGCGGCCCGCTGTCACCCCCCGGGGCGGTGCTTTTTCGCATGAACGTATTGGAAATGCGGCCCCGTTTGGTGTTTAATCTAAGGGGGCGAGCCGGCGGTTTTGGGAGCGGCGATCCATGAAGAATTCCTATCTCACGCCCCGCAGTGGCGCGCCCACACCCGTCCGCCTGGAAGGCCACGTCACCCTGGGGAGCGCGGAGGACTGCCGGATCCGGGTCCCGGGCGCGGAGCCCCAGCACGCCATGATCTCGGTGACGCCGGAGGGGCACTGCGTGCGGGACCTCACCGGCCGCGGGCTGGTCTACGTCAACGGCGGCGCCTGCTCCAACCATGTCCTCCGCGAGGGGGACGTCCTGCGGATCGGCGCGGAGGAGTTCACTTTTGCCGAGGCCGTCGGCGACGCGACGCCGCGCGTCCCGGTGCCGGCCGCGGTCCCGCTTCCCCAGCCCCAGCTCTCCCGGCCGGAGCCCCCGCCCCTGCGGCGGTCGACGGGCGACACGAGCCGGGTGGTCCGGAGGACGACCAAGAGCATCCCCAAGGTCCACAAGCCCCTCACGGTCCGGCGGGAGAAGAGCATGCTGCCGCTGGGCCTCGCGGCCGTGGTGCTGGCCTTCTTCGGCCTCGTCTTCCTGGGGGTGGCCCTGTCCAAGCGCCAGGCCGCCCTGCGGGACCGCACTGCCGCCGAGGCGGAGGCCTCCCCGGCTCCCGAGACGCGCCTGCCGGCCTCCGGAACGGCCGTGGAATTCCCCCGGCCGGCGGCCGCCCGGCCGGCCCTGCCGCTGAGCCCGGTGCCGGGGGGCATGACCCCCGCGCCGGTGGTCCCCCTGCCCGCGGCCCCGAAGGCGGAGGACGCGCCTCCGGCGACCCCGGCCGCGCCCGCGGCCGAGGCGGCGCCCGCGGCCCCGCCGGCCCCTCCCCCTCCGGGAGGGTTCGTGCCCTTCCTGCGCGACCCGGCGGCGCGCGCGGTCACGGCCAACCGCGGCCCGGTCGCGGAGTCGATCCGCGGATCGGCGGGCAATTCGGACGTGCTCCACTTCCTGGCCTACTACCTCTCCCGGCCGGAGTCCGCCTGGAGGATCACCCCGCCGATGACCGAGGTGTGGAACGCCTACTTGAAGGAGTGCCCCCTCGACAAGGTGACGGCGCTTTCCGCCGACGAACACACGGCGCAGGCCAGGAAGATGCTGGAGAAGGGCGAGGGGCACACCCTGTCCCGGATGATCGCCCTGGCCCACTTCCTGGAGGCGGGCCGGGACAACGCCTCGGTCGAGGCCCTGATGACCCAGAGCGGGTTCCGCAAGGGCCCGGACGGCAAGTACTGGGGCGACCCGGACCAGATCCTGCAGTACCGCATCTCCCGCTACTTCAACGCGTCCGAAATGGACGACTCGATGCTGGAGCTGGCGGCGGTGTCCTCGCCCGTCTTCGGGACGAGGTACGCCGGGACGCTGGTGGAGGTGCGGCGCGCGCTGGCCCGGGGCATCGGCCTGGAGGGGGCGTTCCAGGCGGTGCACGAGTGCAGTGCGGCGGGAGGCCCCAAGGGGGCGACGGAGCACCTGAGGGCGCTGGCCGCGAGCATCAGGGCCCTGGGCTACTGCAAGGACTGCAAGGCGGGCCGGATCGCGTGCACCCAGTGCCAGGGGAAGGGGACCATCGACACCAACTGCCCGGTCTGCAAGGGCGAAGGGCGCGTCCGTCCCAGCGGGGCCGTGGGGAACACCAACCTCACGACCAAGTGCCGGAACTGCGACGGCCGGAAGACCCTCAAGGGCGTGGGGTGCCCCGCCTGCGCGGGGAGGCTCTCGGTCGTCTGCCCCACCTGCAAGGGGAAGCCGTGGAAGGAGAAGACCTGCACGGCCACGGGCTGCAGCGGCGGCCGGGTGGCGTGCTCCTCCTGCCAGGGGCAGGGGAAGGAGAGGGTGGACTGCCCGTTCTGCGACGGCGGGCGCGTGCGGGCGCCGGGGGCGGTGGGGAACGCGGACGTCACGCAGAAGTGCCGCAACTGCGAGATCAACGGCCAGCACGGGACCGGCTATCTCATCAAGGACTGCAAGACCTGCAAGGGCGGCGGGCGCGTGAACTGCCAGGGCTGCGGGGGGATGTTCGGGAAGAAGGGCGGGGGCGGCGAGGCCATCGCGGTCTCGGGGATCTACTCGACGGACTCCTGCGGGGCCTGCGGCGGCGCGGGGTGGGTGCACCCGAAGATGGCGCTCCCGTGCCTCAAGTGCGCGGGCCTCGGCGTGATGGTGAAGCCCGCCGCGGACGCCGCCAAGACGCTGGAATAGATCAGAGCGGCGCGATGAAGACGGGCGCCTGCCTGTTTTCCTCGACCTCCCCCACGACGTAGACGTGCCGGCCGATGACGCAGGCGTGCGAGAAGCCCACGGGCTTCGGCAGGGGCGCCTGGGGTTGCCATCCCGCGATCCGCCCGTCCGGCTGGATCTTCGCCCGGAAGCACTCCGCGTGCGATTTGCCGGAGCTTCCGCCGAGCGCGTACAGGTATCCGCCGTGGGCGAATCCGAGGACGCCCTCCAGGGGGCGGGGGAGGCGCCCCGCGACCTCCCATTTGGGGATCGTCCCGTCGGCGTTCGGCCGGGCCACGAGCACCTCGTCGTGCCAGCGGTCGGGGACCTGGAACCGGCCGCGGCCGCCCAGGACGTAGACCCGGCCGTTCCACCCGGCCCCGCAGGGGGACATGGCCGGGTAGGGCAGGGGGGTCGTGGCCCGCCACTCCCCCAGCCCGCTGGCGCCCTGCCGCTCGGCGACGTAGACGGCGTCCAGGGAGGCCGGGTCCTTCCCCGATCCGCCGCGGTACTCGAAGCCGCCCAGGTAGTAGAGGAAGGTCCTCGCGCCGATGGTTGCCGCCGCCGCCCCGCCCCAGACCATCTCGCGGGGGCGGCCGTTCTTCGGATCGATCTTGTCGCCGGGGACGGGGAACTCCCATTTCGAGACGCCGTCGCCCTTCGCCTGGAGGCGGCGGGTGTAGCCGGAGATGCCGACGTTGAAGGCGATGTCGCCGAGGAGGACGTTGCCGTTGCCGTGGTGGACGCCGCCGAAGCCCCAGTCCTTGAGGGTCTGCCAGGGGGAGAGCGTCCCGTCGGGGAGCTGGCGGGCGGCGTGGCAGTCGTCGTTGGTCCCGTCCACGCAGACGAGCCACGGGCCCGCGGAGACGACGGGCGCGGAGGAGCAGGAGCGGCGGGGGACGGGCGGGCCGGGCTTCCAGGAGCGGATGCCGGGCGACTTGTCGTCGGCGGCCTGGGGCGCGGCCGCGATCCCGGCCAGCGCCGCCAGCAGGAGGGCGCGCCCGGCGTGGGGGACCATATCCCTATTGTAAACGTTCAGGGGCGGACAGCATCAAGCATAGAGCATCAAGGATTGGTGGGGGAGGAGGGAAGGACGTCCTCCCAGTCAATGCGCCCATCCCGGAGGGCCATGACGGCGCGGAGCACGTGCAGTTCAAGCATCATCTCGTCCCCGGGGAACTCGCGCCCCATGATCTCCACCAGATCGGCCAGCCTCTTCCCGGGGATGCCGGCCTCGCGGGCCGCCGCTTCGTAGTCGAAATAGCGCATGGATCGGCTCCACCCCCTCGGGGGGGCCCAACTGTTAACTCTGTCGCGACTCGACAGGGTTAGCAGTTGGGCTACTCGGGCGGCGGCAGGTGCTTCGCGGCGGGGCGCGCCTTCTGCGTGGCGGAGAGCCAGATCGCGTCGATCCGCACCGAGCGGTGCACCCCGTATAGCCGCAGCGTCTGGAGCCCCGTCTGCTCGAAGCGGACCGACAGCGGCGGGGGCTCGGCCTTCCCTTCCTCGGCGCGGCTCCCCACCCAGGCGTAGCCCGGGGCGGCGCTGATCCCGTCGATCACGTACGCGTTCGTCGGCGCCGTGCCGAAGAAGGGGCTCTTGCGGCTGAGCCGGGCGCCCCGGGGCTCCACCGTCACCATGTCGCGCATCCAGGGATCGCCCGCGGCCACGCTCGCGGCGCGGACCCAGAGGCGGTACTCCTTCTCCGCGCTCGCGTAGAAGGTGAACGCCGCCCAGGCCGGCCGCTTCTCCACGTGGTCGATCGGCTTGTAGGGCGCCTGCACGGCCTCCAGCGCCAGCCCGCTCGAGCTCCGCGGGTCCCGGACGAGCGCCCACTCGCCCCCCGTGAGCTTCGCCTCCTGGGGCAGGAGGACGATCTCGTTCACGTCCATCGCGCCCGCGGAGAACGGCAGCCCCGGGCCCGCCATCGCGTACTGCCCCGGGCCGAGGTCGAGGGTCCGGCCTTCCCGCGCGAGCCGCACCTTCCCCTCGCGGACCTCCAGGAGCGTCATCGAGGGCTCCACCGTCAGGCGAAGCGACGTCCCCATCACGCGCGCCTCGGCGTGCGGCGTGGCGAACACCATCGGCCGGTCCGCGGGCTGGCGCGCCACCTCCGCCGCGAGCGTCCCCTGCGCCAGGATCACGCGCTTGGCCGGCGGCCGGCTCGGGTCGAAGAACTCGCGGACCCAGGTCTCGCCCTCCATCTCCAGCCGCGTGCCGTCCGCGTAGAGGAGCGCCGCGCGCCCCGCGGGGCCCGCGGCGACCACGCCCTGGCCGGGGAAGACTTCCCGGCCCTTCTGTGCCGGGGCGCGGCCCGCGGCGTTGAGGACGAAGACCTGGCCCTCGACGGCCTCGAAGGCGAGGACGGGCGCGGGCCGGGTGGGCTCCACGGGCGGAGGGGGCGAGGGGGGAGACTCGGGCGGCTCGGCCATGTCCGGCGGGGGCGCCTCTGGCACCGGCCGCGGTTCCGGCGGCGCGGGGGGAGGCGCCGGGGATTCCTCCGGCGGCATGGGCTTCGGCGCCGGCGGCGGCTCGGGTTTCGGAGGGGGCGGGACCTCCCGGTCGACGGCCGCCTCGGGCGGCTTCACCACTTGGACGGGGGCCTCCGTGCCGGGACGGCGGCCGAGGGCCCAGAGGGCCAGGGCGGCCGCGAGCGCCACGAAGAGCCCGGCCGCGGCGAGCGCGAAGACGGGCGGGCCCCGGCGCGCCGCCGCCCGCCGCTGGGCCGCGCGGCGCGAGGCCCGCCGATCGAGGGTCTTCAGGAAGTCGTCCTCGCCCCGCTCGGCGCGGCGGCGCTCCTCGAGGCTCCGGGCGAAGGCCTCGTCGTCCGTGCCTTCGACC